>DASRVZ010000026.1:0-3975 GCA_035654835.1 Dermatophilaceae bacterium | reverse complement strand
GCTAACCGCACTCCAGGAGGGGCCTCAACCGCGGGACGCGGTCAGGCAGACGGAATCGTGTCGGGCAGATCTCATGGCCGTCAGCGGGCAGTTTTCATGACCGCCACCGGGCAGTTTCGTGGCCGTCTATGGGCAGTTTCTCGTGTCCGCTGTCACCGGGCGCGCCAGTGCCCGGCCTCTTTGCCCTGGCGAGCATGAGGGCGTCGAGGTTGGGTCTTCGAGCCTGAGGGCATCACGTCTGAGGGCCGGATATCCTGAACGTCATGTCCTCAGAGCGTGCGCCGCAGCCTGCGCGCGCCCGGAACCCACGACGGCGTCCTTCCAGGGGCAGACGCGGCAAGTCACCAGACGCTCGGTCGACCCGTATCGCCCTTCGTCTCGCGTCCGTGCCCAAGGTCACCTACCCCGAGGACCTTCCGATCACGGCTCGCAAGGCCGACATCGCCGCGGCGATCCGCGACCACCAGGTCGTCATCGTGGCGGGAGAGACCGGCTCCGGCAAGACCACACAGCTGCCCAAGATCTGCCTCGAGCTCGGCCGCGGCGTCGAGGGCATGATCGGCCACACCCAGCCTCGGCGCATTGCCGCCAGGTCCGTGGCGGAGCGGATCGCCGAAGAGCTGCACACCGAGCTCGGGACCACCGTTGGATATCAGGTGCGCTTCGCCGATCACTCCAGCGCCAGCACCCTGGTCAAGGTCATGACAGACGGCATCCTGCTCGCCGAGATGCAGCGCGACCGCGACCTGCGCCGATACGACACGATCATCATCGACGAGGCCCACGAACGCAGCCTCAACGTCGACTTCATCATCGGTTACCTCAAGCAGCTGCTGCCGCGCCGGCCTGAGCTCAAGGTCATCATCACGTCGGCAACCATTGACCCGCAGCGGTTCTCGAAGCATTTCGATGACGCGCCCATCATCGAGGTGTCCGGGCGCACCTATCCGGTCGAGGTGCGCTATCGACCGCTGACACAGCTGACCGATGACGGCGGTGTTGACGTTGACCAGGTCACCGGCATCTGTGAGGCCGTCGAGGAGCTGTGGACCGAGCGCCGGGACGCGGGCGGAGACATCCTCGTCTTCCTCTCCGGTGAGCGTGAGATCCGGGACGCCGCAGAGGCGTTGAACGGCATGTCCTTGCCCCACACCGAGATCCTGCCGCTTTTCGGGCGTCTGTCTGCCGCCGAGCAGCACCGTGTCTTCGGCCAGCACACCGGTCGCCGCGTGGTCCTCGCCACGAACGTCGCCGAGACCTCTTTGACCGTGCCGGGTATCCGGTATGTCGTGGACGCCGGGACCGCACGCATCTCGAGGTTCAGCCAGCGCACCAAGGTGCAACGCCTCCCCATCGAGCCCATCTCGCGGGCGAGCGCCAGCCAGCGTGCAGGACGCTGTGGTCGTGTCGCGGACGGCATCTGCATCCGGCTGTACTCCGAGGAGGACTTCGAGACCAGGCCCGAGTTCACCGACCCTGAGATCCTGCGCACCAACCTGGCCTCCGTGATCCTTCAGATGACCTCTCTCGGCCTGGGGGACATCGCCCGCTTCCCCTTCCTCGATCCGCCGGACTCACGTCAGATCGCTGACGGCGTCAAGCTTCTGGAGGAGCTCCAGGCAATCGTCCCGGCTGATCAGGCGAGGGACCCACGCAAGCGACTCACGGCATACGGCCGCAAGATCGCCCAGCTGCCCGTCGACCCGCGCATGGCCCGGATGGTGGTGGAGGCCGAAGCGAACGGTGCGCTGCGAGAGGTGCTCATCATCGTCTCGGCCCTATCCATCCAGGACCCGCGCGAGCGCCCCTTGGACAAGCAGCAGCAGGCCGACGAGAAGCATCGACGGTTCGCCGACGAAAACAGTGACTTCTCGGGGCTGCTGAACCTGTGGAACTACCTGAAGGAGCAGCAGCACGACCTTTCGGGCAGCGCATTCCGCCGGATGTGCAAGAGCGAGTACCTCCATTACCTGCGGGTTCGCGAATGGCAGGATCTGCACAGCCAGCTCAAGGCGGCGTGTAAATCCCTTGACCTGCAACAGAACTCATCCGAGGCCGACCACGACGCGATCCACAACTCGCTGCTTTCGGGTCTTCTCTCGCACATCGGCGTCCGCGACGTCGAGAAGCGCGAATACATCGGCGCTCGGGGTGCGCGCTTCGGAATCTCGCCGGGCTCGTCGCTCTTCAAGAAGCAACCGCAGTGGGTCATGTCGGCCGAGCTCGTCGAGACCACCCGGTTGTGGGCGCGCGTCAACGCACGCACCGACCCGGCGGCGATCGAGCGGCTGGCCGGGCATCTGGTCAAGCGCAGCTACAGCGAGCCGCACTGGGAGAAGAAACGTGGCTCCGCCGTGGCACTTGAGAAGGTCACTCTGTATGGCGTCCCGCTGGTCGTCGGACGCAAGGTCGGCTATGCGCGCATCAATCCTGAAGAGTCGCGAGATCTGTTCATTCGCAACGCATTGGTGGAGGGTGACTGGGAGACGCATCACCGTTTCTTCCACGACAATCGAACCCTGATCAAGCGCCTCACCGAGCTTGAGGCCCGGGCGCGGCGACGAGACATCTTGGTCGACGACGAGACGCTGGTCGACTTCTACGACGCGCGGCTGCCGGCCGATATCGTCTCCGGCCAGCACTTTGACTCCTGGTGGAAGCAGACCCGTCGGGAGCAGCCCGATCTGCTGACGTTCACCGAGGACCTCCTGGTCAGTGACGATGCCGATGCGGTCAGCGCCGACGACTACCCACAGATCTGGGCCCAGAACGGCATCAGCCTGCCGCTGACCTATCAGTTCGAGCCGGGAGCGGCCGCCGACGGTGTCACGGTCCATATTCCCCTCGATGTCCTCAACCAGGTCGACGATGACGGATTCGACTGGCAGGTGCCGGGATTGCGTGAGGACCTGGTGATCGCGCTGCTGAAGTCGCTGCCAAAGGCAACCCGTCGCAACTTCGTCCCCGTGCCGGATCGCGCCCACGCCGCTCTGGCGTTGATCGACCACGCTGACGGTCTTCTCACCGACGAGCTTGCGCACTCCCTGCATGAGATGACCGGTGTCCGTGTCCCCGCCGAGGAGTGGGACTGGTCGAGGGTGCCCGACCACCTGCGCATGACGTTCCGGGTCGAGAACAGCGACGGCAAGGTCGTGGGGGAGGGCAAGGACCTGGCGGCTCTTCAGGAGCAGCTGGCGCCGCAGTTTCGGCAGACCATCCAGCGGGCCGCAGCATCAATCGAGCGGCAAGGGTTGCAGGGGTGGGCATTTGGCGACCTCCCGGCGACGTTCGAGCAACGGGTCGGCAACCGGGTCATCCAGGGTTTTCCGGCGGTTGTTGACCACGGTGACAGCGTCGCCGTCGAGGTCCTCGCCTCGCAGCAGGAGCGTGACGCTGCAACGAAGCTCGGTGTCCGACGCCTCCTGCTGCTCAACACGACAGCCCCCTGGAAGCGTGTGCTGGCGCTGTTGACCAACGCCCAACGGCTCACGCTCGGCCACAGCCCGCATGGAAGTGTCCCCGACCTGTTGCAGGACTGCCTCGCAGCTGCGGTCGACTCGATCGTTGCGGAGCGACCTGGTGGCCAGGTGCTCGGGTCAGTTGAGTTCGACGAGACATTGCGTATCGTCCGATCGCAGGTCGTGGCACGGGTCATGGAGGTGATCGACCTGGTCGAGCCGTTGCTGGTGAAGTCGCGCGAGGTCGAGCTGGCGCTGGCGGCGATGACAAGCCCGGTGCTGGCGCCGGCGAAGCAGGACATGGAGGCTCAGCTTCGGTCTCTCATCTATCCGGGGTTCGTTGCAGACACAGGGTTTGCGAGGTTGCGACACCTGGAGCTGACGTTCCGCACTTCTCGGGGACCATTTGGCCCCCCACTTGTTGGGGTCAGTGCTTCGCTGACCGGGGTGGTTCGGGCGGGACTGTTGGACGTAGGAGAAGTTCGCCTGCCGCCGCTGAGATCTGCTCCATCTGGGC
>DASRVZ010000025.1:0-11279 GCA_035654835.1 Dermatophilaceae bacterium | reverse complement strand
GTTCGGGGCCCTCGTCGCCGCGACCCCGGGTGGCGTCCTTGGCGGGATCACGGTGATCCTGTACGGCATGATCGGCCTGCTGGGCGCGAAGATCTGGAAAGAGAACGACGTTGACTTCGCCAACCCGATCAACCTGGTCCCCGTGGCCGCCGGCATCGTCATCGCCATCGGCAACACCAGCCTGGTGTTCACCGACACGTTCAGCCTCAGCGGCATCGCCTTCGGCACCATCGTCGCCATCGCGGCGTACCACATGGCCCGTGGCCTTGCCCCTCAACACATGAAGGACAGCGCCGGCATGCCGTTCGTGGTGCTTCCTGTGAAGGACATCGACAGGGAAGACGAAGACGTCCACTAGCACCTGCACCGTTGTGCGCGTGGGCCGCGCGATGGCGACATCGCGCGGCCCACGCGCTGGTTGTGGGCAGTTCGGTCGGCAAGAACTGCCAGTGATCCGAAGGCGCCGCGGTGACCCCTGCCCTATCCACCATCCCTTCGGACAGGCAGGATCGACACGGTGAAGCCCTCCACCTTTGTTCATCACGCGCCGCGCAGCGTGGAAGAGGCGCTTGCGGTCCTTGCCGAGCTCGGCCATGACGGCAAGGTGCTCGCTGGTGGGCAGAGCCTGATCCCCATCCTGAACATGCGTCTCGCCTCGCCCGGCCACCTGGTCGACATCAACAGGGTCGCCGGTCTGGACATGGTCGAGATCACGCCCGACGGCGTCCACATCGGGGCGCTTGTGCGGCACGCGCAGCTCGAACGCCACGATGGCGCATTCGCCCACGTGCCCCTGCTGCGTCAGGCCCTGGTCAACGTCGCCCACCCGGTGATTCGCAACAGGGGGACGACGGTCGGTTCCATCGCGCATGCGGACCCCTCCGGCGAGATGCCGGCCGTGCTCGCACTCACCAGCGGGTATGTCGACGTGGCCAGCTCGCGGGGGAGCTGCACGGTGGCGGCCAAAGACTTCTTCCTCGGACCGCTGGAGTCCTGTCTGGCGGAGGACGAGATGGCCACGGGCGCGTCCTTTGGCCGGTTCCCCGCCGGCACGGGCACGGCGTTCGCCGAGTCCACCCGTCGCCACGGTGACTACGCACTGGCCGGCGTTGCTGCCGCCGTGACGGTGACCGACGGGGTGATCACGGCGGCTCGCGCGTCCTTCGTCTCGGTCACGCCCACCCCCGACGTGCTGGACCTCAGCGACCTCTTGGCCGGCAGCCTCCCCCAGGACTGCGACTGGGCCAAGGCCTCCGATATGGCCATCGCGCATGTCGACCCGGACGCCGACATCCACGCCAGCGCGGAGTACCGCCGCATGCTCGTGGGGGTCCTGGTCGCGCGCGTCCTCGCTGAGGCCGCGTCCAACGCCACCGCATCTGCTACCACCAACGCCACGGGGGCCTGAGCCAGATGAGCGAGATCCTGCGGACCGACATCGAACCCCTCGTCCAGATCACCCTGCGGGTCAACGGCGTCAAGCACACTGCGGCCGCGCCGACCCGCAGGCTGCTCTCGGACTTCCTGCGTCACGAGCTGCGACTCACCGGCACCCACGTCGGTTGCGAGCATGGTGTCTGCGGCGCGTGCACCGTCCTGTTCGACGGGACGCCGATGCGCTCCTGCCTGATGTTCGCGGTGACTGCCCAGGACCACGAGATCACCACGGTCGAGGGGCTCGCCGAGAACTTCGAGCAGTCAGGCAACGGCGCAAACGGCATCACGACCACGATGAGCCCGGTCCAGCAGGCGTTCATCGAGTGCCATGGGCTTCAGTGCGGGTTCTGCACTCCGGGCTTCCTGACGACCATCACGGCATACCTGAAGGAGAACCCCGATCCCACGGAAACCGAGGCGCGAGAGGCGATCTCGGGCAATCTGTGCCGTTGTACGGGATACCAGAACATCGTCAAGTCGGTGCTCCGGGCTGCGGAGATCGCCAACGAGCGGGGTGACAGCGCGTGACGACCAAGATGTTCGGCGCCCCCGTCCAACGCAGGGAGGACCCGCGTCTGGTGAGCGGCAACGGTCGCTATCTGGACGACCTGGGCCAGGACGCGCTCGCGGCTGCGTTCGTCCGCAGTCCCTATGCGCACGCGCGCATCCTGGACATCGACGTCACCGACGCGATCGACATCCCCGGGGTCATTGCGATCTACACGCACGAGGACCTTGACGGCAACACCAAAGAGCGCTTGCCGCTGCTGATCCCGCACCCCGACCTGACCAACCCGATGACCGGCTACTGCCTGTCTCCTGAGGTGGTCAAGCACGTTGGCGAGGCGGTGGCCATGGTGGTCGCGACCGACCGCTATGTGGCTGAGGACGCCTGCGAGCGCATCAAGGTCACCTACGAGCAGCTTCCGGTGGTGGTCGGCGTCGAGAAGTCGCGCGCCGCCGAGGTGCTGGTGCACACCGAGGCGCCGGGCAACGTTGCCGCGCACATGGTGCAGGAGGTCGGAGACGCCGCTGCTGCCATCGCCGCCGCCCCACACCGGCTGACGCTGTCCTTGCAGATAGAGCGCAGCGCGTCCATGCCCATGGAGGGCAAGGGTGTCTACGCCCGTTGGGACAGCGACGAACAGAGCATCCGCCTGTACTCCTCGACACAGACGTCCACTGGCGTCCGTGCCGCCGTCGCCGCGAAGCTCGGTATGCCGCTGGCCAAGGTTGAGTGCATCGCCCCCGATGTGGGCGGTGGCTTCGGGGTCAAGATCGTGCACCCGTGGCCGGAGGAGGTGCTCATTCCATGGGCCGCACGCCGGCTCGACGCCGAGGTCAAGTGGGTCGAGGACCGTCGCGAGCACTTCATCTCCTCGGCGCATGAGCGCGCACAGCTGCAGGACATCGAGGTCGGATTCGATGACGCCGGAAGGGTGCTCGGCCTCTCGGTCGAGTTCTGGCACGACAACGGTGCCTACACGCCATATGGGATCATCGTCCCGATCATCACCTCGACCCAGCTGCTCGGGCCCTACAAGCCCGGGGCCTACCGCGTCGAGTTCTTCTCGATGTACACCAACACCGTCATGGTCACCCCCTACCGCGGCGCGGGTCGGCCGCAGGGCGTCTTCGCGATGGAACGCACGATGGACGCGATCGCGGACTACCTCGATCTCGACCGCACCGACGTGCGCAGCGCCAACTTCATCCAGGTCGAGGACATGCCTTACGACCACGGACTGCTCTTCCAGGACGGTCGACCGCTGATGTACGACTCCGGCGACTTCCCGGCCAGTCTGGCCAAGCTCAAGGCCTTGGTGGGCTGGGACGACTTCGCGGCCTACCGCACCCAGGCCGAGGCCGAGGGTCGCAGGGTCGGGCTCGGGATCGGTTGCTACGTCGAGGGAACCGGTGTTGGTCCCTATGAGGGCGGACACATCCAGATCGAGACCAGCGGCCGCGTCAACGTCTCGACCGGCCTGACCAGCCAGGGTCAAGGACACCAGACTGTGTTCGCCCAGATCGTCGCCGACGAGCTCGGGGTGCCGATCGAGGACGTGTTCGTCACGACCGGCGACACCCGCCGATTCGGTTACGCCGTGGGCACATTCGCCTCGCGCGCGGCCGTGATGAGCGGCAACGCGATCGCGTTGGCGGCGCGAAGTGTCCGCGAGAAGGCCCTACGTATCGCCGGCGAAGCGCTCGAGGTGGACCCCGGTGATCTGGAGATCGTCGACGGCATCGTGCGGGTCAAGGGTGATCCAGAGTCCTCGATCGCGCTGGCGACTGTCGCTGTGATGTCCAACCCGCTGCGCTACGCCTTCGACGAGTCCGCAAAGGCAGCAACGCAGTTCGCCAGCACCGGCGCAACGGATTATTCCAGGCCGCCGGTGGCCGATGGTGAGGAACCGGGGTTGGAGGGCAAGGAGTACTACTCCCCGACACGGGCGACGTTCGCCAACGGAATGCACGCTGCGATTGTCGAGACCGACCCAGAGACCGCCGAGATAAGGATCCTTCGTTACTGCGTGATCCACGACTGCGGTCGGATGATCAACCCGATGATCGTCGAGGGTCAGGTGCACGGCGGTGTCGCACAGGGCGTGGGTGGGGCCCTGTACGAGCGGATGGTCTACGACGAGGCCGGCCAGCTGCTCAACGCCTCGTTCATGGACTTCCTGATGCCCTATGCCTCCGAGGTGCCACACGTCGAGACCGACCACCTCGAGACGCCGAGCCCGCTGAACCCGTTGGGGATCAAGGGTGCTGGCGAGGCTGGAACCATCCCTGTGTCGGCAGTGATCGCCAGCGCAATCGAGGATGCCGAGGGCTTCGCGATCACCTCGATGCCGATCTCGCCGGACGTGCTGTGGGACCTGCGCCGACAGCACGCCGAGGGCCTGATCCCCGACCTGCGTCGTGGCTCCCGGACAACCTCGAACTCTCCCACGTCAACGAACGCCTGAGCGCTAAGGAACCTGATGAAGATCTCCGGCACCGCCGTACTCAATGCCCCCGTCGACCAGCTGTGGGCCGCGTTCAACGACCCGGCCGTCCTGGCCCGCACCATCCCGGGCTGCTTGGAGCTGCGCGAGGTGGGGCCCGATGCCTACACGATGACCGTCATGGCAGGCGTGGCGTCGATCAAGGGCACCTATGAGGGGAACGTGACCCTGACGCAGCAGAATCCTCCGGATTTCTTTGTTCTCAAGGCTGCTGGGGCTGGTGCGCCCGGGACGGTGGGCGCGGACGTCAAGATCAGTCTGCTGGACTCGGCGACCGGTGGCACTGATCTGAGCTACGACGCGGATGCCGTCGTGGGTGGTGTCATCGGTGGCGTCGGCCAGCGGATGCTCACGGGCGTCGCCAAGAAGATGGCTGGTCAGTTCTTCGCCGCGGTCGACGCCGACATTGCCGGCCTCCGCGCCCCCGGCGAGATGCCCGAGGCAGCGCTCGTGCCTGCTGGAGCGCCCGTGCCACAGATCACGTATGCCGGGCAGGCTGCGCCGTCAATGGGCCGCCCGGCCTTCCGGGCCAAGGACTTCCTCTACGGCACCCTGGTTGGTGCCGCGATCGCTCTCGCCGGCGTGGCGGTCGGCATCGCTGCGGGGGGGCGATGACATGCGAGCCTTCACCGCTGCCGCTGTCCAGATCGCTCCCGTCGCTGGCCCCCTCAGCCCCGATGTGGTCAAGGCCAACATCGAGAAGTGTGTGGACTGGCTGACCCGCTGCGTTGAGGCGACCGGCGCCGAGCTGGTTGTCCTCCCGGAGTCGGCGACAACCGGCTTCACCCCTGACTGCTCGCCCGAGGAGCTGTGGGACCTGGTGTCCGAGCTGCCGGGTCCGGTCATCGCGCCGATCCAGGCGGCGGCAGCGGCGCTCGGTGTCCATGTCTGCGTGGGCACCTACGAGCGCGGTGAGGAGCGTGGGGTCGTCTACAACTCCAGCGCGCTGATCGGTCCCGACGGCTCAGTGCTGGGCGTCTACCGAAAGACGCATCCCTTCTGCTCCGAGATCCGCTCCCGCGGCGGCTGGGCCACCCCCGGCGACGAGGTCTGCGTGGTCGAGACCGAGCTCGGCACAATCGGCATGATCATCTGCTTCGACGGCGACTATCCCGAGCTGACCCGGATCCAGGCAGTCCAGGGGGCCGAGGTGATCTGCCGACCCTCCGCGCTGCTGCGAAGCGCCGACATCTGGGAGCTGACGTCGCGGGCCCGTGCCTACGACAACCACGTCTACGTCATCGGCGCCAACGCAACGGGGGTCGACGTTGCCGGTCAGGTGTACTTCGGCAACTCCCACATCGTCACGCCGATCGCGCACATCGAGGCCAGGGCCGCGTCGCAGGAGGGGTGGGTCAGCGCCCGGCTCGATCCGGAGGCTGCCCTCGCCTCGCTGACGCCGGGCTCCAGCGTCGGTCAGGGCTTCGACCACCTCGCGGACCGCAACCTCGACCTGATCAGGCGATATCGCGACGACCTCGAACGCCCGGCCTCCTCTTCGTTTCCGCACCTCGACGTCAGTTCCTGACGAGTCGGTGTCATCTGGCCACGACATCACTTCGTCCATTCGGTGTGATTTGCCCTAGCTATAACACACAACGTTTCGGACAAGAGCTGTCGAAAACTGCCGAGGATCCCTTTCTGTCGCGGTGACAGTGTCGGACATCACGACAGTTCGGTGCATCCGCACTGGACTGGCCACAGCGGCCCAGTGGGCGCGCCCGGTGCGGAGGTATCCCCATGGCAAGAAGTCGACGTCTGAGCATCGTGGTCCCAGCACTGGGCCTGACACTGGTACTGGCAGCTTGTGGCGGCACAACGAGTCCGACAGCCTCGGACACGGGAGACAAGGCGGCGGCGCTCAAGGTGGCGGGCCTTTTCGCAGGTGCGACCACGGATGCTGACTACAACGCGCTCGGGCTCATTGCGCTCCAGCAGGCCGAGAAGGACCAGGGCGTCAAGATCGCGTTCTCGGAGAGCGTGCAGGTGCCTGACACCGAGCGCGTCATGAAGGAGTACCTGGCCGACGGGTACAACGTGATCTGGACCCACGGCAGCCAGTTCTTCCAGGCCACCGACAAGCTGGCCAAGGAGAACCCCAACGTCACGTTCATCGGCGAGTTTGACGAGAAGCCGAAGGAAGCCAGCCCCAACGTCTGGGTCATCGACCGCAACTTTCATGTCGCTTTCTATCCGATCGGCGTCCTGGCCGGTGCCGCGACCAAGTCGGGCAAGATCGCCTACGTCGGTGGGCTCTCGCTGCCGTTCTCTTACTCCGAGGTCCACGCCATGAACCAGGCGCTGAAGGACACGGGATCCTCGGCGACCATCAACTCGGTGTGGACCGGCGACTTCAACGACCCGGCCAAGGCCCAACAGATCACCAGCCAGCTGCTGGGTCAGGGCAACGATGTGATCGTCGGGTCCCTCAACCTCGGTATGGTCGGCGCGTTCCAGGCGGTCAAGGACAAGCCGGCGGGCGTGATTGTCACTGCCAAGTACACCGACAAGTCGCAGTTCGACCCGACCCACTATGCGACCTCCGCGATCTATGACTTCGCGAAGCCGCTGAACGACGTGCTGGTCAAGATCGCTGACGGAACCCGCAGCGGCTACTACCCGCTCGGCTTTGACACCGGGGTGTCGATCCAGACGCCCAAGAACGTTGACCCCGCTGTTGCGCAGCAGGTGGAACAGGCCGTCGCCGACATCAAGTCGGGCAAGATCACCGTCGTCAAGGACCTCTCCCCGATCAAGTAGCGATGTCGAGAGGCTTGATGATGGACTCTGACCTGAGCTCGCCCGGGGTGATGGCAGGCACTGGTGGTGCCGGTCACCCGGTCCTGGAGATGGCCGGCATACGCAAGACGTTCGGGCCCGTTGTCGCGCTCGATGGAGTGGATTTCGCGGTTGGCGCCAGCGAGGTGCATGGCCTCATCGGAGGCAACGGCGCAGGCAAGACGACGCTGATGAACGTTCTCTACGGGCTGTACAAGCCCGACGGTGGCACCGTCCGCCTCGGCGGGAGGGAGATCGTCGTTCGCAACCCTCGTGACGCGATCAACCACGGCATCGGCATGGTCCATCAGAACTTCCTGCAGGTGGACTCGTACACGGTTGCCGAGAACATCGTGCTTGGCACACCGCAGCCGTCGTTCCCTGCACTGAACCTGCGCGAGGCAGAGGCCAAGATCGCCGACCTCGCAGAGCGGTTCGGCCTCAAGGTGGAACCGAGGATCCCCGTTCAGTGGCTCTCCGTGGGTATTCGCCAACGGGTGGAGATCCTCAAGGCTCTCTATCGCGGTGCCCGCATCCTTGTCCTCGACGAGCCGACCACGAACCTCACCCCGCAGGAGGTCGACTCCCTCTTCGGCTCGCTGCGGGCAATCGTCGATGAGGGCATGAGCGTGGTGTTCATCACCCACAAGATCCGCGAGACCATGGCGGTCTGTGACGAGCTGACGATCATGCGTGACGGGCTTCGCGTCGCGACCCTCCATCGGCGTGACACGACGACCCGCGACCTCGCCATGCTGATGGTGGGGGACGAACAGACCGCCGAGCGAGTGGCCGCCGTCATCGGCGCCGATTCTGCAGCGATCGGCGCCGGGTCTACCGCCACGGAGCATCCGGCCGCGGCGGCTCAGCTGTCCGAAAAGGTGGCCCCGCGGGTCAAGGTCAGCGGCCTGAACGCGGACAACGACCACGGGGTCCGCTCGGTCCACGACCTCGACCTCGGGATCACGCGTGGTGAGGTTCTGGGTATTGCGGGCGTCGCCGGGAACGGGCAGGCTGAACTTGCGGAGTGTCTCGCGGGGGTGCGACCCCTGTCCGGTGGCGAGGTCGATGTCGACGGTGAAGCTCTGGCCGGCCGGCTGACCGCCCAGTGGCTGGCGGCCGGCGTGGCCTACGTCCCGGAGGATCGTCACCGCGACGGCATCCTGCCCGGAGCAAGCATCATCCAGAACCTCGTTCTCGGGGCCCAACGCAGCACGCGCTTCAGCAAACACGGCCTGATCGACTGGCCGGCCGCGCGCCGGCACGCTGCGGAGGCAATGTCGGCCTACTCGGTCAAGGCCTCAGGCGCCACGGCTGCTGCCGCGACCCTCTCCGGCGGCAACATCCAGCGCGTGATCCTGGCCCGGGCCTTTGCACACAAGCCCGGTTTCCTCATCTTCCACAACCCGACCCGTGGCCTGGACATCGCCTCGACCCAGTTCGTCTACGACCGGGTGCGGGAGGCGACGGCGGAGGGTACCTCTGTCCTCCTGCTTTCTGAGGACCTGGACGAGCTGACCCACCTCGCCGACCGCATCGTCGTGCTCTACCGCGGGCGGGTGGTCGCAGAACGTCTGCGCGGGGCATACGACCAGTACGAGCTCGGCCGCTTCATGGCCGGCATTGTGGAGGAGTCGTGACCACGCTGACCCTCAGCCCCGGCACAGTGCGAGCGGGGGCGAGCCGCGCGGTTCCCTACGTGATCGCGGTGCTCCTCGCCTTCCTGGTCTCCGGCGTCCTCATCGCCATACTGGGCCACGACCCGGTCGAGGCGTTCCGGGCGATCCTGACGTCGTCGTTCAAGTCATCGTTCGGGTTCGTCGAGACCGTGCAGAAGTGGGTGCCGCTGGTACTGCTGGCACTGGGCTTCACCATCCCGCTGGCGGCTGGCAAGTACAACATCGGCGGAGAGGGGCAGCTGCTCGTCGGGGCAACCGCGGCTGCGGGCGTCGGCATCATCTTCGCGGACCTGCCCATGGTGGTCCTGCTGCCGGCGATCCTGCTGGCCGGAGTCATCGCCGGCGCCTTCTGGGCAGGGATTGCGGCCTGGCTCATGGATCGGTTCGGGGTCAGCGAGATCCTGAGCACGGTACTTCTGAACTTCATCAGCTTCGGCATCGTCGACTACGTCGCGAGCGAGGTCTGGAGTGACCCGGCCGCCGGGCACCCCACCACGATCCCGGTCGGTGATGGTGCACTTCTGCCGCTGATAGGCAATCCGTCGATGCACTCCGGCGTGCTGCTCGCTGTTCTGGTGGCTGCGGGCACCGTCATGGTGATGAAGCGCAGCGTTGCGGGCTTCGAGCTCAGTGCCGTGGGAGCCAACGCGCGCGCGGCCCAGGTCCACGGCATACGCATCGGGCGGATCGTCGTCGGCGCTCTGGTCACGGGTGGCGCGCTCGGCGGCTTCGCCGGAGCCGTCGAGGTTGCCGGCATCCACGGCAAGCTGATCGAGGGCATGCAGTCCAACTACCTGCTTCTTGCGATCATCATCGGGCTGATCGCCCGGGGCAACGCCCTTGCCGTGCCCTTCGTTGCGTTCGGTATTGCAGTGCTCGAGGTCGGTGCCAGCGCGATGCAGCGGAGCGCCGGGGTGCCCAGCGAGATGGTGCTCATCGTCGAGGCCCTGATCCTGTTCTTCCTGCTCTTGTCCGACGTCGTCGGAAGCCGTCTCAGGAGGCCCCAGCAATGAACGAAGTCGCTCCGTTCCTGCAGCTCATGGTCACCGCAATGGTGCCGTTCATTCTGGCGGCGCAGGGCACGATGCTCGCCGGCCGCGCGGGGATCTTCAACGTCGCCCAGGAAGGCATCATGGTCCTGGGTGCCTCAGTCGGGTTCCTCGTCTCGCTGAAGGTCGGTGGCAACCTCGTCGGCCTCATCGCGGCGGCGCTGATTGGCGCGATCTTCGGCCTGGTCCTGGGGTGGGCCACGACGAAGTTCGGCCTCGACCAGTTCGTCATCAGCCTGGCCTTGTTCTTCTTGGCCACCGGTGTCGCGTCGCTGCTCTACAAAGTCGTCATCGGCGTCACCCTGACCCCGCCCCTGATCGATACGTTGACCGACTGGAAGATCCCGATCCTGGGGGACATCCCGGGGCTCGGGCCGGTCCTGTTCAACCAGGACGGCATGGTCTACTTCGCGTTCCTGCTCTCAGGGTTCTTGTACTGGCTGCTCTACCGCACCAACCTTGGCCTCAAGCTGCGCTCGGTCGGTGAGAACCCGAAAGCGGCGGATAGCCTCGGCATCAACGTCGCTCGCGCGCGCATCGTCACCGCGACCGTGGGTTCGGCGCTGATGGCTCTCGCCGGCGCATACCTGCCCATGGTCTACACAGGCACATACACAGATGGCATCGTCTCGGGCCGGGGCTGGCTGGCGATCGCCCTGGCGTTCTTCGGTGGCTGGCGGCCCCAGTACATCCTTGCTGGAGCAGCCTTCTTCGCCGGGATGGAGGTCCTGGCCCTGCGGGTGCAGGTGGCCGGAGTGGCGGTGCCTCACCAGTTCGTCTCCATGTTGCCCTACGTCGCGACCCTGCTGGTGATGATGTTCGCGATGCGTTGGGCACGGGTCCCGGGGTTCCTCGGGCGCAACTACGACCGGGAAAGCAGGACCGCACACTGAGCCGGGGTCACTCGGTCCTGAGCTTGCGGGTCCAAGGTCACTCCATCTATAAATATCTGCCAAAGGTCTTGGCAGTTTCTGACAGCGTTTCTGGACCGAGTCTTGGGCTTCAATCAGACAACTCGGGAGGTTCCTCCGGTGCCTCTCAACCAACTTCTCTTCCGACTTCTCTCTCGACGAGGAAACCCATGACGCAGCTGACCGAAACGCCACTCCGACGCATCCGGATCGGCATCGACACCGGCGGAACGTTCACGGACGTCGTCGCGTTCGACGAGGACTCCGGCGCCTTGATCTCCACCAAGACACCCTCCACCCCGGCCAACCCTGCGGACGGCTTCATCAACGGCATGCACAAGGTCCTCGACCTGCTCGGGGCCACCGGCGCGGACGTCACCGCGGTCTGCCATGGCACCACGGTGGCGACCAACC
>DASRVZ010000024.1:0-6656 GCA_035654835.1 Dermatophilaceae bacterium | reverse complement strand
GTCGTCGGTGGAATTGGGATAGAGACACTTACGTTCTAACTGGGTGTGTCCCATTTCTCCGGACCGATGAGCCTGGGAGCGCAACGCGCTCTCGTAGCCGAATTGAGGACGTTCCGAATCTGCATTGAGGCTCACTTGTATGCAGAGTGCATGGCCAGGATCGCGTCCCCGTCGAGGCGTCTATCGACAAGGCCGTTCAACACGTCGCACTACGTCAAATGGTGGATCCCACGTTGACCACCAAGGGGTCCAATTTTAGGTATGCCTAAGTTACCGGTTCCTGCAGGCTCAGTTGTTGGCGTTGTCATACTCCCAGCATGCTCACTGGCCCGGTTCTCATGGGGGCGTCGCATCGGCCCGGCCTGCCGGCTGCGCCACGGTTCAGCCGCTGTACTTGGCGCGCAGCTTCTCTAGACCGGTGTTGTCGTCAACCCACTCCTCGCTAAAGCCGCAGGATGCGCGCAGATACCTGGTCACCAGGACTGAACTGAAGGCACTGACCGTGATGTTGTTGCCGGACCCATAGGCACCTACATTTCCGGGGATGCGGACTACGTCGGTGTTGGCACACTTCGGGCAGGAGTGAGTATTGCGCATACGGGCAAGTGTCCGGCATTGGTCCCAACGCCGCATCGGGCCCGATGGCGTTCCGACAGCCGATCGATATCCGGTTAACGACCCCTGCGCCTACCTTGGCTAGGCAGGCTCGCTTTCACCTGGCGAACCGAGATCTGGGCAAAGCTAAGGGCGAGCACAAATACTCTGCACGCCCTTAGCTGGTAAGTCTAAATGGCCGCGGAAGCCTCTACGACCAACGTGACGAGCCCGGCTGAGGAGTTGACCACCGTGAAGACGCAAGCACGGGCACTGACCACCGTGACGACGCAGGCACGGGCACTGACCACCGTGACGACGCCGTTGCCTGGGAAGAGGCCAATGAGGAAGCAACCAGTGACGCAAGAGCGATGAAGCCTACCGCCAATGCTGTGGCAAGGAACTTGCGCATGATATGCCCTTCTTGTTGCGGGGACCGCATTCACGACCGAAGCGGCCAAGCGTTACCGTAACAGCGAGACCTATGCATGTCGGTATAGAGAATAGTTGGAACCATTAAAGACTTGGCAAACCTTTAAAAGCTATTGATCAGATACTCCTCGTATTGCGGCGTTTGGCCGTGCATATCCTGGGATTTAGGAAAATTACGACGGTTCATACCAATAGTCCATGGGTGGAGCTATCGCCTGGTTTGGAAAAGGGAGAGCTGGTGGCCGCAGCCAGGGAGGTGTGGCGTCCTCGCCTCTGGGTGCGGCGGCACCCATTCGATTAGGACCTTTTCCCGGAGCGAAACCGTCGAGCAGTTCAGGGGTCGCCGCGAAAGAGCGGGTCGTTGAGCCAGCACTGTCACACCCAGTCCAAGAGGGCGGCGAAGCGCGAGCTACCCACGGCTGCGAGAACTCCAATGGGCGTCAGCATTCGCCGTGCCTCGCCATCGTCCGGCGCTGACCGCGGGGTAGTCACATGGCTGAGTGTCGAAGTCGCTTGTCGACGGCGACGACAAACGACGCGAGGAGGGCGACGGCGAGGATCCGCAGCCATGCCTCGGAGGGGATTGGCGCCGTGCGGAACAACTCGTTCATGACGGGCAGGTAGGTGATCGCGAGCTGCCCGGCCGCTTGGACGGCAACGCCGCCGAGGATCCAGCGGTTGCTGAAGATGCCGACGCGCCACGCGGGCTGGGTCAGTGAGCGGCAGCTGAACAGGTAGAACGTCTCGACGGTGACGAACAGGTTCAGCGCGACGCTGCGGGCCTCGGCCAACGAGGCCCCGTTGTCCAGCTCCCACTCGAACAGCCACCACGTGCCGCCGACCAGCAGGGCAGATACCAGCAGGATCCGGGTGACCAGCGCACCGGTGAGCAGTGGGCGCGCAGGATCGCGGGGTGGCCGGGTCATGATTCCGGGTTCCTTCGGCTCGAAGGCGAGCATCAGGCCCAGCGCCACTGCGGTCGTCATGTTGATCCACAGGATCTGTACCGGCAGGATCGGCAAGACCGTTCCGAAGAGGACGGCGACCAGGATGACCAGACCCTCACCCATGTTCGTGGGCAAGGTCCACACGATGAACTTGGTGAGGTTGTCGAAGACCCCGCGTCCCTCTTCGATGGCCCCCTCAATGGTCGCGAAGTCGTCGTCGGTGAGCACCATGTCGGCGGCTTCCTTCGCGACTTCGGTACCGGCATGGCCCATGGCGATGCCGATGTCGGCCTGGCGCAGCGCCGGAGCGTCGTTCACCCCGTCACCGGTCATCGCAACGACGTGTCCTCGCCCCTGCAAGGCCTCGACCAGGCGTAGTTTCTGCTCCGGGGAGACTCGGGCGAACACGCCCGCCCGCTCGACCGTGTCCGCGTAGGCAACGTTGCCCAGGTGCGCGAGCTCAGCTCCGGTCACGACCCCGCCGTCTCGTTCCGCGCTGATGACACCGACGTGCTCGGCGACCGCGCTGGCGGTGCCGACGTGGTCACCGGTGATCATCTTGACGTCAATGCCCGCGGCGTGACAGGCGGCCACGGCCGCGGTGGCGGCCGCCCGAGGTGGGTCGAGCATGGCCTGGAGGCCGGTGAAGACCAACACCCCGGACAGTTGTTCCTCGTCGAGCTCAACAGTGTCCTCGACCTGGCACATCGCGGTGGCCAGCACCCGGAACCCGTTCGCGGCCAGCGACTCGGCGGCGGACAGGATGCGGTCGCGATCCAGCGGCCGCGGCCCACCCGCAGGGTCCATCTGAAAGCCACACAGGTCCACGATGCGCTCAAACGCACCCTTGGCCAGCACCACGGATGCGCCGTTGGCGATGTCCTGGTGCAGGGTGGCCATGAACTGGCGTTCGGAGCTGAACGGCACGGCCGAGACCCGAGGCAGCGCGCCGCGCACCTCGTCCAGATCCACATCCGCCTTGGTTGCCGCAACCAGCAACGCCCCTTCGGTGGGGTCGCCAACGACCTGCCACCGGCCGTCCTGCTGTGAGAGCCGCGCGTCGTTGCAACGGGCTCCGGCCAACAGGCTCCAGCGCAGCGCCTGGTCGGCCGAGACATCGACGGGCAGCCCGTCGTCGTCGAGGAGCCGGCCGTCCTGGGCATACCCGGACCCGCTCAGCGCGAAGCTGCCATTCGTAGTCCACAGCTTTCGAACGGTCATCTGGTTCTCGGTCAGCGTGCCGGTCTTGTCGGTACAGATGACGGTGGTGCTGCCGAGGGTCTCCACCGCGGGCAGCCGCCGGATCACGGCCCGCTGCCGGGCCATCCGGGCCACGCCGATGGCCAAGGTGATGGTCACCGCAGCCGGCAGTCCCTCGGGGATGGCACCGACAGCCAGCGCGACGGCCGCCGTGAGCATCTCGGCCGCCTTCTCACCGCGGGCCACGCCGACCGTGAAGGTCACCACTGCCAAGGCGAGGATGACCACGGTCAGGATCTTGCTGAACCCGGCCAGCTTCCGGGTCAACGGTGTGGCGAGCACGTCGGCGGCACCGACCAGCCGGTGGATCTCTCCCAGCTCGGTCTGCGCCCCTGTCGCCACTACGATCGCCGACCCGGTGCCATGAGTGACCAGCGTGCCGGAGTACAGCATGTTCCGACGGTCCGCGACAGCGGTCTCGGACGGAAGCGCCACCTCGTCCTTGACCACCGGAACGGACTCCCCGGTCAGCGCCGACTCGTCGACGTGCAACTCGGCATGCCCCAGCAGCCGCAGGTCCGCCGGCACCTTGTCGCCGGCCTCAACCCGGACCAGGTCACCGGGCACCAGCTCGTCGGAGGCGACAGTCCGGGCGCGCCCGTCGCGGACCACCCGGGCCTCGGTGCGGACCATCGCCCGCAACGCATCGAGCGCGGCCTCGGCCTTCGACTCCTGAACGAACCCGATGACCGAGTTGACCAGCACCACACCGAAGATGACGCTGGAGTCCACCACCTCGCCCAGGGCCAGGGTGGTCGCGCCCGCGGCCAGCAGCACGTAGATGAGCGGGTGCTGGAGCTGGCGCAGAAACCGCCGCAGCGGCCCGGCCGTCTCCGCGTGCGGGAGCACGTTGGGCCCGAAACGATCCAGCCGGTCTGCCGCCTCTCCCGCCGTCAGCCCCCGGTGCGGGTCGGTCTCCAGCAGAAGCAGCACCTCGTGCGCGGCGAGGGCGTGATGAGCGGTGCCCGCCTTGGGCGTCGTGGCGGCAGCCATATACCGACGGTATCGGCGTCACCGCCGGTCCAGAAGGGACGAAGGGCCCCCGGCGGTGGTGGCGCGGCTTTAGCGCGACGGCTTGCGGTACGCCTGGACGTTGCCGGTGTCTGGCTCGAACCCAAGGCTGCGGTAGACGCGGCCGGCCGGGTTCGTGGCCTCGGTGACGATGACCCATTCGTCGCAGCCACCATCGGCGGCCCACTGTGCGGCGACGCCGAGGAGGTGGGAGGCCAGCCCGCGGCGCCGGTGCTCGTCGTCGGTGCTGACGCTCTGATAGCGCGCTGTGCTGCCGCATCGGACGATGCCCAGGTCTGCGATGAGTGTGCCGCCGACGAACGCGCCGAAGGAGGCTCCGACATCCCGATCGGAGAGCGAACGTCGCGCATCCGCCTGCACCTGGGCAAATCGCTCATAGGACCGCGGATCCTGCTCATGCGTTCGGTCGTTCTCAGCTACGGACCGAGCCACAGACTGCCCCCAGTCCTGGCCACTGAGCCGGCGCACCGTGTACCCCTCGGGAAGTGGCACCTGCCGGGGCAAGGTACGTGTCGTGAGTACGTCGTCGAGTTCCAGCTCGAGTCCCATTGCCACCCAGGTGTCCAGGTCGTCGGGCATCCGGGTCAGACCGATCGCGACCCAGGTCGCTTCGGGAAAGGCCGACTGGAAGGTATCAACCCACCTTCGTGCGTCGCCCACAGTGTCCTCGTCCGTGACGAACAGGCAGTTGCCCCAGTGGAAGTCGGGATTGTGCGGGGTGCGGACGACCAGATGGTCCTCGCGTTCCTCAACGATGGAGCCGCAGTGTTCGAGGATGGCGAGGTCTGTTGCCCAGCCAGGCGGGAAGGTGCGCACGGCGTGACGGTACCGGAGGACCGCCGAGAGGTTTGACCCGTATCGAGGACTGCCTGTCGACCGTCTGTCACCCCCGATAGCGGAACCGCATGCGGACGCGGGCGGGCCGGTTTCACCGGAGAGACCCTGCTGTGAATCACACCAACATGTTGCTTCGTATCGTCCGCGTAGTCTGGGAACGGAGACGGTTGACATTTGTGGAGGAGCAGTGGCATGGGCACCGAGGGCACGACAAGTTCATCGGGCGGGGGCGACAGTCCCCCCGCGAATGTCTTGCTAACCATGACACCGATGCAAGCTAAGGCCTTGGCCACGCTGATCGGCCGCAGCGCCAGGCGTGGCTCCGGGCTCGACGCCTTACGAATTGCGTTGATACGGGGGGCTTCTGAAGTGGACTCTCGGGAACCATCATCTGCTGCTTCTGTTCTCTCCGATACCAAGGCATTTGTCGCCGGCGCACAGGTCGAGATTGCGGCCGCTCGCGAAGCGAAGTATGTGGCCAAATCCGCCGCCGCCACCAAGAAGTCAGTGGTAGCAGCGGCTCTCATGACCGCCGAAGCTGCCTCACTCGCCCGTGACGTGAAGGCAGGCGTCGCTGCCCGTGCGGCTCTCAACATGGCGGACACCGCAGCCCAGACGGCTAGCGGCATACAGACTCGGGCCGATGCCCTCGCCATACGAGTAGCCACCGCAGCATCCAAGGCCGCTGACACAGTCTCGGCATCGATCGTCTCCGGCACTGAGCAGGAAGGTGCCCTCATCGCCCTGCAACTTGCTGCCACCGTTGACGCGGCGGCGATCGCCACCGCGGAAGAGACAGCCCTCGCAGCAGCCGCAGTAGCCACTGCCGTCGCTTCTGCTGCGACCCAAGCAGCGCTTGCGGCGTCTGCAGCGGCGGCAGCGTTCGAGCGAGAAGTGACCAACGCAGCAGCAGCGCTACAACGGGTGGCGACAACAACCGCTCGCGATTTGGCTCTCAACACGGACGCCAAGGCGGTCGAAGTAGCGCTAGCGGCTCGCGGGCCTAGCCGGGTCTGACCGAAATATGGACCGTCCGCCCTTACCGGGAAGTGCAAGACGACTCACCTGTAACCTGCACCGCCCGTTGGATGCCGTTCATGTCATCGAACTCTGCAGCGACCTCGGCGAGCTTCTCGGACCGCCCCCTTGGAGTGCTGCTGAGGTAGGTCGGACATCAGGGCTTCGCGCTGCGCTCCTCTTGTCGATCCCCAACTGCGAGTCGAACGTTCGCTGTATGCGGACGTTGTGCCACTAGAAGTCCAGCGCAACGGCGCAGGAGATGGGCGTGAGAGACGAAAGAATCCTCGGCTTAGGGCTCGCGCAGAAATTGGCTAGGTTTATCTATTGGGTTTGAGTAGACTTGTGGTATGTCGCTACCGGAGGTGGTTCCTGATCAGTTGGCGGGGCGGTTGTTCCTGATCAGGGCACATTTGGATGAGCGGGCGTGGCGGTTGTTGTTGGGCGCTGAGGCGAAGGTGCTGGGTCGAGGTGGGATCAAGACAGTCGCGGCCGCGGCGGGTGCGCATCCGGATACGGTGGCTCAAGGGGTGCGTG
>DASRVZ010000023.1:0-2479 GCA_035654835.1 Dermatophilaceae bacterium | reverse complement strand
GGCGCTTCAGAGTTTTCCGTGGGTCCGGTCTGGCCTGAATCGCGGGTCGGCGGCAGGATCGGTCTCATGCGAGACACCGAGCTGTACCGCCATTTGCTGGGACTGGTCACGCCGTGGGAGGTCGAACGTGTCGACCTGTCGGTCGAGGACGGACGCGTGGACGTATGGGTGGAGCATCCCAAGCGGACCCGGTTCATCTGCCCGGACTGTGAGCGCGAGCTGTCGGTCTATGACCACTCCGAGGAGCGGGCGTGGCGGCATCTGGACTCGTGTGCGTTCTTGACGTTCCTGCACGCCGGTCCGCCGCGGGTGGAGTGTCCCGAGCATGGGGTGCGTCAGGTCCGGGTGCCGTGGGCCGAGCCGCACTCGCGGTTCACACTGTTGTTCGAGCGGTTGGCCATCGACGTGCTCGGTGCCTGTGACGTGAATGCTGCGGCCGGGCTGTTGCGGCTGTCCTGGGACGAGGCGTGGCACCTGATGGACCGTGCCGTGGCCCGCGGCCTGGCCGCGAAACCGTTGACGGCCCCGACCCATGTCGGGGTCGATGAGAAGGCGGCCGGCCGTGGGCAGGACTACATCACCATCGTCTCCGACCTAGACGCCGGCACGGTCGAGTTCATCGCCGACGAGCGCCGACAGGCCAGCCTGGACGGCTACTACGCCCGGTTAACGACCGAACAGTTGGCCGGCATCGAGGCGGTGGCGATGGACATGTGGGAGCCGTTCGCGGCCTCGACACGGGCACACCTGACCGACGCTGATTCGAAGATCGTCTTCGACCGCTACCACCTGATGGGCTACCTGACCGGCGCCGTGGACACGGTGCGCAAGCAAGAGAACCGGGCCCTGTCCGCGACCGGTGACAAGTCCCTGGCCGGGTCGAAGTACCTGTGGCTGTACTCGTATGAGAACCTCCCCGCCAAGCACACCGACCGGTTCACCGTCCTGCGCTCCGGTGACCTGAAGACCGCCCGGGCCTGGGCGATCAAGGAGAGCCTGCGTCACTTCTGGTCCTACAAGCGTCGTGGCTGGGCGGCCAAGCACTTCAAACGCTGGTACTTCTGGGCCACCCACTCGAGGTTGAAGCCGATCATCGACGCGGCCAAGACGCTCAAGCGTCACGAGGCGGGCCTGTTGTCCTACTTCGCCCACCGGATCACCAACGCCGGCGCCGAAGGCCTGAACTCCCGCGTCCAGGCGATCAGGGTCTCCGCCCGCGGCTACCGCAACCGGGAACACTTCAAGACCGCGATCTACTTCCACCTCGGCGGATTGCAGCTCTACCCGGCCACGCCGTGACCCACGGACTTCCCAGAAGCGCCACTTTTTCAACCAGCTCGGCCAGAAGGTATAAACCGATGTACTCACCTCGGCTGGCTGGACTGCCGAACGATCCGCTGGCTCCCACATCACCTTCCGCTTCTAACGACTGCGCATGGTGGGACCTCGTCTGCAGAGGCGGACATGAGGTTGCCGACAGCAGCCTCAGTGCACTGACCCAGAGCATGATCAACGGGCTGATCTCGCTGTTCGGGCAGATCACCAAGATCGTGGACGAGTCCACTCGCGTGCCGTTGGGGGACCCGGCCTACCGGGACACCTACTACGGTTTCGCCAGCCTCGCGGTGCCGGTGATCGGACTCGTCTATTTCATCGCCCTGCTGTCGGCTGCACTCCGACGCGACCCACGTGCACTCACCCGGGCGACCGTCGGCATCGCCGTCGCGGCCGTTGGAGGATTCGTCTACGTCCTCTTCGCCCAGTTCCTCATCGCGCTCGATGACTGGCTGGCGCACGGGGTCGTCGCTGTGACCGGCGCCGACTTCGGCAAACAGATGACGCTGATGACGCAGAAGTTCGAGATGATGGGCGACGCAGGAGAGTACGGCGCGGACTTCTTGATGCTGATCCTGATGCTCGCGGCTCTCGTCGCCGGCGTCTGCTTATGGGTGGTGCTGCTGCTTCGCAAGATGGCGATCCTCGTCGTGGTGGCCTTCGCGCCACTGCTCATCGCCGGATGCCTGTGGGCACCTACCCGCTCCTGGTCACGCAAGGCCACCGAGGTGCTGATCGCCCTGGTCTTCTCCAAGACGGTGATCTACGTGATCTTCGGAATCGGCATGAGCATGCTCCTGCGCGACAAGCAGTCGCTCTCGGACTTCGTGGGCGTGGTCGTGCTGCTGTGTGGCGCCTGCTTCGCGCCACTGGTGATGCTCAAGCTCGTCCACTTCGCCACCGACTCGCACTTGGCGGCGGACATGGTCGGCACTCTGCGAGCCGGGGCGCAGCCCGCGATCAACAAGGTCACCAGCGCGCACATGCCCCAGGGCGGCCGCAAGAGCATGGCCAAGGAGTACGCGTCCGGTTCGAAGGGCTCACCGGCCCGCGGAGGGCAGGCGGTTGTTCCCAAACCTGGACCTGGCGGTGGTGCCGCGTCTGGCGCCTCGGGTGCCGGTACGTCGGCCGCGGCGTCCGGCGC
>DASRVZ010000022.1:0-6882 GCA_035654835.1 Dermatophilaceae bacterium | reverse complement strand
GAGGTTGTCCCGGCTCTCGTGGAATTTGAGGTGGCGGTCCCCCGCCTGACGCCTGCCTTGCGGTAGGTGTTGGGCGTCCGCCAAAGACGACCCAAGGAGACAGGGGACCACCGTGAACAAGAGGTACCAGACCAAGACCGGCGACGCGAACGCGCTCGCCGTGCCCGAGCAGGTGAGCGTGGCGATGGACGAGATCGCCGCCGACATGCGCGAGGGGCTGCTCGCCCTCGCGGTCGGCGCGGGACTAGAGGTGATGGGCACGCTGATGGAGGCCGACGTTGCCGCGGTGTGCGGGCCGCGCGGCAGGCACGACCCTGGTCGTGCCGCGACCCGGCACGGCGCCGAGCGAGGCTCGGTCACTCTGGGTGGTCGCCGGGTTCCGGTCCAGCGGCCTCGGGTCCGTGCCAGCGACGGTTCCGGTGAGGTGCCGGTGCCGGCCTATGAGCTGTTCAACTCCACCGAACTGCTCGGGAAGATGGCGATGGAGCGGATGCTCGGCGGGCTTTCGACCCGCCGTTACCCGGTGGGGCTGGAGCCGGTCGGCGAGGCCGTCGGCCAGGCGGCGAGGTCGACCAGCAAGTCGGCGGTCTCGCGCAAGTTCGTGGCGATGACCGAACACGCGTTGGTCGACCTGCTCGCCGCCGACCTCTCCGAGCTGGACCTGGTCGCGTTGATGATCGACGGCGTCCACTTCGCCGACCACCTGTGTGTGGTCGCGCTTGGCATCGACATCGACGGCACCAAGCACCCGTTGGCGCTGGTGGAGGGGTCCACGGAGAACACCACCCTGGTCCGTGGCCTGCTGGTCGGGCTGCGCGAGCGCGGCCTGGACGTCACCAAGCCGATCCTGGCCGTGCTGGACGGCGCCAAGGCCCTCGCGGCTGCCGTGAAGGAGGTCTTTGACGCACCGGTGATCGCCCGCTGTCAGATCCATAAGTTGAGGAACGTTCGTGACCATCTGCCCGAGAAGATGCGCGGCCCGGTGGCCAAGCGGATGCGGGCGGCCTACCACGCCGGCTCCGCACTCGAAGCCCAGGCGCTGCTCGAGGCACTGGCCAGGGAGCTGGACAAGACCCACCCCGGCGCCGCGGGCAGCCTGCGCGAGGGCATGGCCGAGACCCTGACCGTGCTCCGCCTCGACCTCCCCCCGACCCTGGCGCGGACGCTGCGCTCGACCAACGCGATCGAGTCGATGATCGGGATCTGCCGCGAGCACGCCAAGAACGTCAAGCGCTGGCGCGACGGGCAGATGGCGCTGCGCTGGTGCGCCGCCGGGATGGTTGAGGCGAGCAGCCAGTTCCGCCGCGTGAACGGCCACCTCCACCTCGCCGCTCTCCGAGCCGCACTGGAACGGCATGTCGCCGCCGAAACTGTCGGCGCCGACTGCAACACTCAAGACGTGAGCGCAGCCTGATGCTCACCGGGCCGCCACCGAAGTTCCACGGAACTCGGGACATCCTCCGCGGTGCACAGCTACGTGTTCCCGGGCAGGGGCTGACATGTTGCATCTGATCGAAGCGCTCAATGCTCTCGCGGAGGCATTGGAAAGCTGGCCGAAGGAAGTGCCAGACGCGGACCTCGCTCAACTTCTACCGACAACGGCGCATGTGACTGCGGCAAAGGCCGACGACCCGGTAGCCTTGGCGGAAGGCTTCGGAGAGGTCCTCGCGTTCGAGTTGGCTCCGCTGATCGCTGAGGCATCAACGGCCGGTCTGCTGATCAAGGCGCGCACCATCGGGCGATACACCGGCCCCGCCCGCGCCACGGACGTAACCGCCACGATTGGGGATCGTGCCGTCAAACCGGGCGTTGACTCCTGGACGCGGCGGCTGCGCCTGACAGGGCGGGCAGCCGCGCTGGTGGCCGAGATAGCAACTCTGCCGGTACCGGCCCCTCCACCGGCCCCCGTTCCAGCCGCATTCAAGGCATTGGCTCGTGGCATGGTGAGCGCGTCGAACGTCAGGGCCCGGGCCTCCAGCATCCGCGAAGCCATCGACGTCCTGTCACGTTGGGTCGCGGCGCACCGGGCGGCAAGCACATTCGGAGGTGGCCACGATGTCACGTCGTTGATGCTGGCGCTCTACCGCACGGAGGGCGACCTGTCAGTGCCCCGATCCCAACGCAGTCTGGACGCGCTGATCCCGGCGCACATCGAATCCGACCTGCAGTCCAGCCGTGCCTCAAACTCGCCCAAGAAGCTTCTCTTCCAGTTCGGCTACAACAGCCTGGTCCACGCCGCAGACCGGCCAGAGCCAGAGGGCACACTCAAGTTAAGTGGCCTTGCCCTCTGGGCACTACACATCGGGGGACACGACCGCCTGGTCGATGATCTTCCTGCCGGGATTGTTGACTTCGCCACGATGTGGTCGGCAGCCTCGCCGGCGACACCGATGACCGCAGCCAGCTTGACAAGCAAGGTCGTATCCTTGGCAACCGCCATGACGGTCAGCCGGGCCTTTACGGATTCAGGGCTGCTGAAGTCCGCTCGCTGGTCCGATGCGAGCTTCGCGACCCGGAGGATTCGGGTAGCACCGGAAGACCCCGTAGCGGTCGTGCAATTGTCCCTCGAGTTGGCCTACGTCCTGTTCCTCGATCTGTCAGGGCTCCGCACAATCATGGCCGGGGCACCGCCGACCCTCCGCTGGTCGAACCATGCCACGTACCTCTTCTACAACAACCAAGTCCAGGCCATCAAAAGCGGAGTCCTCACAATGCCCCACCGCAGCCTGCCCGCATCGGCCGCAGGGTCGATCGCCAGTTGGCCCAAGTATCGTGAGCCCAGCGAGGCGGCCCTTCAGTCAGACTTCAGCGAACTGCGCACGGCCCTGGGGTTCATCCCCCTGGTCGACCCGACACCCACAGTCTGGTCATCGGTGGACGTCGACGACATGAACGGCCCGACGCTGGAGACGTGGCTCACCACCAGCTCTCTCACCGACCCAGCAGCTCGACTCGCCGAGCTGGGTCGGAGAGTCGAGCTGCTCTCGTTGTTCATGACTCGAGCCGGGGTCAAGCAATGGCCGAGCTGCCGGGAACATCGGGCGAATACGTCGCGGTTTCGGCTACTACTCAGCTATTACACGGAGGTTCTCAGCTCCCCGTGATAGAGAACTCCGCGGGCGAAGCTGGCTCTGCCCTCACAAGCAGGCAATCACCAGGAATTCGGGCCGGGAGTGGAGCCGGACTTTTTTCACGGGGCCTGGCCCCCTGTGAGGGCACTGGGGCGGTATCGCTGGGGGGCCACGGTGTCGTCGCCGTTCACGTTCACCACCGAGGCATTGGAGCCGGCCATACCGGGGAGGGCGCGACCGGTGCGGCAAGCATCACGGGAGCGGGTGATCGGTGGTCGCACTTGTCTGAGCCACCTGGGATCGATGTGGTGCGACTCTCCGGGGCAGGCAGGTCTGTCGCTAGCTCTTGCGGCGAGCCGCCGCCTCGAGTAAGGCCAGGCTGGCCTGGCGGTCGGGAGCGGGAACCTTGGAGGCCCAAAAGGGTGACGGACCGTCCATGCGAAGAGTGCGGCGCAGTGGTGGTCGTGGGAATCGAACCGATCGACGCCACGCCACCACGTCCTCGAAGTCTCGGCTGTGCCGGGCCCTGGGCCGGGCCCACGGCACCTGCTCGGTCCGGACCCGACCGCACCATCGGCAGTCCAACCGGCGGATCTCCGCCTCGGGCTCCCGATGGAGGTCGTGCAACAAGTCCGCGGTGGTCTCAAGCAACTCCCGTGCCTGGTCACTCGGGTCGTGGGCCAGCCTCGGCGTTCGTTCCACGAGCACCGCGGTGGCGGCCAAGCTCGCGGAGACCCTGATGGGCATCGAGGAAGTGCCGAACATCCCGATGTTCCGCAAGAACACAGCCGCCTTCATCCACGAGCTGGCCGCCTCGTCGATCTCCAACGTCGACGGCGACAGCAACTACGTCAGGGTGCAGGTTCTGACGAACGCCGGAGCGCTCGACCGGAACAAGCAGCTCGCCGTCGTTGAGCAGTTCGACGTCCTGGTCGCAGACGCCGGCGGTGACGACGGACTGAAAGACCGCACCTGGGTCTTGTTGACCGAGGCAGTCCCTGGTGGATGGGGTCTGTCGGGACACGCCAGTACGAACGAGGAACTCGTGGCCGCCGCTCGAGCCGAGACAGCGCGGCTCAGTGGGGCCTGACCAGCACAGGTCCGCGGTCGTCGACGCCAGCTCCCTGGTCCGTGTCTTCGGTCGACCGATGGACCCAGCGGGATACGTCCTGCGCGACTTCTTGAGCCGCACCGTTGCGCAGTACACATGGACCGAGCTGACCACTGACGACCAATCCATCGCGGCCCTTGGGGTGCCGCTCGACCGCCTGCGGCTACCCGTCGTCCAACTCCCTGGAGGGGAACGGCTCGAGGCCCCGGATCCAGCTGAGCTGGCGAGGCGGCTGGGCTGGGTCGTCCAGCCCTCGGCCGATGTGTATGACCTTTCGATCTACGGCGCCGGACCCGCGGGGCTGTCGGCGGCCGTGTACGCCGCCTCAGAGGGCCTCCGCGTCGTGGTGGTCGAACGCGATGCGGTGGGCGGGCAGGCAGGTTCGAGCAGCCTGATTGAGAACTACCTCGGGTTTCCGAATGGAATCTCGGGCGCCGACCTGGCGGAGCGTGCCCGGCAGCAAGCAGTCAGGTTCGGCGCCGAGCTCCTGCAGATGCGCGCCGGACTTGAGGGGAGATTCGTGAATGGCCTGCTGCGGGTCAACCTCTCCGATGGATCAGTGATGGCGTCCCGTTCGAACATCTGCGCGACGGGCGTTCGGTGGCGTCGACTGGGTCTCGACGACGAGGAGGGGTTCATAGGTGCGGGGCTGTACTACGGCTCTGGTATCGGCGAAGCGGCCCAATGCGCCGGCGAGGAGGTCGTCGTCGTAGGTGGCGCCAACTCTGCGGGCCAAGCCGCCATGCACCTGTCCGACTACGCGGGCAAGGTCACTCTGCTCGTGCGAGGTCCGACGCTCTCACGAAACATGTCCGCCTACTTGGTCGACCGCATCGCGGCCCGCCCCAGTCTCGACGTCCGGACGGGGACGTCGATCACCCGGTTGCTTGGCGATGGTGCGATCACTGCCATCGAGACACGGACAGTTGAGGGCGCCACGGTCGAACTGCCGGTGACGCGCGTCTTCGTGTGCATTGGCGGCGAGGCGAACACCGAGTGGGCCATAGGTACCGATCTCATTCGCGACGAGGACGGGCTGTTCCTCACGGGCAATGACCTGTCTCACAAGATGCTCGAACGCAGTTGGCCGCGGGACCGGCAGCCGTTCGATCTCGAGACAAGCGTGCCCGGATTCTTTGCCATCGGTGACGTCAGGCGCGGGTCCATCAAGCGCGTCGCATCCGCGGTGGGCGAGGGCGCGTGGGCCGTCAGCTACGTCCACCGGTTCTTGGCCGAGGTCTGACCACCCGGCGGCCACGTCCGACTGTGAGTCAGCTTTCACGTCCCAACAACTTGTCCAACCGGCGATGAGGAAGGCCGCCGAGTGCTCAGTGGGGCCGGTGGTACTGGTCGTCGCAAGAACTTCGGTGCCATCTCCGTCAGCGTGAAGGTGGACTCGGCGCACTTGACGACACTCCGTCGCCCGATGACATAAGTGCGGACTGGTGATCGAGGACCGTAGTCAGTAGAACAATGCGGCCCTGTCTTTGTTGGTAGCGGCCCGGAGAGCTGGGTGTCATTCTGGGTTTGACTCGGCTCCGCATGCGACCCGATTGCCACTGGCTCAGTCGACGTCGGGAGGCGCGACGCGTCCCACAAGCCGAAGGACGTACGGGTGCCTGGTTGCGCCAGCGCGGCATCGAATTTCGTCGCCGCAAGCGGATCCCGTTGCGGTGATCGCGGGACTGGGAGTGGACGACTGACGCGCTCGCCGCGAAGGGTTGCTCCGCGAGACGGTGCTCGTCGACCGGACAGACCCTGCGCACTTCGTAACAATCAACGAGTTCGAGTCCTATGAATCAGCGATGGTGAACTCGACGCTGCCCGAGACTGACGAGATGGCTCGCGCAGTGGCCGGTCTGCTCATCGGGGAGCCGACCTACTTCGACCTCGACGTGCTGCAGGCAACGGAGTTCGAGCAGCGATAGGTCCCGACTGTCGGCGCATTCCCGACCCGGCGGTTGTGTCGAGGCGCCAGATCGTGATTGACCGCGCCGCAGCCCAGTCGGGATGATCGCCCCTGTCACGAGGCGGCGTATCAAGCTGCGTCTTTCCACCGCCAGTGACGCAGTTCTGCGCCGCGGATCGGGCCAGATCTGGTTGGTCGCGGCGCACGCTGTCTGCTGCATGCCGGTCGTGCTCCTGCAGGCAGAAGGGTGTCAACCGGCCTTGATGATGCTTGACGGGCTATCTGTAGACGACGCTGCGCAATATCCCCATCCCGCTGCGAGGTGACCATGAAGAACGGCTCCCTTCGGCGTCTCCGCGCCCCTGTGGAGCTGGAGCGGCCCATCAGGTGACCGGATATGTACTCCGGTTGCCCGCGCGAGGCACGTCGGCGAATCCCTCGGCTTACCCCTTTGCCTCCCGTCGTACCGACCCGGATTATTGAGTTCGAGAGCTGCCACTGAGTCGGCACCCATGAGGAGGGATCATGAAGGTCAGCGAGGTCCTGAACACAGCGAGGGACACGATCACGGTCAAGCGCGTGTACGCCGAACCCTACGAACAGGACGGTGTCACGATCATCCCCGCTGCGGTGGTGGGCGGCGGTGCTGGCGAGGTTGTCCCGGATCTCGTGGAACTTGAGGTGGCGGTCCCCCACCTGAGGCCTGCCGAGTGGTAGGTCTCGGGTGAACCGTCAAGAACACCCAGAGATAGGGGACCGCTGTGAGTAAGAAGTACCAGATGAACACGACC
>DASRVZ010000021.1:0-5225 GCA_035654835.1 Dermatophilaceae bacterium | reverse complement strand
GCTCTCGGCTGGCTGCGCGGGATGCGACAGGGTCAGCGATCCCCTGCGGAACGGTCGTGAGGATCAACTCGTGGCGCCCAGGATGCTCCGGTCATCGTTCCCTGATTCGGACGGACGGTCTTGAAGGTGCGGTCCTTGGCGACGAAATGACGCACTCCGCGCGGCAGAGATCCGGGCGTTGCGCGAGGGTGGGACGGACTCGCTGGCTCAGCGTTGCTAGTGCTCGGCCTCGATCACGAAGTAGGAGCGCCTTTGACCCCTGCGACAAGGATCGGGGTGTTTGAGACCGGCGCGGATGAACGGGAGGGTAGGCGCATCCGTGGTGTTCCTCGAGGTGAACGCCTGATGGCGCCGCCATCTGAGCGGTACTTAGCGACGACCCGCCGGAGCTTAGGAGCGGCGCTAGATAGACTGGTGACGGATGTCACCTCACGCTGGTGACATCCGCCGCTGTTGGGCAGACCGCCCCGCGCAGGAGGATTGGCGGTATGCACTCCACCACAACGACGCCGGCGGCCATCGAACTGCGCGGCCTTGTCAAGACCTTCGGGTCGACCGGCGGCGCTCTGGTGCGCGCGGTCGACGGGATCGACCTGACAATCAGCACCGGCGAGGTCGTTGCCGTCCTGGGCCCGAACGGCGCGGGGAAGACGACGACCCTGGATATGGTCCTGGGCCTCACCACTCCCTCTGCCGGTACCGTCGCCGTGTTCGGGGCCGAGCCGCGTCGTGCAGTGATGGCCGGTCGTGTCTCGGCCGTCCTGCAGACCGGCGGCCTGCTGCGTGACATCACCGTGCGCGAGACCGTGCAGATGATCGCCTCCACGTTTCCCGACCACGCCGGGGTCGAGGAGGTCATCTCCCGCGCCGGACTGACCTCCCTGGCGGGGCGGAAGGTCTCCAAGTGCTCCGGCGGCGAGCAGCAGCGGCTTCGCTTCGCCCTGGCCCTGCTGCCCGATCCCGACCTGCTCGTGCTGGACGAGCCGACCGCCGGGATGGATGTCGCGGCCCGCCGCGAGTTCTGGGACACCATGCACGCCGACGCCGACGCGGGGCGCACGGTCGTCTTCGCCACGCATTACCTGGAGGAGGCAGACGCGTTCGCCGAGCGGATCGTCATGATCGCCGGCGGGCGCGTCGTGGCGGACGGCCCCACGGAACAGATCCGGTCCCAGGCCACCGGCCGGACCGTCTCCGCCGACCTGCCCAAGACCGACGCCGAGCAGGTCCTGGCGCGACTGCGCAGGATGCCGCAGGTGATAGAGGCGACCACCCAGGGCCACCGGGTCACCGTGACGTCAGGGGACTCCGACGCCGTGGCCCGCGCGCTGCTCGGCGAACTGGGCGCCAGCAACCTGGAGATCGTGAGCGGATCCCTGGAGAGCGCCTTCATGACCATCACCGCCGCACCCGGCCGGGACGCCCACGCCGACGCCGCTCCCGAGCGGGACACCCACACCGAACAGGGGGTAACTCGATGAATGCGACATTCACCGGAATTGAGTTGCGCAGGGTCTTTCGTGACTACGTGACCATGTTCTTCATCGCCGTGCTCCCTGCCTTCTTCTACCTGATCTTCGGGGCCGCCCAGACGTTCGGCAGCCAGGATGCAGGCAACGGCAACGTGACGATGTACGTGATGATCTCAATGGCGGCATACGGCGCGGTCACGGCCACCTCCGGCATCGGCGGGATGGCTGCGGTCGAGCGCATGCAGGGTTGGGGTCGCCAGCTCGGACTCACGCCCCTGCGCGACAGCGGCTTCGTGCTCATGAAAGCTGTCGTGGCCGTCGTCGTGGCCGCGATCCCCATCACCTTGATCTACGTGCTGGGGAGCCTCACCGGCGCCGAGGGCACGGGTGGAGCGTGGGCGCTCAGTGCCCTGGTCGTCCTTACCGGCGCGGCCGTCTTCGCCCTCTACGGGCTGGTCTTCGGGCTGGCCTTCCGTTCCGAGGCTGCGGTCAGCGCTGCCAGTGGTTCGCTCGTGATCCTGGCCTTCATGGGCAACATCTTCTTCCCATTGTCCGGAACACTGCTGACCATGGCCAAGTTCACCCCGCTCTACGGCTACGTGTCGTTGGCCCGCTACCCGGTGACCGAGGGCTACCTGATCAACACCTCGAACGGCACCACCACCCACGAAGCACTCTGGGTGCCGGTGCTTAATGTGTCAGTGTGGGCCGTGATCTTCTCACTGTTGGCGATCTGGCTGGTTCGTCGAGGACGTGCCAGGCAGTGACCCAAACCCCGGAACCCCAACCGGTCAGGGGCACCCGTGACACCCAGGACCCCCGGGAGCGGTACAGCTGGATCATGGGTGCCATCTGACTGGTACCTCGCGAGCGGGCGGGGTGCCAGATCCGGTCGTCCGCATCGCCGAAACGCGGCGGATTGACGCATCTTCAGGAGCGCCGATCAGGCGGTCCAGTTCTCGCCCACAGGTTGGGAGCTACGCAACATCACTGCCTAAAACGTGCCACTACCGCTCGGGGCAAAGCCTCCTCGGAACAAGGACCGGGGAGGGCTGAGCGCCAACGTGGTCACCGTGCGCCGGCCGGCGGCTGGATTGACGCTTTCGCATGCCTGACGCCTCCTACACGCCGCACGTGGGAACCATCGATAGCGCAACCATCACACTAATCTGCCTGCGTTGCGGCCTCATGGAGTCCGAGCGCATTCTCGAAAAGGGGGATCGGTTGGCGGTTCCCATTGGCGGTCGCCGAGGCACCACAAGTTCGAGGTGACCATCTCTGGCGGCTTCAAGCTTGGGCCTGAGGTGATCGGCGCCTGCCCTCGATGCGAGGTCGTCGCCGAGGTGAGCATCCGCGGCGGCACATAGATTCACGACCTCCTAGGACAGCGGAAGCAGCGAAGCTTGCCGCCGCTAGGCTGCTGGCCGGAAGCACATCTTGGAGGGTGATGCGGACGCTGGGTTGCCCAGTTTCGCGGGTCAAAGGTCGCGGTGGACCTCGTCCGGCTCCTCGCGGGTGGTGCGGGTGATGTTGCGGATAGCCAGTGCGAGACCACCCCACACCACCAACATGGCGATGAGCATCATGACAACAGCGGAAGCCGTCATCGGGAAACCTCCTCGGGCGGAGCGGTCAGGTCGACGGTGCGCCGCCACGGAAGTCGTGCGAGGACGAGGGCCAGCACGATCACCAACGCTGCCGATCCCCATCCGATCCAGTTGATCAGCCAGTCCGGATAGCCGCCGTACGTCTCATCCAGGTCGGTCCTGAGCTCGTCGATCAGAACATCGACGAGGGCCGCCGGGGTGACCACGCCCACCAGGCCGAGCCACCACCTGCCCAGCTGCACCGACCCCGTGCTGTTGAGGTGGTCCCGCAGGTGGTCGAGGTCGCGGTAGACCCACGTGACGGCGAGCATGCTGACCACGGCGACCAGCAAGATGCCGAAGCGGTTGATGAAGTGGTCGGCGGTGTCCAGGATCGGTACGCCGGTGGTTGTGGCGAACAGTAGGACGCTGGCGGCCGCTGCCGGCACGCCGACGACAAGCGACGCGGTGGCCCGGCCGAGGTCGAGCTTGTCGCGGACGGCGGAGATCACGACCTCGATCACGCTGACCAGGGAGGTCAAACCTGCCACCACGAGCGATCCGAAGAACAGCACGCCGATCAGGGCTCCGGCCGGAGCCTGGGAGATGATCGCCGGGAACGCGACGAAGGCCAGGCCGAGCCCTGAGGTCGCCACCTTGTCGACTGCGACCCCGTTGGCCTGGGCCATGAACCCCAGCGCGGCGAACACGCCAATCCCGGCAAGCAGCTCGAAGGATGAGTTGGCCAGGCCGACCACCAGCCCGGACCCGGTCATGTCGGTCTTGGGACCCACGTAGGAGGCGTAGGTGATCATGATCCCGAAGCCGACCGACAGCGAGAAGAAGATCTGGCCGAACGCGGCCGCCCAGACTCCGGCGTCCCTGAGTGCGCCCCAGTCCGGGGTGAAGAGGGCATTGAGCCCGTCTGCGGCTCCCGGCAGGAACAGCGACCGAATCACGAGCGCGAGGAAGGCGATCACGAGCAGGGGAATGAACACCACCGAGAGCGAGCCGATGCCCTTCTGGACGCCTGCCACCATGACCGCGATGACGGCTGCCCACACCAGCAACAAGGGCCACAGCACTCCGCCGACGAAGTTGAGCCCGATCCCGGGTGAGGCCACCTTCAGGAATTTGTCGAAGAAGAACGCGTCCGGGGTCGAGCCCCAGGACTTGTCGATCGAGAAGAACGTGTATCGCACTGCCCACGCGATGATCACCGCGTAGTAGATCGCGATGACTGCGCAGATCCCGACCTGCCACCAACCCAGAGTCTCTGCGGTGGCGCCGCCAAGACGCCGGAAGGACAGGGGAGCGGAGCCGCGATAGCGGTGCCCGATGCCGTAGTCGAGGAGCAGGAAGGGCAGACCGGCAACCAGCAGCGCCACCAGGTAGGGGATTACGAACGCGCCGCCGCCGTTCTCGTAGGCGACATACGGGAAGCGCCAGATGTTTCCCAAGCCCACGGCGGACCCGATCGCCGCCAGGATGAACATCTTGCGGCTGGTGAAGCCGCCCCGGGCATGCTGCTCCGGGGACGCGCCGGACGGCTGGGCTTGCGTGGACATAGGCCTCCTTTGCTCGCTGCCACAGAGGCTAGACCCGCAGCGACCACAGAGGCCAGACCCGCAGCGACCAGTTTGCACCCCATGGATTCCTCCCGCGGGACACTGCGGTCCGAGCGATCCACTCGAAGTACGTCGCCATGGGGTGCTCGCCCTGGCAATGTTCAACCTCGGCGGCCACCGGCCCGGCCTCCCCAGCCGCCCATGACCCACGGATCAGTAAGGAGAGCTACTTTTGACCGAGATCCTGCGGGCGGAGCTCGACTCGCGGCGAGTGGCAGAGGCAGACCTGCTTGAGCGCCATCAGGCACTACTTCCAGCGATCAGGCTGGGAGATGACCTTCGATCTCAGTCTCGTCGTGCGCAGGTCGACGTAGACGAGCTAGAGGCAATGTCGAACGAAACTGAAGCTGCGAGAGCCGAGCTCGACCAACTGGCGCGCGCCCTCGGGATCGCGTCCCTCGGCGCGCCAGTACCCAATCCAGCGCATCCCTACAGCAGTCCTGGCGCGAACTTGCCGATGTCTCGACTGGTCGACGGAGAAGTCTGGAAGCCTTCCAGCCGGTGCACGAGCTAAGAGCACGTTGGCGCTCACCAACGAT
>DASRVZ010000020.1:0-6684 GCA_035654835.1 Dermatophilaceae bacterium | reverse complement strand
GCGGCTGGCGATGATGATGTTCGGGGGGTCCCCGATGAGGGTTGCCGTGCCGCCGATGTTCGAGGCGAGTGCCTCGGCGATCAGGAACGGCACCGGCGGCAACCCGAGCCGGTCGCAGACCAGCAGCGTGACCGGTGCGATGAGCAGCACGGTGGTCACGTTGTCCAGCAGCGCCGACGCCGCGGCGGTGATGACCACGAGCATGACCATGGTGGCGAACGGGCGGCCGCGGGTGCGCTTGGCGGACCAGATCGCCAGGTAGTCGAACACGCCGGTCTGCTTCAGGACGCTGACGATCACCATCATGCCCAGCAGTAGGAAGATGACGTTCCAGTCGACGCCGGTCTTCTCGCTGAAGAACGCGACCCGCGCGTCGACCACGCCGAGGAGCACCATTGCCGCGGCGCCGGACAGGGCGGCTGCGACCCGGTGGATGCGTTCGGTGGCAATCAGGACATAGGCGGCAGCGAACGCCGCGACGACAAGTACCGAGGTCATCAGCTGGCAGGTGCTGTTGGCAGCATGTGATCCAGCAATCGGCTGACCGTGATGGCGCCGATGACCCGTATCCCGCCGTCGTGGTCATCGACCACGGCGACCACAGGGCTGTGCATGCGGGCCATCACCGCCGCCACCTCGAGACTTGTGGCGTCGACGTCGACAACCGGTAGCTCGTCGAGGTCCTGTGGACGGGGTAGCAGGTCACGCACGGTGCTGTGCACCAGCTTGCGGCACAGCTCGTCGGACGCCGCCTCGTCCAGCGCCCCTGCCAGCCCCGGGTCGTCCTGTACGTAGGAGGGGATGAGGAAGCGCAGCACCTGCGAGCCAGGCAGGATCGTGTACGGTCGCCCGTCTTCTCCGCACACGATGAGACCAGGCAGGTGTTGCGTCGCCATGGTCCGTGCGGCTTCCATCGCGTCGCTGTCGGGGGTGACGAGAGGGAACGGTTGTGCGAGCTTGCGAGCGGTCATCAGGACTCCAAGTGGGTGGGCAGCGTTCAGCGACTTGCCGACCAGACTTCCCGGCGCACCGAGGGGAGTCTATCCCGCAGACCGGCTCCGTTCGCCCGCCACGACGCGTCGGCGTGGGGCAGCGTCTAACGCACTGTGCTTGACTCGATTTCAGTGCTTGACTCCGGCTGTGGGCGTCTCGTAGTTTCACTATCAGTTAATTAACCGATGGGAAGATTATGAATTCGAGTGTGGCGTCGGCGGCCAAGGAGGATCGGCTCGACGAGACTTTCGCGGCACTGGCCAACTCGACGCGGCGAGCGATCTTGACGCGCCTCACGGAGGGAGAGGCGAACGTCAACCAGCTCGCCGAACCGTTCAAGCTCTCACTCCCGGCCATCTCCAAGCACCTCAAGGTGCTCGAACAAGCCGGGTTGATCGTGCGAGGTCAGCGTGCGCAGTACCGGCCCTGCACCCTCGACGCGGCACCACTCGAAGAGGTCTCGACCTGGGCCGAGCAGTATCGACCCATCTGGGAGGCCCGCTTCGACCGGATGGACACCTACCTCCAACAACTCCAACAACACCGAAAGACAGGCAGCGACGATGACTGATGACAACGGCGGCCAGAACATGGTGATCGAGCGGAGTCTCGAGGCCCCGACGGATCTGGTCTGGAAGATGTGGACAGAACCGGAACACTTCGCAGCGTGGTACGGCCCGGGCGGGGCCACCATCCCCGTGGCCACGATGGATGTGCGCGTGGGCGGCATCCGTCTGCTGTGCATGGAGATGACGACGCCGGACGGCACGATGCAGATGTGGTTCACCGGCGAGTATCTCGAGGTCGTCGAGAACCAGCGCCTCGTCTACACCGACTCCATGTCCGATGAGCACGGCAACGTGATGTCGCCCGAGCAGCTGGGCATGCCCGAGGGGCACCCGACCACGACCGAAGTCAGTGTCGAGCTCGAGCACGTCAATGGTGGCACCAAGATGGTGTTGACCCACGCCGGCGTTCCCGCCGAATCCCCAGGTGCCGCCGGATGGGCGATGGCGCTCGACAAGCTCGCCGCACGTCTTGATGAGGCACAGCGTGCCTAGTGGTCCTGATCTCGGTGCATGCAGAAGAACTGAGGCCGACTCCTGGTTGGGGGAGACGGTCTGTGACCTGCGGCGATACTGGTCGGGTTACAGGATTTGAACCTGCGGCCTCTTCGTCCCGAACCCGAGCGAGGTTGTCGCCGAGGGGCGTTGAGCATGTGAGAGAGGCCCCGCCGAAGCTTGGCTGCGGATCTTCGCCGTGGCCCTGCTCGCGTCCCTTGTCGTCGCCATTGACAAACGGTTTCGCCGCAAGGTCATCTGAAGTGACGGACAGGGTCGTGCCGCCGTCCCCGCCGGCCGCAGCATGAGCCCCGGCGAGTTCTACCTGTTCGCCGCGATCCTGGGCATGGCAGCCGTCGCAGGGCTCATCGCCAACAAGCTGCGCCAGCCAGTCATCGTCGCGTTCGTCGCCATAGGTATCGCTGTCGGCCCGGTGGGGACCGGCTGGGTCGTCGCCAATGACCAGGTCGAGCTGCTCTCGCGTCTCGGCATCGCAATGCTGCTGTTTCTCGTAGGTCTGAAGCTCGACGTGCACCTCATCCGCTCCACAGGTCCGGTTGCGCTTGCCACCGGCCTGGGCCAGGTGTTCTTCACTTCGGTCGTCGGGTTCATGCTGGCGCTGGTGCTTGGGCTGGACCGGACGGCCGCGCTCTATGTCGCTGTCGCACTTACCTTCTCGTCGACGGTCATCATCGTGAAGCTTCTTTCCGACAAGCGCGAACTCGACGAGCTGCACGGGCGGATCGCTGTCGGTTTTCTCATCGTGCAAGACATCGTCGTGATCATGGTCATGATCGGCCTGACCGCTTTCGCGAACGGCTCGGCGGATGGCTTCGGCCCTCAGGCCGTCCTGGTGTTGGGCAAGGGCCTAGGTTTGCTGGCTGGGATTGCTGTGGTTGCCCGGTATCTTCTGCCCTCGCTCCTGAGGCGCGCGGCTCACTCACGTGAGCTGTTGGTGCTGCTCTCCGTGGCGTTGGCCGTCGGTGTCGCCTCGATCAGCGACTGGCTGGGCTTCGGTACCGAGATCGGCGCATTCCTCGCCGGCGTCTCCCTTGCATCGACGCCCTACCGCGAAGCCGTGGGCGCTCGCCTCGTCAGCCTCCGGGACTTCCTGCTGCTGTTCTTCTTCCTCGATCTTGGCGCCAGGCTCGAGTTCACGGATGCTGGCGACCAGGTCCTTGCCGCCGCGGTCCTGTCGCTGTTCGTGCTGATTGGCAATCCTCTGATTGTCATCATCATCATGGGGGCGATGCGCTACCCAGTCCGCGTCTCGTTTCTCGCGGGCCTCACGGTCGCCCAGATCAGTGAGTTCTCCCTCATCCTCGCTGCGCTGGGGTTGAGTCTCGGCCACATCGACAACTCCACGGTCGGCCTCATCACCATCATCGGCCTGGTCACCATCAGCCTGTCAACGTACCTGATCCTCTACTCTCATAAGATCTACAACCGGCTCGCGCCGGTCCTGTCGGTCTTTGAACGGCGCGCAACCCGTCGGCTACCCGATGATGGGCTGCTCACACACGATGTCGAGGTCATCCTCTACGGACTCGGTCGATACGGTAGCGAGATCGTCGACCGGCTCAGAGCCAGCGATTGCGCCGTGCTGGCCGTTGACTTCGATCCGCACGCAACCGCACAGTGGAAGACCGCGGGGATCGAGACGATCTTTGGTGATGCCGAAGACCTTGACCTACTTGAATCGCTTCCCCTCGACACCGCTAGGTGGGTCATCAGCACGATCCTGGCCGCCGACGTGAACCTCGCGCTGTTACATGGGCTCCGCCACAGCCGGTTCCGGGGCCGCATCGCGCTGACGGCACACAACAGGCACGACGTCGACCGGCTCAGAGCCAGCGGCGCCGACGTCGTCCTCGAGCCCTTCTCGATCGCGGCTCAGCGTGTTGTCGACGAGGTCGTCCACGCCAAGGACCTGCGTGACGGACCCCACGCGGTGGGCTGATCATCTTGGGAGCCGACGACGCCGTGAACCGAATCGGGAAGGCCGGAACTCGTCGATAGTCCTATGACGCAGCAGGGCCAGGTCTTCTTCGGCATCATCACACGAAGAGCTCCGCAGGCCGCTCCGACGCCCAGGCGGCACCACACGAGAAGGCGTCCGCCTTGGGGGGGGGCAGCCCGCGGACATCCTGCAGCGATGCTATTCGGGAATCGAAGTGACTACCCGACGATCACGGTGGTCGGGCGAAGGGCGTGGGTGAGCATGTGCAGGCTCACCGACCCGACCAGCATGCCGGCCAAGTGTCCGTGGCCGCGGGAGCCGACCACGAGCAGGTCCGCACGTCGCGCCTGCTCGTCGAGAACGTGAGCGGGGTGGCCGTGGACCACGAGCTGCTGGATAGTGACGTCGGGCCGCCCGTCCTGCGCGGCAGCCACCGCGGGGGTTAGCAGCCGCGTCCCCCACTCGACCAGCTGGTCTGTCGAGGGCCGAACCAGTTCGGTTCCCAGCGGCTCCCAGTGCACGGCATGCACCGCCACGACGTGCGTCCCGCGCAGGCCGGCCTCTTCGACCGCCAGAGACAGGGCCGCCCCGCTGCTTGCTGGGTCCTTGACGCCAACCACCACCGGTGCGCCCGCAGTCGGCTCGTCGATGTAGGCGGGGACCACCGTCACCGGGCAGGTGGCTCGGTGCAGGCACCTCAGGCTCACCGACCCCAGCAGGAGCCCGGCCACCCCGCCGTGCCCGCGGGCGCCGACCACGAGCATGTCTGCGCCCGACGCGGCCGCGACCAGGGTTTTGGCTGCATCCCCCAGCGCGGCGCGCGTCATCACCGTCACGTCGTGGCGCGGTAGGTCGACCAGCTGCGCGTGCTGCATCCGGGCGCAGGCGTCCGCGAACTCCCGGTCGGTCTTCAGCCGGTCACGGCCGGGTAGGCCATCCGGCTCGAACATGCCGAAGGCGGTGACCACCTCAAGATTCGCCCCGCGCAGCCGGGCCTCTCGGAGTGCCCACCGTGCGGCCGCGTTCGAGTTGGCCGACCCGTCGAGCCCCACCACGATGCGCCCAGTCATCGCAGGCCTCCTTCTTCTCCATATTGTATCGGTCCGGGGTCCCCCGGGACCCCGGACCGGCGGTAACGCACGGGGCGGGACCTTCGCCCCACGTCGGCGACCCCGGGCAAGGCATCGCCAGCCCGTGCTGCATGGCGCCCGAGGCGCCCGAACGCCGGGCTCTGCCGAGCGCCTCGCGATGCCGACGGGGTGCAGGCCTGGAGGCGTGGCCTCGTCGTCAGGGACCGGGTCCGGGCGAGCCTTGACGGGCGGGCTGACGTGCATCTTGACAGGCAGACGCTCGTTGAGGCTCTTCCTGCGCGGTGTCGGCTGACGTGGTCCGCGAGAGGCTGCCCCGTCGTCGTTAGCGCTGACCAGACCAGTTATCCCGCACCCCCACTAAAGGAGTCCGGCATCCGGTATCCGCTCATCGGCTAGTCGGACGTTCTCAGGCTTCGGGGGCGCGATGTCTACGCAGGCCCGTTCACCGACGACCTGGACTCTGGCCGAGCGCCTTAACGCCGCAGCGGCACAATCTCGTGCGAGGGGATGAACGGCCCTTGGATGACAAAGGATGCGCAGGATGAACACATACAGGTTGAACGGCCCTGTCAATGAACGGCCCTGTCAATGAACGGCCCTACTGCTGTACTTTGCTGCTGTACTGCCACCAAGAGAGGCCTTCGCCAATTGTGGCGGGGGCCTCTGGCCTGCGGCGATACTGGTCGGGGTGACAGGATTTGAACCTGCGGCCTCTTCGTCCCGAACGGGGGACCACAGTTCGCTGCCGTGCTGTAGAGCACGTGCGGGGGCGTTCTGAGCACGATAGCGGTGCGTCTGGTTCGTCTAGTGCGGTCCGGTGGGCCAGGGTTTGTTCCTTTTTTGTTCCCTCGCCGACGTTCTCCGTCTTCGCCTGGGCGGTGTGGCTCACCAGAGCAACAAGGAATGGCGAGCAGCACCATCATGGACTGGCCTGGCGCGCCTCTTCTTGCGGTTATCGGGACGGTGGACGGTCGACAAAATACGACGGACATGCCGATGTGCGGGCAGATCGCTCGAGGGAGGGCTCGAGCGATTTCCGGCCATCAGACAGCGACAGGAGGGTGCGCCAAGTTGTAGAGCCAATACTCCGCGCCATAGATAGCCAGTCCTGCGACGAGGGCGGCGACTATCCAGTACGGCCAACGCGATGGCCAGTCGCCGTGACGCTGAGCATGCGCCCCCATGAGTGCGAGGCAGACGGCAAGGGGCATCAGCGCCGCGACCAAGAATCCGTCGAGTTCGGCGACCAAGAAGTAGATCCCAATCATGACCAAGATGGAAGCGGTGACGAATGCGATCCATGGATGCCGTGCACGGGCACTAGTGGTCATGGTCGTCATGATCCATCAGACGAATGGTTCGCGCCCGAGGTTCCATCAGGACGCTGCTCGTGGTCCGACGCGACACACCGGTTTGCTGAAGACAACGCATCCGCTCTATGCCGCGTTGGGCGCGCTCCTGCCGATGAGCGGCGCAACTGGATGCAGCCCTACGGCAGCTCGATATCGACGACGTAGCTCAGCACAATCCGCGCAAGGACGCTCACCGCACAGATCAGGGTGAGTCGAAGGTTAATGAG
>DASRVZ010000019.1:0-4069 GCA_035654835.1 Dermatophilaceae bacterium | reverse complement strand
GTAGACCACGCGACCCAGCGTGGAGCGCACCGCGTCCCGGAAGGTCCCGGCCCCGGCCACGTGGCGCCCGTCTCGATGGAACAGGGTGTCGTCCAGGTCCAGGCTGACGACCCCGGTCGGGGCGAACCGGGTGATCGCGTGGACGGCCAGGACCTGCCACAGCCGGTCCATCGCCCAGGCGCCGTCGCGCACGAACCGGTGGTAGGCGTCGTGCGCCCGCCGCCCGGTCGGGTCGGCGACGGTGATCATCGCGGTGATGGTGCGCCGCCCGGGGGCGCACACCCAGCCGGTGAGCAGGTCGGTGAACAGGGCGAAGCTCGGCGCGCCGAAGACCACCCGGGCAAGGTCGAGCAGCGCCGTGAACGCGGTCACCGACCGCGCCGCGAACGCGCCCGGGCGCTGATCAGCGCGGTCAGCCCGGCGTCGGCCTCGGCGTCCAGCCTCGCCCGGGCCGCGCGGTAGCGCGCCACCGCGCGGGCCACCGCCGCCACGTCGGCGGCGTCCAGCATCAGCGTCCGGGTCCGCCCGGACTGCGAGTAGCTCAGCGCCGTCGTCTCATGCAGCGCCTCGCCCGCGGCGCAGTGACAGTTGGCCTTGCCGCAGCGGCGCCGTTGCACCACGACCGAGCCGCGCACCAGTGGCGGCACCCGCGTCGAACCCCGATCAGCCATCTCACCCACACCCTCTCATCTGCACTGTGACAACTTGCAGACAAGGATCTCTCGGCGCACCCGGGATGGTCGTCATTGAGGGCGGCGTGTCACCGACAAGACAACTGCGGCCGGGACTACCTCACCGGCTCAGCGCAGGCCACCAAAGTGCGAAAGTCCACTGACTGATTCCTCGGCTTAACGAGCCGCTGGTCGATGGCTACCGTCCGCCGTATCCGGACGCCCTATGGAAAGGAGACGGCGATGGATACGACGGTCACACGGATCGTTGCGGTTGTGGTCGCGGAACTGCGCATGGCCGGCTACATGGAGTCGACGATCGCCCAGTATGAGAAGACGTTCAAGGCACTGACGAACTTCGTTGAGGATCGGGGCGGTGCCTACACGCCCTCGTTGGGTGCCGCGTTCGCGTCGATGACGGTGAGCCCGCGCACTGGCCGGTTCAGCCCTCAGCGCAGGTTCGACTACGGCCGGCTGGTCAGCGTGTTCGACACCTATGTCGACACCGGCCGGGTGGAGCTGGCGCCCCGCAAACGCGGCGGTGGTGGCGCGCAACCGGAATCGAGTGCGTTCACCGCGCTGAACAGCGCGTGGGAGGCCGACATGGACGATCGCGGCCTGGCGCCGGCCACGCGCACTGCCTACGGGCGGGTCGCACGCAGCTACCTGGTCTTCTTGGAATCACACGGGATCTCCTGCCTGGACTTCGCCGATGGCGCCAGCGTTCTGGGGTTCTTGGAATCGTTGTCGGACAGGTGGGCGAAGTCCTCCTTGTTCTGGGTGGTGTCGAACTTCCGTCCGTTCTTGAAGTTCACCGGCCGCACCGACCTTGTGGACGCGGTCAACCTGGCCGGCGTGAAGCGTTCTCATGCGATCTTGCCGGTGCTCAGCGACGAGGATGAACGACTGGCTGTGCAAGCGTGCGCATCGGGGGCAGTCACCGCACGTGACGCGGCCATCACCCTGCTGGCGCTGACGACGGGCCTGCGAGCCTGCGACATCATCGGCCTGCGGCTGATCAACATAGACTGGCGGGGACACACGATCGGGATCGTGCAGCAGAAGACGAACAACCCGCTGAGGGTGCCGCTGACCACGTTGGTGGCTGCCAAGCTCGCCGACTACGTACTGGATGACAGGCCCGTCTCGGCTGATGACCATGTCTTCTTGCGGTCGGTGGCTCCACACGTCCGGCTGGCCGATCACGCGTCCATCTACCGGGTGACAGCCGAGGTGTTCGGCAAGGCCGGAGTCACCGACGTGAAGGCCGGGACCCGGTTCCTGCGTCATAACGCCGCGTCCAGGATGCTGCGCGCAGCGGTGGCGCTGCCGACGATCTCGGCCGTGCTCGGCCACGCGGACCCGGAGTCGACCAACCAGTACATGAGCGTCGACCACGACCGGCTACTGCAGTGTGTGCTCGAGGTCCCCGAAGGCGCGCGATCATGAGCGCCCACGGCTTCACCAGCGCCTTCGCGGCGGAGCTGGACGCCTACCTGGTGTTCAAGGAGAGGATGGGCTTCTACGGGACCTCCCGGATCTGGTACCTGAAGAGGTTCGACGCCTACTGCACCGCCCACGATCGGACCGTCTTCGATCGGGAGACCGTCGAAGGATGGGTCACCGCGCAGCTGGCGTCCTCGGACAGTCGGTACCGGTCGTGGATGTCCTACATCCGCGACGTCGGTCGGTGGCTTCAGGCGCACCGAGACAGCGACGCCTACGTGCTGTCTGACCAGTGGAGGGCCCCGTTCGTTCCCGCTCACCCCTACCTGTTGAGCACGCTGCAGATCGAACGGTTCTTCGCTGCCGCAGCACACCTCGACGCGCATTGCCCGTGGCGGTGGCAGGCGGTCGCGTTCTTCACCCTGATGCATTCGTGTGGTCTGCGGACCGGGGAGACCCGGCTGCTCCCCACCGATCGCGTCGATCTGGATGAGGGGACCATCGACGTGTTGTGGTCCAAGGGCAATCGCAGTCGCCGGCTGCCCCTGACCGGTCAGGTCATCGAGGTCCTGGCCGCCTGCGATCAGACAGCGCGCAAGCAGTTCGGCCCATCCCGGCAGACCTTCTTCGTCTCGGCCACCGAAAACCACGTCACCACCGCGACCGTCGGGAAGATGTTCAACCGCATCTGGGACCAGGCCAGACTGCCGCGGCACACCGGCGGGCAGCAGCCACGGCCCTACGACTTCCGACATCACTTCGCCTACGCCAACATCGAGCGATGGATGCGGCAGGGCACCGACGTCACCGCGATGCTGCCCTACCTGGCGCGTTACATGGGACACGCGGGTGTCGAGTCCACCTACTACTACATCCACACCTCGCCCGACTTCATGGACGCCTACGCCGACGTCACCGGCAAGACCCAGTCCCTCCTGCCGGAGGTCGGATTCGAATGAGACGCGACCCCGAAACTGGCGACCCGGACTTCTTCAGCTTCGCCAGGGACTACCTGCACACCTACCTGCCCAAAGTCCAGCAGAGCTCGCCGAAGACGATCCAGGCCTACCGGATCAGCGTGGAATGCTTCCTTGACTACCTGGCCGATCACGAGCACATCCAACGTCCCCGCGTCAGCTTCGATCACTTCGACCGTAAGCACCTGAAAGGCTGGCTGGCCTGGATGGCCGACGAACGAGGCTATGCACCCAACACCATCGCGCTGCGGCTCAGTACCGTCAAAGCGTTCCTGGCCTACTGCTCCCACGAAGACATCACCCTCGTCGCGCTTGCCCAGGCAGCCAAGACCCTACGGGCTCCGGCCATCCCCAAGAAGCCGATCGAGTACCTCACCGAGCCCGAAACACGAGCCGTTCTCGCTGCCTTCAGCGGCACGACGACCAAGTCGCGCAGGAACCGGATGCTGCTGATCCTTCTCTACGACACCGCCGCCCGGGTCGGTGAGCTCACGGCCCTGACGCTGCAAGACCTCTGCCTGAGCGAGCCCGGGCACGTGAGGCTGGCCGGCAAGAGGAACAAGACCCGCACCGTGCCGCTGACCGAGAAGGCGATCGAGCATCTGCGCGTCTACCTCGACGAGTTCCACCCGAACATGGCCACGCTGCCAGCGACACGGCCGGTGTTCTACAGCCTGCACCACGGACAGCCCACAGCCCTGTCCGTCGACACCGTCGCAGCAGTGCTCAAGGAGGCAGCACGAATCGTCCGCGCGGACTGTCCCTCGGTTCCAGAGCACGTCCATTGCCACATGCTGCGCAAGACCAAGGCCATGGACCTCTACCAGCAGGGCATCCCCTTGCCGATCATCATGAGGCTCCTCGGCCACGAGAACGCCTCGACGACAGCAGCGTTCTACGCCTTCGCCACCATCGACATGATGCGCGAAGCCGTCAACGCCGCCACGCCAGCGATCAACTCCCCACCCACCCAAC
>DASRVZ010000018.1:0-19037 GCA_035654835.1 Dermatophilaceae bacterium | reverse complement strand
CCTCGAGATGGGTGAGCTCCTCGACATGGCGCAGGCGCGTCAGTCATGGCGCAGCAGCGCGGGTGCTCGATCAATGACGGACCTGCGCTATGACCGAAGGTCGGCGCTCAGGTGGCGCGTCGAGCCGCTGCCCGTGCAAGGGCCAGCCGTATCAGACGTTCGACCGTCGCCGGCCGGGACAGATCGGCCCAGGTCAGCCGGACGAACTCGTAGCCGAGCGGACGCAGTCGGTCCTCGCGAGACTTCTCGTCTGGAGGTCCTCCATCCTCGCCTTGCCGGCGGCCAGCGCGGCGTCGGCCGCGACGACTCCAGTCTCGATGCCGCAGGTCATGGCCGCGCCCAGGATCGCGAGCGCAGCGGTGACGCTCGGCGTGCGGCCGATCAGCAGACCTGCACCCGGGCCGTATGCCGTGTGGATGGAGAGCCCGGGACGACGCCGACTGAGCGAGTCGGCGGTGCGCGTCACGTGAACGTGGTCCAGCGGCGCGCCGAAGATGGGCAGCGACATCAATGTGAGCGCCGAATAGTGGCTGGCGAAGACCCTGCCGTCGAAGGTGCGCACCACGGCGCGGGTCGTCATCTCGTGCTGGCGCTCCGGCGAGGCCGCCTCGTAGCGGTTGCGGTCGACATACGCGCTGGGTCCGACTCGCAGGGCTCGGCCGCTGCGTACCAACTGGCTCAGCGACTCGCGGTTGTACCCACAGTCGTAGGCGTCGTGTGCCGTGAAGGCACCGAAGTGCGCTGCGCTGAGCGTGTCTAGGAGGTCGTTCATGACCGGAACAGCATGGCCGGATTGACTTCGCTCTCGCTGCGTCCCTGTGGACAAGCCAGTTAGCGCAGGCGCGTCAGTCATGGCGCAGCAGCACGGGTGCTCGATCAATGACGGACCTGCGCCAGGTGCTGGCGGTTTGCAGCGCCGGGTGACGGACCGACGTGGCACGATGTCGACTATGCAATTTGGGCGCAGCTACGAAGAGTTCGAGGTCGGCGCGGTCTACAAGCACTGGCCGGGCAAGACGGTCACCGAGTATGACGATCATCTGTTCTGCCTGCTGACGATGAACCACCACCCGCTGCACCTCGACGCGAACTATGCCGACACGACGCAGTTCGGGCAGAACGTCGTCGTCGGCAACTACGTTTACTCCCTGCTGCTGGGCATGAGCGTCCCCGACGTCTCTGGCAAGGCCATCGCCAACCTCGAGATCGAGTCGCTGCGTCACGTGGCGCCGACCTTCCACGGGGACACCATCTATGGCGAGACCACGGTTCTCGACAAGTGGGAGTCCACGTCCAAGGACGACCGCGGCGTTGTCCATGTCGAGACCAGGGGATACAAGCAGGACGGCACGCTGGTCTGCATCTTCAAGCGCAAGGTCATGGTGCCCAAGAACAGCTATCTCGAAGCGCGTGGCGGCGAGCAGCCCGGGCGTCCGATCGTGATGGAACCTCCTGTCAAAGGCTGAAACCCGCTCGGCTGCCCTAGCCTCTGGGGATGCGCATCGATCTCCACACCCACTCGAACGCGAGCGACGGCACACAGTCACCGGCGGAGGTCGTGTCCTCCGCGGCCGAGTCAGGGCTGGATGTCGTGGCCCTGACCGATCACGACACGACCGCCGGTTGGGAGGAAGCCGCTGAGGCCGCTGCGGAGCACGGGATCGCCCTCGTCCGCGGCATCGAGGTCTCCTGCAACCACGAAGGCATCAGCATCCACCTGCTCGGCTATCTCCAGGACCCCACGGCGCCCGGGTTGCTCGAGGAGCTGGAGCGCGCACGGGAGAGTCGGGAGACCCGGGCGGAACGCATCGTCGAGCTGCTGTCGCGAGATGTGCCGTTGAGCTGGAGCGATGTCCTCGAGCAGATCGAACCGGGAGCCACGGTCGGTCGCCCACACATCGCAGATGCGATGATGGCGAAGGGGATCGTCGCTGAGCGTGGTGAGGCGTTCGACAGGTATCTCTATGACGGATCCCCTTACTACGTCTCGCACTATGCACCCGATCCGGTGACTGCGGTGCGCCTCGTGAGGCAGGCCGGTGGCGTCGCGGTGATGGCGCATCCGTTCGCGAGCGGGCGCGGGTTCGTCGTGAAGGACGCGGTCATCGAAGCCATGGCGGCCGAGGGGATGGCCGGCCTGGAGGTCTATCACCGGGACCACAGCGCCGCCGAGGTGCAACACGGGCTCGATCTGGCCGCCTCGCTCGACCTGTTCGTCACGGGCTCCTCGGACTACCACGGCGAGGGAAAGCCGAACCTGCTCGGTGAGAACACCACTGATCACGTTGTGCTGCAACAGATCGAGGCGCTGGCGAGCGGCGTTGAGGTGCTGTGGCCGTGACCTCGGAGACGGGCGACGCGGTGACCGCTGCGCCGGTGCAGGAGAGTTTTGACGGGATGCCGAAGCGTCTCTACTCAGCGAGCCCCAGCAAGCTGTTGGCCTGGCTCGACTGTCCTCATCGCTACCGCATGCAGTACCTCGACCGACCCAGGCCGGCTGCCCGGCCGCAACGGGCGCACACCTCGATAGGTGTGGCCACGCACAACGCCTTGCGCGACTTCTGGGACCTGCCGCCGGCCGAGCGCACCCCGACAGCAGTCGAGCGGCTGATGCGGAAGTCGTGGATCGACGTGGGCTTCCGCGATCCCGACCAGTCCGCGGACTGGCTGGTTCGCACGACGGAGCGAGTGACGGCATACCTGCGGGGGATCGACCGCGACCGACAACCGCTGGGCGTCGAACGCACCGTCTCCATGCGCACCAAGACGCTCGCCGTGACGGGCCGCATCGACCGCCTTGATGACCGCGACGGTGAGCTGGTGGTGGTCGACTACAAGACCGGTCGGGCACGGCTCACCGACGACGACGCACGCACCTCACTTCCCCTGGCGCTGTATGCCGTCGCGGCGGCTGGCATGTTCCGTCGCCCCTGCGTGCGCGTCGAGCTGCACCACCTGCCGACGGGAGCGGTGCTCTCGCACGAGCACACGCCCGAGTCGTTGCAGCGCAAGGTCGCAGAGGCCGAGTCGATCGCCTCGGACCTTCGCAGGGCCGACGTCGCCTACACGGAGAAGGGGGCCGGGTCGCCACTCTTCGAACCGCAGGTATCGCCGATCTGCTCGTGGTGTGACTTCCGGGCGCACTGTCCGGCGGGTCAGCTGATCGGTCCGGAGAAGTCCGACTGGGCGGGGTTGGAGATCGACGCCGCCTCGGGCAACGGCACTGCGGGTGGCGCGGTCGGGACACTTCCGGTGTGAACGGGGTTTGCTGTCGCGGGAACTTCGCCCCGCTGACAGACTGTGCCCAACCAAGACCCTCGGGGAGGCGCCAGCAGTGACTCAGGCAACGGACTCAGGCCACGCGAAACCGCGAGCAGGAGAGCAGGATGAGCAGGATGAGCGGCCTGTGACGCACTTGGGCACGATCGTGGCCTTGGCCAACCAGAAGGGCGGGGTGGCCAAGACGACGTCAGTGGCCTCTCTGGGGGCGGCTTTCGCCGAGCTCGGCAAACGAGTGCTGCTCGTCGACCTCGATGCCCAGGCCTGCCTGACGTTCAGCCTCGGCATTGACCCCGACGAGGTCAAGGTGAGCATCAACGAGGTGCTGGTCGGGCGTGGAGTCTCGGCCCGGGACGTGATCGTGACGTGTGAGGACGGGTTCGACCTGATCCCGAGCACCATCGAGCTGGCAGGAGCCGAGGCCCAGCTGCTACCCCGGCCCGGCCGCGAGTACGTGCTGCGTTCTGCGTTGGACCCGGTGCGCGGTGACTACGACGTGATCCTGGTGGACTGCTCGCCATCGCTGGGAGTGCTCACCCTCAATGCGCTGACGGCATCGCAGGGGCTGATCATCCCGATGATCTGCGAGATGCTCAGCCACCGCGGAGTCGGCCAGCTGCTCGACACGGTCGCCGACGTGCAGTCGATCCTCAACCCCGAGCTCGAGGTGTACGGCATACTGCCCACGCTGTACGACGGGCGCAGCAACCACACGCGTGCCGTGCTTGCCGACGTGGGGGAGCGTTACGGCATGCCGGTGCTCAACCCGCCGATCCCGAAGACGGTGCGGTTCGCCGAAGCGCCGGCAGTGGGTCGCTCGATACTCTCGACGTCGCGGAGCTCCAAGGGCGCACAGGCGTATCGCGATGTGGCCGCCAGCCTGCTGCCCCGCCTCTGACGTGTCAGACGGTGCCGGCGCCCGCTCCCGCGGAGCCGCCCTGACCGTTGTGGGTGCGGCGACGGTTACGGCTACGTCGTGGTTTGGCGTCCTCGGCACTCTTGGGGCGCTCGGCGCCCTTCGAGCGGTCGGCAGACGGACGCTCTCGGCCCTCCGACGAACGTGAGCCGCGGCTTGACGCTCCACCCGAGCGACCGCCACCGCCGTGACCAGCGGAGGAACGGCCACGATCGGGTGTGCCACCCCTGTGGTTCTTGCCCGTCTCGCCCAGGTCCTCGACCTTCTCGGCAGCGAGGCCCTCGCGGGTACGGCTTGACTTGGGCAGGCGGCCGGTCGCGTTCGCGGGGATGTTCATCTCCGCGTAGAAGTGCTCGGACGAGGAGTAGGTCTCTTCCGCCTTGGGGATGCCCAGGTCGAGGGCCTTGTTGATCATGCCCCAGCGGTGTAGGTCGTCCCAGTCGACGAACGTGACTGCGACGCCCTTGTTGCCTGCACGGGCCGTCCGGCCGATGCGGTGCAGGTAGGTCTTGTCGTCCTCGGGGCACTGATAGTTGATGACGTGCGTGACGTTGTCGACGTCGATACCGCGGGCTGCCACGTCGGTGGCCACAAGGACGTCGACCTTGCCGTTGCGGAACGCGCGCATGGCCTGCTCACGAGCACCTTGGCCGAGGTCCCCGTGGATGGCTGCCGCGGCGAAGCCCCGCTCAGCGAGATCGTCGGCGACCTTGGCTGCGGTGCGCTTGGTCCGGCTGAAGATGAGGGTCAGGCCGCGGTCCTTGGCCTGGAGCATGCGGGCCAGCATCTCGACCTTGTCCATGGCGTGCGCGCGGTAGACGAACTGCTCGACCGCCTTCACCGTATGGCCGTCTTCGTCCCCGCCCATCGCCCTGATGTGGGTGGGCTGGGTCATGTAGCGACGGGCCAAGGCGACGATGGCACCCGGCATCGTGGCCGAGAAGAGCATCGTCTGGCGGCTGGCCGGGGTTTGCACGAGCAGCTTCTCGATATCCGGAAGGAAGCCGAGGTCGAGCATCTCGTCAGCCTCGTCGAGCACGACGCTCTTGACGTATGACAGGTCGAGGTGACCCTGCTTGGCGAGGTCGAGGAGCCGACCGGGCGTGCCGACGACGATCTCGACACCGCGCTGCAGCGCCGAGATCTGCGGCTCGAATGCGCGTCCGCCGTAGATCGTGACGACCCGCACACCGCGGGCCTTGCCGGCCTTTGCGATGTCGCCGGAGACCTGAACGGCGAGCTCGCGGGTGGGTGCGACCGCGAGGGCCTGCGGCTTGCCGGCGCTCGCCAGCGTGCCAAACGCTTCGTCCCTGGGACTGATCACGCGCTGGATCATCGGTATCCCGAAGCCCAGCGTCTTGCCGGTGCCGGTCTTGGCCTGGCCGATGATGTCGTGGCCACCGAGGGCAACCTCGAGCGTCATCGCCTGGATCGGGAAGGGGTGCGTGATGCCCTCGTCGGACAGTGAAGCGACGATGTCGGGGTGGACGTTGAAGTCGGCAAACGTCTTCTCGACGATTGCTGGCACGGCTACGGTCTCGACGGGTGTCTGTGCGGTCTTCTCGGCAGCGTCAGGCGACGTCGTGGCTTTCTTGGTGGTCATTAAGTTCTCTCGATCGGGCGCGGGCCACACGCGTTTCCGAGGGTCTCGGAAGATGCGGGCCACGCAGCAAAGCGGGCCGATCGGAGTTCTTCGTGGGTGCAAGCCAGTCTCACTGGCTGCTGATTCGTGCCGACCGGGCACCGATGTCAGGGCCCAGTCTAGCCGGTGAGCACTACTGTGTCCGTTCATGGACGCCGATGAGCAGCCGAAATCCCTCCCCGACACGCCCGAGGGCGAGGATGTCGTCGCCGAAAGCTCGGGTGTCACACGGGGCGAAGACTCCGTTGCCGCGGGTGATCCATTTTCGGATGACCCGACCTATCGAGCGGCGGTCATCGACCTGCTTGGCGCGCTGGCCTATGGCGAGCTGACGGCGTTCTCGCGGCTGGCGGCCGATGCCGAGATGGCTCCGAGCCAACCGGAAAAGGCGGCTCTTGCGCGTGTCGCGGTGGCTGAGTTCCATCACTACGAGGCGTTGACCCGTCGACTCAGCGAGATGGGCGTCGACCCCGATCAGGCCATGGCCCCCTTCATCGTCCCGATCGACGAGTTCCACAATCGCACCAGACCGACTGGCTGGCTCGAGGGCCTGGTCAAGGCCTACGTCGGAGACGGCATCGCGACCGACTTCTATCGCGAGATCTCTGCCTACGTCGATCCCTCGACGCAGACGTTGGTGCGCTCGGTGCTCGAGGACGTCGGGCAGGCGAAGTTCGCCGTCAAAGCGGTCCGAGATGCCATCGAGGCCGATCCCACCGTGAGTGGGCGGCTCGCCCTGTGGGGTCGCCGCTTGGTCGGTGAGGCCCTTTCCCAGTCACAGCGCGTGGCCGTCGAGCGCGATGCCCTGGCCAGCCTGCTCGTGGGTGGCATCAACCGCCCGGGTGCAGACCTGGCCGAGATGGGTCGGATGTTGGCTCGGCTCACCGACGAGCACACACGGCGGATGGGCTTGCTGGGGCTTCACGCCTGAGCTCACCACTCGCCATACGGTCCGTCAGTGCTTGTACGGACACTTGCTTGTACGGCGGTTGGCCGCGTGACGCAGCGTCAGATCGTGCCGAACCCGACGGAGCCCTTCTTGGACGCGCCGACGTCGACGTAGCCGATCGTGGCCACCGGGATGATCACGCGCCGCCCCGAAGCCTCGGCGAGGTTGAGCACGCCACCGTCGGTCAGCGCCGCGGTGACCAGAGCTTCGACCTCATCAGGGGACTGTTCGGACTCCAGCACGATCTCGCGCGCGACGTTCTGCACGCCGATCTTGACCTCCACGGGAAAGCCTTTCGTCAGAGTGTTGATGTGCGGGGCAACGTGTGATGTTCGGGGCAACTGGCGGCGACGCCAGACATCGCGCCCCGCTGTTGTCGTTCTGCGAAGGCTAACCCCCCTTGGGGCCAGATCCTTCCCGCTCGATCTTGGGGAAGCCGTGCAACCCACGCCAGGACAGGGCCGCCACCAGCCGGGCCGCTTCGTCTCGGGGGATCGCCGAACCTTGTGACAACCAGAAGCGCGCACAGACCTGGGCCATCCCGGACAGCGCCATGCCAAGCAGATGCGCCTCGGCGTCAGGCAGGTCGGTGTCCTCCTTGATGACCTCGGCGATGGCTTCGGCGGAATCCTGCGAAACCTTGTCGACGCATTCGCGGACGGCCGCCTCGTTGGTCAGGTCGGACTCGAACACCAACCGGAACGCCGCACCGTCACGATCCACGAACTCGAAGTAGGCGCCTACGGCGGCTGCGACACGCTGTTTGTTGTCCGTGGTCGACGCCAAGGCTGCCCTGATCAGACCCAGGAGCTCACCCGCGTGATGGTCGAGCAACGCCAGATAGAGATCGAGCTTGCCAGGGAAGTGTTGGTACAGAACGGGTTTGGAGACTCCGGCGCGTTCTGCGATCTCGTCCATCGCCGCGGCGTGATAGCCCGACTCGACGAACACTTCTTGTGCGGCATCGAGCAGCTGCGCCCGCCGTGCAGAGCGAGGCAGTCGTACGCCGCGTCCTCGTGTATCTGAGCGCGTCGACACTGGTGGGGTCCCTCTCGTTCGGCCGATGACCCAGGGTGAGGTCGGTTCACGTGACCGATGTCCGTGTGCCGTGCCGCGACATCCAGGCTCATGCGACAGGCGAAACGAATTCTACGCGCGGGTAACCTCATCAGCATGGCAATTCCGCCCCTTGTCGAGCCATCGGCGCCGTTGTCCGCCGCGGAGGTCGAGCGCTATGCGCGGCATGTGCTCATCCCCGACGTGGGCATGGAAGGTCAGCGCCGCCTCAAGAACGCACGGGTGCTGGTGGTCGGAGCAGGGGGGCTCGGGTCTCCGGCATTGATGTACCTCGCGGCGGCCGGTGTCGGAACCATCGGCGTGGTCGACGACGACCTGGTGGAGATGTCGAACCTGCAGCGGCAGGTGGTCCACGGAGTCGCTGACGTCGGCCGGCTGAAGTCTGAGTCCGCCGCGGAGACGCTGGCCTCGCTCAACCCCTTGGTGCAGGTCATCAGGCACGACGTTCGGATCGACTCCGCCAACGCCCTTGAGATCATTGCTGACTACGACCTGGTGCTGGACGGGACCGACAACTTCCCGACCCGATATCTGCTCAGCGACGCCTGTGTGCTGCTGGGTAAGCCGGACGTCTGGGGGTCGATCTTTCGGTTCGACGGTCAGGCCAGCGTCTGGTGGGCGCAGCACGGCCCCTGCTATCGCTGCGTGTTTCCCGAGCCGCCTCCGCCTGGCCTGGTGCCATCGTGCGCCGAGGGTGGGGTGCTCGGACTCCTCTGCGCCGCCATCGGATCCATCCAGGCAGCTGAGGCCGTGAAACTCATTGTCGGCATTGGGGATCCGTTGATCGGCCGGTTGATGGTGCATGACGCGCTGCGCCAGAGCTGGGATGCCCTCACTGTGCGCAAGGACCCCGACTGCGCCGTGTGCGGAACGTCGCCAACCGTCACGAAACTCGTTGACTACCAAGACTTTTGCGGTATGACGGGTGGTTCGGTCCGCGCCGCCGCGAGCATCCCCGTACCCCTGATCTCGGCGCAAGAGCTGGCCGATCTGCTGGATGACAGTGTTGCTTCGCCCCGGGTGCTGCTGGTCGATGTGCGCGGCAGGGACGAACGCGCGATCGCTGGTATCCCGGGGGCGCAGACCATTCATCTTGACGAGTTCCGTTCCGGGGCAGCGGTGTCGCAGATTCCGTTCGAACGGCCGGTCGTCATCATGTGCAGGTCCGGCAGCCGATCGGAGGAAGCCTCACGGATCCTGATCCAGGCTGGTCATCCGGACGTTCGCAATCTCGCCGGCGGGGTGCTCGCCTGGATTCGAGATGTCGACCCCTCTCAGCCGAGCTACTGAGCCGACATGGAGACCCCAGAGCTTCCTGACTTCGCGGAGGCGGTGCTGCGCATCGTCGACCAGATCCCGGAGGGCATGGTCCTGGCCTACGGGGACGTCGCCGAGCTGATCGGACAGGGAGGACCTCGTCAGGTGGGGGCGGTGATGTCCCGATACGGCGCGTCGGTCTCCTGGTGGCGCGTCATCCGTGCGAGCGGCGAGGTCCCCGAGGAGCTGGGGGACGAGGCGTTGGCGCACTGGCGTGAGGAGGGAACTGCCCTGGTGCGAGGCGCACTGGATGGACGCCGTGTGGACATGAGGCTGGCCCGATGGGACGGCGCGGGTGTGACCCCGTAACGCCCTCGGTCTCAACCTCCAGCAACGTGATCTTTCCCACACCATCTTGGGACTCAGCCACGGTGCCTGGGTCGCTGCCCGGAACGACTTCCGCAGAACTCTGTTTATTCACCGGGGCTGGGGTAGTCTCACGCTCGTAGTTGCTGTGCATCGCACGTCTTGAACGCTTGCGGCCTTGTGCCGGGGGTGCGCTTTGTTCCTGATCTGGAGCGGACGACGAACACCGCGACGATCGGACCCGGCATTCGGGATCGACAGAGCGCTCTTGGAGGAAGAAAGATTATGGCAACAGGCACCGTGAAGTGGTTCAACGCTGAAAAGGGCTTCGGCTTCATTGCTCCCGAAGACGGCAGCGCCGACGTGTTCGCGCACTACTCGGCCATCGCCAGCAGCGGATACCGCTCGCTTGACGAGAACCAGAAGGTTGAGTTCGACATCACCCAGGGCCCGAAGGGCCCGCAGGCGGAGAACATCCGTCCGCTCTGATCTCAACTCGCTGAACTGGTTGATAGCTGAGTTGGTCTAACCACTCGAACCCGTTCTGCAACGTGAATGCCCCGGCCTCACGGTCGGGGCATTCGTGTGTCCGGGCCGATTCGAGCAGGCGAGGAGTGCGTTGGATGCCGGCTTCACATGCGTCGCCGTCAGTGCGCCGTGATGGAATCTGCCGGTGCTGACATTGCGACGGGCTCCCAGTCTGGGTGCCCAGGCCCCGATCCTGGATGCAGCCCAGGCTGCAGCCGTCGCCTATCGCGCCGTCGTCCACCACGCTGCCGGCAACCGCGCTTCCGCCGCGCAGGGTTATGACGCGGGGGTGCTGCGTGTCCTCGGCGCTCCGGGCACCGGCAAGACGTCCACTGCGGTCGAGATCGTGGTTGACCGGGTGCGCCGTGACGAGGTCGCGCCAGAACAGTGCCTGGTCCTGACAGCTTCGAGGACTGCGGCCGCAGATTTGCGCGACCGCATCACTGCCCGGATCGGTGGCACCACGACCGAACCGCTGGCCCGCACCCACCAGGCACTCGGTTTCGGTATCTTGCGCCAGAGCGCCGCGCTGCGGGGGGATCCCAGCCCCAGGTTGCTCAGCGGGCCCGAGCAGGACCTCATCCTGCGAGAGCTTCTCGCGGGTCACGCCTCGGGAGAGGGCAAGGCCCCGCGCTGGCCCGAGCAGGTGCAAGCAGCCTTGGCCACCAGAGGGTTCCGCACCGAGCTGCGTGATCTGCTCATGCGGGCGGTCGAGCGGGGTCTGGAGGCCGACGATCTGGCGACCCTGGGCGTTCAGCACGATCGACCCGTGTGGGTTGCGGCCGCACAGGTTCTGGCTGAGTACGACGAGGTCACGGCCTTCTCGCGTCCTGGTTCCTATGACCCGGCGTGGATCCTGGGTGCGGCTGCCGACCTGCTCGAGGAGGACCCCGAGGCGCGGGAGCGCCTGGCGTCGTCGCTGCGGCTGATCGTGGTCGACGACGCCCAGGAGCTCACGCCCGCCGCGGCCCGGCTCCTCGAGGTGATCCACGCCCCGCACATCGACCTCGTCCTTATCGGCGACCCGGACGCCGCGGTCCAGACCTTCCGCGGCGCTGACCCCAGCATCCTGGGCGCCGACCACTCCCGGTTCGGTCGCGGTCCAACGATCACGCTCGCGACGTCATACCGGCAGCCCCAGGCGTTGCGCGAGGTCACCCACCGGGTGACCCGACGCATCGGCGCGCTCGGCGGAGGAACCCACCGCGAGCTCGAGCACGTCGCCGAGGGTGGGCGCGCGGAGGTGCGGCTGCTGCGCGCGACCTCGCAGGAGGCCGCGTTGATCGCCGCCGAGCTGCGTCAGGCGCACCTCCTGGGCCGTATGCCGTGGTCCGACATGGCCGTGATCGTTCGGGGACAGGGCCGCACCAGTACGTTGCGTCGGGTTCTCGCGGCAGCCGGGGTGCCTGTGGCAGTGCCATCTGCCGAGGTTCCCGTCCGCGACGAGGTGGCGGTCCGTCCGTTGCTGGCGCTGCTCGAGGTGGTTCTGAATGTGGCGATGGGCCAGCCGGATCCGATCGACACCCAGACTGCCGTCGATGCAGTGCTGTCCCCGATCGGTGGAGCTGACGCGGTCGGGCTGCGGCGACTGCGGAGAGCTCTGCGTCGCGACGAGCTCGACAGCGGCGGCGGACGGACCAGCGACGAGCTGCTGGCACTGGGCCTGGTCGCGCCAAACACGTTGGGGATGCTGGGTTCTGAGGGTGCGCCGGCTCGCAGGGTTGCCAAGGCGATCGCCGCCGGAGTGAAGGCGGCCCGAACGGTCAACAGCTCGGATGGCTCGGATGGCTCTGATGGATTGGATTGCCCGGATGGCGACGATGGCCGTCGTTGGGCGCCGGGGGTGACCGCCGAGGGCGTGCTGTGGGCCATGTGGGACGCGACCGAGCTGGGGGAGAGCTGGCGTCGGGTGGCGCTCGGGGGTGGCCTGTCCGGGGCCCGTGCCGACCGCAATCTCGATGCTGTCGTCGCCCTGTTCGACGTGGCGGCCAAGTATGTCGACCGGTTGCCGCAGATGGGCCCACGCGGATTCCTGGAGCACGTTCGTGGGCAGGACGTGGCGGGTGACACCCTCGTGGCCCGCGCCCCCAGTGATGACACGGTCTCGTTGCTCACTCCCGCCGGCGCGGCTGGACGGCAGTGGCGGTACGTCGTCGTCGCGGGCGTCCAGGAGGGCGTCTGGCCCGACCTGCGCCTGCGCGGGTCCCTTCTGGGGTCAGAGCGACTGGTCGATGTCGTGACCGGCAGAGGGCAGTCATTGCGTGCGGCCCAGGCTGCGGTGCGTTATGACGAGACACGGCTCTTCATGGTCGCGGTCAGCCGCGCCTCCGAGCGGCTCCTGGTCACTGCCGTGCGCAGTGACGACGAGCAGCCTTCGGCCTATCTCGACATCGTCGACCCGCCCGAGGAGTCCGATGACGGGGACGAGCTGAGGTCCTTCAGTGAGGTGCCTCGGCCGATGACCCTGGCTGGGCTGGTCGCCGAGCTACGTCGCGAGGTGGTCGTGGGACAGACGGCGAGTGACCGGCATACCGCCGCGCGGCAGCTGGCACGGCTGGTGGCCGCACGGGTTGTTGGCGCCGACCCGTCGTCGTGGTGGGCGCTGACGCCGTTGAGCGACGACCGGCCGCTGCGCGCTGAGGGCGTGACCGTCTCGGTCTCCCCGTCACGGATCGAGAGCTTCAACGAGTGCAGTCTGCGCTGGCTGTTATCGGCCTGCGGCGGCGACGGCCCCAGCGTCGGTGCGGCCAACATCGGCACCCTGATCCACGACATCGCCGCCGAGCTCGGTGACGTCGACGAGGCCACCATGCGGGCTGAGGTCGAGGTCCGGTGGGGCAGGCTGGGCCTGCCGGACGGCTGGCTTTCGCGTCGTCAGCTCTCTGAGGCCCAGGCGATGGTGGCTCGACTCGCGCGGTACTTCGACGAGTCCGGCGCCGGGGGTTGGGAGCGCGTCGGCGCAGAGCTCGAGATGGAGGTGCAGCTCGGGCGGGCGCTGCTGAAGGGTCGTGTCGATCGCCTCGAGCGCGACAACGACGGAGGTCTGCGCGTCGTCGACCTCAAGACCGGCTCCAACAAACCGTCCAAGGGCGACCTGCTTCGCAACGCCCAGCTCGGCGCTTACCAGGTCGCGGTTGAGCGCGGCGCGTTCACGGAACACGGCGCAGCCTCGGCCGGTGCGGCGCTGCTGCAGGTCGGCAAGGCCGCCGGCGTCAAGACCACGCTGCAGGTGCAAGGGCCTTTGTCGACGGACGACGAACCGGGGTGGGCACAGACGTTGGTGACTGACACTGCAGAAGGCATGGCCGGCTGCCACTTCGTCGCCACGATCGGCCAGGCGTGCACCTTCTGCGCGGTCAGGTCCAGCTGTCCGGTTCAGCCAGCGGGCCGGGTGATCTGATGCCGGGCCATCCCATGAGGCATTCGGCCCAGTCGATCGCGGTCGCCCTGGGCAGCCCGCCGCCGACTGCCGAACAGCTCGCCGTCATCCAGGCGCCGATGCGTCCGCTGCTGGTCGTGGCAGGGGCCGGCTCGGGCAAGACCGAGACGATGGCATCGCGAGTCGTCTGGCTGGTGGCCAACGGCTACGTCGAGCCCGATCAGGTCCTGGGCCTGACCTTCACCCGCAAGGCGGCGACCGAGCTCGCCGAGCGCATCGCACGGCGCCTGCGTCGCCTGCGGCACGTGGGCATGTGGACTCCTGCCGAGGAAGAGGACGGTGCCGAGGTGCTGGGTGGCACGCCCACGGTCTCGACCTATCACTCGTATGCCGGTCGCCTGGTTCGTGAGCATGCCTTGCGTCTGGGTGTGGAGCCCGAGTCGCGGCTGCTGTCCGAGGCGGCCGCCTGGCAGTTCGCCGCCGAGGTGGTCGAGCATCATGACGGACCGATGGATGACGTGCCGTTCGCGTCGTCGACCGTCATCAACGCTGTCGTCGACCTGGCCGGCGAGATGGCCGAGCACCTGCTGGTGCCGGCGGATCTGCTGACGTTGATCGACCGGTTCGAGGCCAAGGTGGCCGGACTGCCCAAAGGGGCAAGCCGGGCGCGAGGGCTGCCCAAGGTGGTGGCCGAAGCCATGATCGCGCTCAAGGCTCGCCGTCAGGTGCTGCCGCTGGTCGATGGCTACCTCGCGCTCAAGCGGAGCCGTGATGCGCTCGACTTCGCCGACCAGATGGCCCTTGCCGCAACGTTGTCGCAGCGGTTCCCCGACATCGGTCTGATGGAACGCCAACGGTTTCGGGCGGTTCTGCTCGATGAGTTCCAGGACACCAGTGAGGCTCAGCTGGTGCTGCTCCGGCAGCTCTTCGTCGCTGCCGGTGAGTCTGTGCCGGTCACCGCCGTGGGCGACCCCAACCAGTCCATCTACGGCTGGCGCGGGGCGAGCGCGACGACGCTGACCCGCTTTCCACGGGAGTTTGCCGATGCTGCCGGCGAGGCGGATGTGTTGCCGCTGTCGACGAGCTGGCGCAACGACAACGCCATCCTGTCGGCGGCCAACGTCACCTCGGGCCCGCTGCGGAGCAAGGCGACCGTCGATGTGGAGGTGCTTCGTCCCCGATCCGATGCCGGCACTGGACGGCTGTTTGCGGCCCGGCTGCTGACCACCGAGGCCGAAGCCGAGCACGTGGCGGGCTGGATCGCCAACCACTGGCTGGATGCGCGCGGCCGCCCCACAGGCGTATCGGCAGCGGTGTTGTGCCGCAAGCGTTCTCAGTTCGGCGCCGTCATCGACGCCCTCGAGCAGGCCGGCCTGCCGGTGGAGGTCGTGGGGCTTGGCGGGTTGCTCACCACTCCCGAGGTCTCGGACATCGTGGCGCTGCTCTGGGTGGTTCAGGACCCCACTCGTGGCGACCAGCTGATGAGGTTGTTGACCGGGCCGTTGTGCCGACTGGGTGCCGCAGACCTCGACGGGCTCGCGGTCTGGTCCCGAGTCCTGGCGCGCCGTCACGCGGCTCGCTCGCAGCTCAAGGGTGAGGTCAAGGACCGCGCCAAGGACCAGGCTCCCGACAGCGCAGACCGTCTCAGCATCGTGGAAGCCCTGGACGAGCTGCCGTCAGCGGACTGGGCCGGCCCCAGCGGCTCGCGCATCTCGGCGGTGGGGCTTCAGCGTCTGGACGGGTTGCGCGAGGTGATCCGGCGCCTGCGCTCGCTCACCGGCATGCCGCTTGCTGACCTTGCCGGCGAGGCCGAGCGGGCTCTGGGTCTGGACATCGAGGTGCTGTCCCGTCCGGAACACACGCCAACGACCGCCCGTGCCCACCTCGACGCGTTCGCGGACGTGGCGGCAAGCTTCTCCGGCTCCGCCGATCGGCCCACACTGGGCGGTTTCCTGTCGTGGCTCGATGCCGCCCAGGCGCAGGAGCGTGGGCTGGACAAGGGGTACATCGAGGTGTCCACGGATGCCGTCCAGGTGCTCACCGTGCACGCCGCCAAGGGGCTGGAGTGGGACGTGGTGGCTGTCCCCGGACTGGTCGAGGGCTCGTTCCCGGCACGTTCGAGCTCGGGGACGACGTTCACGGACGGCGAGTGGGGGATGAGCCCGCCCACCGACAAGGGTTGGATCGGTGGCCTGTCCGGCGTCCCGTACGACCTGCGCGGGGACTGTGACGGGCTGCCGGTAATGCGGTGGAGGTCGGCCCCCGACCTCAAGGCGCTGGAGGATGAGATCCGCGGCTTCATCAGCGCCGGCGGTGAGCACGGCATCGACGAGGAACGGCGGCTGGCGTACGTGGCCTTCACCCGTGCCCGGCGCGAGCTGCTCCTGACCGCGTCGGTCTGGTCAGACCCCACCACTCCGCGGATCACTTCTCGGTTCCTCACCGAGCTGGTCGATCACGGCGACCTCGGTCTGCGTCCGCACACCTGGGAGCCGATGCCTGAGCCGGAGGACGACAGCAAGCTCGCCAACCCACGCCAGAGCGAGCCGATGAGCGCGATCTGGCCGTCGGATCCGATGGCAGCCCGGCGCGCGCAGCTCAGCGACGCCGTCCAGGGGGTGTTGGACGCGATGGCGGACCTGGAGACGTGCCACGACCTCGACGAGCCGCGTGTCACTGGTCGCGAACGTGAGCTCAGGATCCTCCTCGCCGAACGCGACTCGGCGGCCCTGCCGCGCGACATCGAGGTCAGGGTCCCACGCCACCTGTCGGCATCGGGCGTGGTGTCGTTCGCCGGCGACCCGCAGGCCTTCGCTCGTGACCTGCGTCGGCCCATGCCGTCACCACCGGCGCTGGCGGCCCGTCGTGGCACGGCTTTTCACGCTTGGGTTGAGCAGCACTTCGCCCGGGCCGCGTTCGTCGACCTTCTTGACCTGCCGGGCAGCGCCGACGACGACCCGGCGGACGACGAGCAGCAGCCCCTGATGAAGGAGCTCTTCCTGGCCAGCGAATGGGCCGAGCGGAGTCCTGCCGCCATCGAGATCGCGATCGAGACGACCGTCGCAGAGATGACGATTCGTGGTCGCATCGATGCCGTCTTCTCCCGCCCGGGGGGCGGGTTCACCGTGGTGGACTGGAAAACCGGGGCCAAACCGTCTGGCGACGAGGCACGGGTTCGTGCCTTGCAGCTGGGGGCCTATCGCCTGGCCTTTGCCCGGCTTCGAGGGCTCCCGCTGGCCCAGGTCGATGCGGCGTTCTACTACGCAGGCACGGGCGAGACGGTGTTCCCGGATCTGCCCGACGAGGAGCAGATTGCGACCTTGTTGGGGTCGATCCCGGCCTAGAAGCGCGGCGTCTCTGATTCGTCGTTGGCTTCGACGGGTCCACCGTCGACAGGCCCGACCTCATGAGAACGCCCTGTTGCGGCAGGGTGTTGGCCGCTCCAGGGCACGTTGAAGGCGGGTTCAGGCAACTCGTCGAACGTGTCCGCGTCCAGCTGCCGCAGCTTGGCCGCGCACGCCTCGATGACACTCTGGTCCTGGGAGCCGACCGCGGTCAGCAGCTCGGACACGAGCTTGAGCTCCCCAGCCAGCCGGGCCCGGCGTTCGAGGTGCTTGTCCGGCCGGTCGACCCGGGCGTGCGCATAGGCCTCGAGCACCGTGTCGAAAGCCGCGGGTGCTGCCTGGGTGACCAGCGCGGCGAAGTCGTCCGCAGGGTCCGCGACCTTGGCGTCCTCCCAGCCGGTCAGACCGCGGATACGGCCCGTCGCGGCATCCTCGTCATCGTCGAAGACCGCCAGCACCTGATCGCCGGTCAGGTTGCCGTGGGTCGGAGTCGGAGCGAAGCGCCACAGTGACACGTCCTCGAGCGATCGTTCCCAGCGGGCAAGCAACCCAGTCGGGACGTGTCCCGTTGCGGCGGCCCGGTCGAGGTCCGAGAGGCGGCGGGTGCGATAGGTGTCGGCGTCGTAGGTCGGGAGCCCGGCCTCGTCGAACAACGCCCGGTCGACGTTGTGCAGTGCGGCGATTGCCCGGCCCAGCTCGGCGGCGATTCCTGGTCCTGCCGGCAGATGCGGGAAATACAGCGGGCGTCCCGCGAGGTAGGGGTAGACCGCAGCCCTTCCGCCCTCCTTGAGAGCCACGAAACCCTTGGGTGACGGCACCGAGAACGGCAACCGACGCGCGAGCAGCCCCAGCAACGACACCGTGACCTCCATCTGTGCCCCGGCGGCTGGCGTCATCGGGGCTCGCACGACCCAACGACGATGCTGTGTGTCCTCGATGAAGGCCACCTCGAAGTGATGGCCGGGCAGGTGTGGGGTTCCCTCGACAGTCGCGGGGTCCAGGCCCGGCACCGCAGCGCTGGCTAGGGCGGCGAGGGCAAGGGGAGTGCGGGTCACAACGACACCGTATGACGACGACGCCCCGTACGCTGGAAGGCGTGAGCCGTTCTTCGGAAACTTTGCGAAATCTGGCTCTGGCACGCGGCACCCTGGACCGCGCTGCCGTGCGACGCAAGGACCCGGAGCTGTTGCCTTCGCTCCTGAAAGACCCGTCGACCCAGGTTCTGGAGCTGGCTGGGGGCCGGGTGGAGGTGGTCGAGCTCGATGGTGACCTCGCCCTGCTCCTGCGTTCCCCCACCGAGCTGGACACGAGCCGGCTCGCAGTCTTCCTGGGGCAGGACGGCCACGGCACGGCATACGTGGGGGTGGTCCGTGACGACCTGGATCCGCTGGAGAGCTCACAGTGGCGAACCTTGCGCGAGGTTGGTGTCCTGCTCTCGGACCGGGACGCTGGACTCTTCGCCACGATGCAGGGGCTGGCCAACTGGCACACAACGCACACCCATTGCCCCCGTTGCGGAGCCAGGACCCACCTCGACCAGTCCGGCTGGATCCGTCGCTGCCCGCGCGACGAGAGCGAGCACTACCCGCGCACCGACCCAGCCGTGATCATGGCGGTGACCGACGACGCCGACCGGTTGTTGCTGGCAAGAAGCCCCCGCTGGCCGCAGGGGCGGCTCTCGGTGCTGGCCGGCTTCGTGGAGCCGGGTGAGTCCCTCGAGGCGGCGGTGGCGCGTGAGGTTCTCGAGGAGGTCGGTGTGGTCGTCGACCAGGTCCGCTACCTGGGCAACCAGCCGTGGCCGTTCCCGTCCTCGTTGATGGTGGGCTTCACCTCGCGAGCGGTCGACCCAACGCTCCACCTGGACATGGATGAGATCGTCGAGGCCCTGTGGGTCACGCGTCCCGAGCTGTGCGAGATGGTGTCGGCCGGCCGTTTCGGTGTCTCTCCATCGGTCTCGATCGCTCGGCGGATCATCGAGAACTGGTACGGCGGGCCGATCGACCAACAGGTCGGGTGACCCAAGACCATGGGAAAACCGCGGTTCGCCGGCCGCGAGAGGTCATGGTGATTCAACCGAACGGCCGAGGGAACGCGACCGAATAACCCATGTCCGACTCAAAGGTCATGGTGTGTCCTGAGTTTGGTAAGGAAGCGGTCAATTGGAACGGTGTCCACCGTTCACCCGCGCTCGTCAGACTTAGGAGAACACAATGCACAAGTTCACAAGGAAGGCCATTGCCGTAACAGTGGGGACCGTTGTTCTCCTCTCCGGCGCAGGCGTGGCATTCGCCTACTGGACC
>DASRVZ010000017.1:0-3167 GCA_035654835.1 Dermatophilaceae bacterium | reverse complement strand
TGGCCAACCAGAGCAGCAGGTCTACCCACCACTCGCTCTCTGTGCGCAGCGCCGTGGCTCCTGCACCGATCGCCAAACCAATGAAGATGGCCATCCAGATCAGGACGTACAGGTCTGTGCGACGCTTGTCCTGGTCCTCTTCAAGTGCCACCAGCTCACGCACGGATCTGTCGATGTGGTGTTCCAGATGCGCCCGACCTGTCGATCCATCCTCAAGTTTTTTGGCTCTTCTGACACACCTGTGGGTTAATACCACTAACTTAGTGTTGAAGTTGGTAGTGTCCTTGGCATGTCTCCTCGTGCTGGTCAGGTCAAGCCACCCGACGATGACCGACTGTCGGACCGCGTCGCGCTGGGTGTGCTGACGAGGCTGGTCCCGCGCGAGTTGGTCGACGAGGTGCTCGTCGAGACGGGACGTCAGGAACGGCGGGTGCGGTTGCTGCCGGCACGGATGGTCGTCTACTACGTGATGGCGCTCGCATTGTTCTTCGGCGACGGCTATGAGGAAGTGATGCGGCGTCTGGTCGGGTCGTTGCGTCAGATGGGGGCGTGGCGTCAGGGCTGGGTGGTGCCGTCGACCGCGGCGTTGACCAAGGCACGTGCCCGCTTGGGGCCGGAGCCGCTGAAGGTGCTGTTCGAGCGTGTCGCAGTCCCGATGGCCCCGGCAGAGCTGGCAAACGGATGGTGCGCCGGTCGACGGGTGATGGCCGTGGACGGGACGAATGTCGATCTGGCCGACACTGCGGCCAACGTCACCGAGTTCGGCTACCCCTCGGGAGGTGGCGCCTTCCCTCAGGTGCGCGTGGTGGCACTGGCCGAGACCGGGACCCATGCGGTCACCGCGGTGGCCACAGGCCGGGCCCGGGCCGGGGAACGCAAACTGTTCCTTGAGCTACTTCCTCATCTGGGGCCCGACATCCTGGTGCTGGCTGATCGTGGCTTCCTCAGCTACGAGCTGTGGGGCCAGATGATCGCCACCGGTGTCGACTTATGCTGGCGGGCGAAGTCGTCCACCGACCTGCCGGTACTCGAGGCACTGCCCGACGGCTCCTACCTCTCCAGGCTCTCCGACCCGGTGATGGCGAACAAGCGCCGCGACCAGGTACGTAAACATGTCCGAAACCTCGTAGAGGTACCCGGCCACCGGGTCCGGGTGATCGAGTACCAGGTCGTCGACCGTGGTGGAGCCGAGGCCGAACCCGAGACGTACCGCCTGGTCACCACACTGCTCGATCCCGACGAGGTGCCGGCGACAGAGCTCTGCTCGCTGTACCACCGCCGCTGGGAGTTGGAATCGACCTTCAACGAAATCAAGACCAGCCAACGCGGGGCGGGCATTGTGCTGCGCTCCAAATCCCTGCCGATGGTCTACCAGGAGCTCTACGCGCTCCTGCTCACCCACTACGCCATCCGCGAACTGATGGTCCATGCCACCGAATCTGACGGAGGTGAGGCAGAACTCGAGCGGCTCTCCTTCGTCCGATCGCTGCGTCTGGTCCGCCGGCACGTCACCGGGCAGGCCGCATTTTCCCCCTGACTACCTCGAACGAGCGCTCCGAGAAGCGCGGGCCGAGATCCTCCAACGGCCAAACCCCCGCCGACGCCAACGCACGAACCCCCGAGCGATCAAGCGCTCCGGGCACAACAGCTATCCGGTGAAGAAGCCCCGACACATCGCACGGAAGCACGCGGCCCCACCAGCGGTCACGATCCTCAGTGCACCACGCCTCTAAGTTAGTGGTATTGATCCGTGGGTCATTTCCGGCCTGGGAGGACGGGGCGGTGGCCGCCGAGGCTGAGCAGGGCGAGGGCGATGAGGGCCTCGGGAGACTTGAAGCCGAACGCCATCCTGGTGATCAGACGGACCTTCGTATTAGTCGACTCGATAAGGCCGTTCGACAAGTTGTGCTCGATCGCGGCGAGGATCCTGGCCTTGTGTTTGACGATGCTCTTGGACAGCTTCACGAACGAGGGGATCCGGCAGCGGCGGGCCCAGCTGATCCACCGGTCGAGGGCCTCGACTGCTGCGTCGTGGGGCATCGTGAAGATCACCCGCAGACCTTCCTTGAGCAGGTAGGCCCGATACAGTTTCGGGTCGATGGCGGCGATCCAGGCCAACTTGATCTGCTGATGGTCGGTGAGGTTCTCCGGGTTCTTCCACAGCGAGTACCGGGCACCCTTCAGGCCCTTGGCCCGTTCGCTTCCCGGCCTTGGTGGCGCGTCTGCCGGGGGCCGCCCACGGCCTCGTTTCGGCTCGGACCGGGCCAGTGCCCGGGCGTCGTTCCAGGCTCCCCGGCGGACCTCATCGAGGGCCTCGGTCGCCCACTTCACGACATGGAACGGGTCAGCCACCCGCACCGCGCCGGGACAGGTCGCGGCGACGATGGTGTCGATGAAGTCGGCCCCATCGGCAGAAACATGGGTGATCTGGGCGCACCGGTCCTCACCGAGGAGGTCGAAGAACTCCCGCACGGTGGCGCTGGTGCGTCCCGGTGCGGCCCACACCAGACGTCGTGTGTCGTGGTCGACCACGACCATCAAAAACTTGAATCCGCGCTTGTAGCTGATCTCATCGATCCCGATCCTGCGCAGCCCGGCCAGCCGGTCATGCTGGGCGTCGACGTCGGCCCAGACCCGGGTGATGATCGACCCGACAGTGCGCCACGCGATCCGCATCAACGCGGTCACCGTGGACTTCGAGGACTGGGTCGCCAACCACGCCACCGTCTCATCGAAGGCGTAGATGTGGCCCGCGTCGTGACGTGCCCACGGAACCCCGGCGACGACCACCCCATGCTCGCGACAGTTCACCCTCGGGGCGTCCGCCTCCAGCACTGCCCGGATCGTGCCCAGGTCCAGTGCCCGCCAGGTGCGTCGACCCGCGCCGGCGTCGTAGCCCGGGCTCCGGCGTCGGCACACCCCACACCGGCTCCGCGCCCGGCTCGTCGGCCGAACGTGAGCCACCAGCAGCTCGACGTCTTCATCGAACTCGACCCGCTCGATCACGGTCTTCTCGACGCCCAACAGGGCACGCCATAGGCTTAGATCGCGCACGCCACTCTCCGCTTCACTAGGTTCTGGACCTTTGACAGCTCAGAACCTATGCGGGAGTGGCGTGTCGCTCGTCAGGTGGTCAGGAATCCACCCACGGATGAGTCACAAGAGCC
>DASRVZ010000016.1:0-28677 GCA_035654835.1 Dermatophilaceae bacterium | reverse complement strand
CGTCGGCGTAGGACTTGACCCGCTGCTGGGTGAAGTTGCTTCCCTGCAGCAGGTCCCCGGTGTCAACGCCACCAGAGGTCGAGACGAAGAGCCGGGTCTGGGCCTCGTAGATCCTGGGACTGAGCGCTGTAGCGGCCGCGGAGCCCGCCAGAACCACGAGCATGGCGGCCATGATGACGCGCCACCGTTTCCGGATGATACGGATGTAGTCCTTGAGCTCCACAGGTGTTTCTTTCCCTCGCCCGGCGTTACGCGGCTTTTCGCCCTCGCAAGCGTACTGTGCCCTAGTTTCGGCGCTGGGGTGGGCAAGAACCGCAGTTGGTATCTTCGAGCCCCCGGCGCTGGTATCGGCGAGCCCCCGGCGCTGGCAGGATGTCGGCCATGAACACCCTGATCACCGTCGCGCCCACCGGAGCCGAGACCGCCAAGGCCGACTGCCCCCAGCTGCCCACGACGCTGGAGGAGCTGGTCGAGACCGCCGTCAGGTGTGAGGCTTCCGGCGCCTCGCTGATCCACGTCCACCTGCGCGACGCCGACCACCAGCCCACCCTGGATCCCGTCTACTTGCGCGACGCGGTCCAGGCTTTGCGCGAGCGGACGACGCTGGTCCTCCAGCTCTCCACTGGTGGCAGCGTCCACGACCCGCTCGAAAAGCGACTCACCGTCCTGGACGCCGAGCCGGACTCCTGCAGCCTGACCTGTGGCACGACCAACTTCGGCGATGACGTCTTCCTCAACCCCTACCCCTTCATGTCGCAGCTTTACCAGCTGGCCCAGGAGCGCGAGATCGTCCCCGAGTTCGAGCTGTTCGACCTGGGGCACGTGGCGGCGCTGCGTCATCTGATCGACGACTTCGGCCTGCCCTTTGGCGGCAAGGTCCACGTCGACTTCGTCACCGGTGTCCCAGGCGCTATGCCGGGCACGCCCGCCGCCCTCATGGCCGGCATACAGGCTCTGCCGCCTGAGGTGACCTCCTGGTCGGCGACCGGCATCGGTCGCACCCACCTCTCGATCGCGGCGGTGGCGCTCGCGTCCGGCGGGCACCTGCGGGTCGGCATGGAGGACAACCTGTTCTTTGCCAAGGGGCAGCCGGTGCAGCACAACGTCGAGCTCGTCACGCGGGCTGCGGAGCTGGCTCGACTCATGCAGCGTCCACCCATGACGACCAACGAGGCGCGCGAGCTGCTGTCCGTCAAGGACCGTCGCCCCTCCTGACCCCCACCCCCCATTTTGGCCTTGTTGCGGCCAAACCACCGTTCGCGGGTCTGAACCGGCCGGAATCGGTGGTTTAGCCGCAACAAGAGGGCGTATGGGCCGTGTGACCGGCGTCATGCTTGCTCAGCTTGCAAAGTGCTAACTAGAGCAAGCATAATTGAGACATGACCAAGTTTCCCCCGATCTCCGTCCACGACCTGGGCGACTACCTGCGAGAGCAGCGCCACTCGGCCGAGCTCTCGTTGCGCCAGCTGTCCGAGGTGGCGGGGATCAGCAACCCGTACCTCTCCCAGATCGAGCGCGGCCTCAAGAAGCCCAGCGCCGAGATCCTGTCGGCTCTCGCCAAGGCCCTGCGCATCTCCGCGGAGTCCCTCTACGTCCGCGCCGGCTTCCTCGAGGAGCACACCGGTCTTGGTGCGCCCGCCACCGTTGATGTCCAGGCTGCAGTCCTTGCCGACCCGGCGTTGAGCAACCGGCAGCGGGCAGTCCTGCTGGACGTCTACGAGTCCTTCGTGGGCGAGCCGGCACCGAACAAGGCTCCGCGAGCCCGCAGGTCCGCAAAGGCTGCCGACGCCACCAACGCCACCGACGCCACCGACGCCACCGACGCCACCAACACCACCAAGGCCGCAGAGGCCACCCGGCCCACCCGGCCCACCAAACCCCGTCCGGCGAAGACACCGGCACGTCACTCACCCGACCCAGCAATGAATACAACCAAGGAGAACTAGCCATGACACTTGTCAAGGACATCCGAAAGACCGTTACCGACACCACGCCCGTCTTCGCCGCCGTCGGCGTGACCGACCTGGCCGTCGAGAAGGTGCGCGACGCTCGCTCCCGCGCCCTCGCCGCTCACGCAGACATCCACGTCAGCGCGTTGCAGGACAAGGCCATCAAGCGCGCCGAGAAGTTTGCCGGGCAGGCCCAGCACATGCCTGCGCTGGCCCTGAACCAGACGCTCGAGGCGGCCGGCAAGGCTCAGGAGACCTACGCCGAGCTCGCCGTCCGTGGCCACAAGCTGGTCAAGCGCATCCGCAGCCAGAAGTCCACCAAGGACCTGTTGGCCCAGGCCGACAGCACCGTCTCGCTCGGCAAGGGTGCCGTCACCACCGTCCGCAAAGCCGCGGCGGACGCCGAGCGCGTCGCCAAGGCCAACCTGACCACCGGTCGCCACGAGGCTGAGGTCGCCATCGAGGCCGTTGTCGCTTCGGTGAGCCGCGAGGCCAAGGTCACCACCGGCACCGTGCGCAAGTCCGCCAAGGCCACTCGGCTCCCGGTCAAGCAGGCCACCACGACCGCCAAGAAGAGCACCACCTCGGTTCGGCGCGCGTCCAAGTCCGCCGTGACGAGCGCCACCAAGACCGCGGCCGCGGCTGCCGAGGCCACCAAGGTCGCCACCCCCAAGGTCGGCGACTGACTTCAGCCCCACCGACTTTGCTCAGCTCAGACCGCTCGGAGGCCGCGAATTCGGCAGGGGAACCGGCTTGGACTGAGCAAACCGGTTTGAACTGAGCAAGGATGCGCGGCCGGTGTCGATCCCTCGACACCGGCCGCGCTGTTGACGGAGCGTAGGCTCCCAGCCGTGAATATGCAGCGAGTTCTCCCGTGACCGAGCAGGGCGTTCCCCTGTATGACGCGCCCGTCGTCGCCCACGTCACCCGCTCCGGCTTCGTCGAGTCCGTGCATCACGGCAGCGTCGTGGCACTGGACGGGGACGGCTCGACGTTGCTGGCGATCGGTGACGTCGCCGGACCGATCTTCCCGCGTTCGTCGAGCAAGCCCATCCAGGCGTTGGCCATGCTTCGTGCCGGCCTCGACCTGGACGGTGAGCTGCTCGCCATGGCGGTCGCGAGCCACTCGGGGGAGCGGTTCCACCTCAACAACGTCCTGCGGATTCTCGACGGCGCCGGGCTCACCGAGCAGGATCTGCAGAACACCCCCGACCTGCCGTACGACGAGACGGAACGCACCGAGTGGATCGCCGCCGGGCGCAAGGCGACCTCGCTCGCGCAGAACTGCTCCGGCAAGCACGCGGCCATGCTGGCGACCTGTGTCGCCGCAGGATGGGACACCGCGACCTACCGCGACCCGCAGCACCCGCTGCAGCAGCTGATGGAGCAGACCCTGGCCGACGTCACCGGCGAAAGCGTTGCGGCCACAGGGATTGACGGCTGCGGCGCGCCGGTCATGGCTGTGTCCCTGACCGGACTGGCACGGGCCTTCTCCCGTATCGCGGCCGCCCCCAAAGGAATCAACGAGGCCAGGGTCGCCGATGCCATGCGGGCGTTCCCCCAATGCGTGGGCGGGACCCGCCGAGACGTCACGGCGATGATGCGCGGCGTCCCCGGCCTGATCGCCAAGGACGGCGCCGAGAGCGTCTATGCCGTCGGGCTGGCCGACGGGCGGGCCATCGCGCTCAAGATCGCCGACGGTGGTCAGCGCGCCCGGCCCATCGTGATGGTGGCAGCGTTGCGGCGCTTGGGGATCGACTCCGACGTCTTCGACAAGATGGCCCACGCCCCGGTGCTGGGCCACGGCCACCTGGTCGGGTCGATCGACGCCGTCGGCATCTGAGCGCGCTCTGCACACCGACATCTGAACGTAGGTCGGCCACTACGCTGGATGCATGTCCAACATCTTCAGCAGCATCCAGGAACTTATCTACTTCGTCTTCTGGGTCGCCGTGCTGGTGCTGTCGGTGTTCGGCTTCGTCGATGCCCTGCGGCACCGTCCCGATGCGTTCACCGCTGCCGGCAAGGCGTCCAAACCCATCTGGCTGGGGGTCTTGGGTGTCGCTGTCGCGCTGAGCTTCGTGAGCTACCCCTACCCCTTCCAGATGACCGGGATCCTGGCCGTGGTCGGCGCCGGTGTCTACGTTGCCGATGTGCGCCCGGCGCTGCGCCGGGTCATGGGGCACGGCCGCTGACGGCAGCGGTCCCAGTCTGCATCGTCGCCCCCGTCAGGGCAGGGGTTGTACCGCTGACCAGGTGACGGTGATCTCTCCCAGCCGCCACCGCGAGGGGCCGTCCAGCAACGGCCACCCCTGATCGCGCATCGCCGTCGCGCAGGCGATGAATCGCTGCCTCACGCCGTATGACGCCTGCGGTGCCTGCCGCGCCCATGCGTCGTCCAGCGCCTCGAGATAGGCGTGGATCGGCTCCCCGCTGACGTTGCGGTGGATCAGGGCCTTGGGCAGCCGCTCGGCGATGTCGGAGGGACGTGACAGGTCGGAGGGACGCGACAGGTCGGCCAGGCGCATCGACAGCGAGAGCGACAACGGTCCAGAAACGTCCAGCGCCACCCAGGTGCTGCGCCTGCCGAGCTCATCGCAGGTGCCATCGACCAGGAGCCCACCGGGGGCCAGCCGAAGGCACACCGTCTGCCAGGCGGCGGCGACCTCGCTCTCGTCGTACTGCCTCAGCACGTTGAACGCGCGCACGATGGTCGGGCGCACGCCAGTCTCCAGGGGAACCTCGAAACCTCCGAGACGAAACGAAAGTCCTTCTCGCTCAAGGGCTTTGGCGGCCAGCACCCGGGCGGGGTCGATCTCGATCCCGACCACGCGCGTGTCAGGTCGGAGCTTGCGCAGGCGATCATGCAGCTCCACGGTGGTGACCGGCGACGCGCCATACCCAAGATCCACCACCACCGGCGGGCCGAGTGCGCGTCGCAACCGGAAGCCCTGCGGCCCGACCAGCCAACGGTCGACGCGACGCAGCCGGTTGGGGTTGGTCGTGCCGCGCGTGATGTTGCCGACCGGGCGCCTGGATGCCACAGACCGCAGCGTAAGCCGTGTCCGTTATGTGCCGACTTGGGCAGTGAGAATAGGTAACGGCGCCGCGGCGTTCGACAATAGATTCATTAACAACGTGCCCGCGCCACAGCCACGTGCCCGAAGTCAAAGAGGGATGCATGTCGTCAATGCCCAAGTTGCGCCGAGTGGCGATGCTCAGCGTCCACACCTCGCCGATCGAGCAGCCCGGCACCGGTGACGCCGGTGGCCTGAACGTCTACGTCGCAGAGGTCTCCAAGGAGCTCGCGCGACGCGGTATCGAGGTCGAGATCTTCACCCGGATGACCGCCGGCGACATGCCGTTGCAGTCCGAGCTGGCGCCAGGTGTCCACGTCCGCAACGTCATCGCCGGCCCGTTCGAGGGCCTGGCCAAGGAAGACCTGCCGGGCCAGCTGTGTGCCTTTGCCCAGGGCGTCATGCATGCCGAGGCGGCCCGGCCCGAGGGCTGGTACGACCTGGTCCACTCCCACTACTGGCTCTCCGGACAGGTCGGCTGGCTGGCGGCAGACCGTTGGCAGGTGCCGTTGGTGCACACCATGCACACCATGGCTCGCGTCAAGAACGCACTGATGGCCGAGGGCGATACGCCCGAGCCGCTCGGTCGCGAGATCGGCGAGACCCAGGTCGTCGAGGCTGCGGACCGCCTGGTGGCCAACACCACGGGCGAGGCCGGCGAGCTCATCGACCTGTATGACGCCGACCACCGCAAGGTGCGTGTCGTGTCGCCCGGCGTCGACCTCGAGCTGTTCACGCCAGGTGACATGGCCGAAGCCCGCGCCCAGGTAGGGCTGCCCCGCGACGCGCAGGTGCTGCTCTTCGTGGGCCGGATCCAGCCGCTCAAGGCTCCCGACGTGTTGCTCAAGGCCGCGGCGCAGATGCTCGCGCGACGACCCGAGCTGCGCCAGAAACTGGTGGTTGTCGTTCTCGGCGGCCCCAGTGGCTCCGGCCTGAGCAAGCCTCGCCTGCTGCACGAGCTGGCCCAACAGCTCGGCATCGACGCCCAGGTGCGCTTTGTTCCTCCGGTCGATCGCGCCACCCTCGCCCAGTGGTACCGCGCTGCCGACCTCGTCGCCGTCCCGTCATACAGCGAGTCGTTCGGTCTGGTTGCCGTCGAGGCCCAGGCCTGCGGGACCCCGGTGGTCGCCGCCGCCGTCGGGGGCCTGCCCTTTGCTGTGGGCGACGGCGGCCTGCTCGTCCAGGGGCACGAAACGGCCGACTGGAGTGCCGGTCTTGAGGGTCTGCTCGACGACACCGACCGCCGAATGCTGTTGAGCCGCAACGCTATTCAGCACGCATCGCAGTTCAGCTGGGTGGCCACGACCGACCGTCTGCTCGAGGTCTACAGCGAGGCCACGGCTGCGCGCACCGCCCCGCCGGTCGAGAGTGACGTCCCGCATCTCAGCATCGTGCCGGACATAGTGACCCTGTGACCCCAGGCGCTGAGAGCACCAGCAAGGGTCCGAACGTGAGTCACGGTCCGAAAGCCGGCGACGCCACCCAGCAGTCCGTGCGCACGTTCCTCGACGAGGCCGGCATCGCCTGGGAGCCCGGCCGTCGCCCCGGCGAGATCGTCGTCACGCTTCCGGGCGACAAGAAGCTCAACACGGTGTGCTCCGTCGTCGTCGGCGACCAGTCCCTGTCGATCTCGGCGTTCGTCGTGCGCAACCCCGACGAGAACCACGAGGCCGTCTACGCCTACCTGTTGCGCCGCAACCTCAAGCTGCCCGGCCTCGCCTACGGCATCGACAAGGACGGCGACGTGTACGTCACCGGTCGGGTGCCGCTCGCCGCTGCGAACGCGGCATACCTGGACCAGATCTTCGGTGTCGTTCTGGAGGCTGCCGACGGCGCCTTCAACGAGCTGCTCGCGATGGGCTTCCTGGAGTCGATCAAGAAAGAGTGGGCGTGGCGCAGCTCGCGCGGCGAGTCCACTGTCAACCTCGAGGCCTTCCGACACCTGCTCGGGCCCGATCGGGATGAGCAAATAGACTCGTAGGCATGACCTCCTCCGCACCTTTCACGCTCATTCTCCTGCGCCATGGCGAGAGCGAGTGGAACGCCAAGAACCTCTTCACCGGCTGGGTCGATGTCGACCTGACTGACAAGGGCAGGGCTGAGGCCTTGCGCGGCGGCCAGCAGCTCAAGGCCGCTGACCTGCTCCCCGACGTGGTGCACACCTCGCTGCAGCGACGGGCCATCAACACCGCCAACATCTCCCTGGACGCCGCCGACCGTCACTGGATCCCGGTGAAGCGCTCATGGCGACTGAACGAACGCCACTACGGCGCGCTGCAGGGCAAGAACAAGAAGCAGACCCTTGAGCAGTACGGCGAGGAGCTGTTCATGACCTGGCGCCGATCCTTCGACGTCCCGCCGCCGCCGCAGCCGGTCGATGACGAGTTCAGCCAGGCGCACGACCCGCGCTACGCCGACATCGAGGGTGGCCCGCCGCTCACCGAGTGCCTCAAGGACGTCATCGCCCGGATGCTGCCGTACTGGGAGAGCGCGATCGTGCCCGACCTGCGCGCCGGCCTGACCGTCCTGGTCGCGGCCCACGGCAACAGCCTGCGCGGGATCGTCAAGCACCTCGACGGCATCAGTGACGAGGTCATCCCGGGGCTCAACATCCCCACCGGCATGCCGCTCATCTACCACCTCGACGACAACCTCAAGCCGCTCATCGCCGGCGGGGAGTACCTCGACCCCGAGGCCGCCAAGGCTGCCGCAGCGGCCGTGGCCAACCAGGGCCGCTGACCAGCGCCAACCAAGGCCGCTGACCAGCTGGGTCAGATCTCTTCGTCGTCCAGCGCGTAGTCGGGTCGCCACTCGCCGGTGACCAGATAGACGACCCGGCGCGCCACGGATACGGCGTGGTCGGCGAACCGCTCGTAGTAGCGGCTGACCAGGGTTGCGTCGACCGCCGCCTCGGTGCCGGCGGTCCACTTGTCGTCCATCAGCATGTTGAAGATGTCGCGGTGCAGGCGGTCCATCTCGTCGTCGTCGCGCTCGAGCGCCAGCGCCGACTCGATGTCCTTGCCGGCGATGACCGACCCGGTCTTGGCCACGATCCGCGCGGCCACCTGACCCATCTCCAGGACGGTGGAGCGCATCACTGGCGGGATCGCGGAGTTCGGGTACCGCAGCCGGGCCACCTTGGCGACGTGCCGGGCGAGGTCGCCCATCCGCTCGAGGTCGGCGCTCATCCGCATCGCGGTGACGACCATGCGCAGGTCGGTGGCCACCGGTTGCTGACGCGCCAGCAGGTCGATGGCGCGGTCGTCCAGATCCTTGCGCAGCGCGTCGATCTGCTCGTCCGCGGCGATGACGGTCTCGGCCAGGTGCAGGTCGGCGTCCAGCAGTGCCGTGGTCGCGCGGGACATGGCCGACCCGGCAAGTCGGGTCATCTCGACCAGCTGGTCGGAGATCTTGTCCAGGTCCTCATGGAACGTGTTGCGCATGGTTTCCCATCTTGTTTAGCGGGCACATGTATGCCGGGCACGCGTCGCCCGGTTGTCTGTCAAGAGTCGCACCCACCGGTGAACGATCTTCGGCGTTGAGGTGAACAGTAGGGTGCCGCACGCGGGATCGGGCGCTGCTGGCCCGGGAAAACGTCAGGTCGTGCGTGTCCCGTGCGTACGCTGAGTCCCGTGGACCCCACGGTTGAGGCAGTTCTCGGCGGCATGCTCGGGCTGGTGATCGGTGCCGTCTCCGTGGCTTCGGTCCGCCTGTCCGACCGTTCGAAGCGAAGCCTGCCGCAGCCGCCGGACCCCCACGCGCTGCCTCCCGGCGTCTCTGCCGTCCTCGCCGTGCTGCGCTCGGGGGCGATCGTCCTCGACGCCGCCGACGCCGTCGTGAGCACCAGCCCCTGGGCGGTGGCGTACGGGCTGGTCCGCGACGACGACCTGGTCCACGACGAGCTGCGCGACCTGGCCCGACAGGTCCGACGCGACGGCGAGATCCAGGAGGTCGAGCTCGATCTGCCCCGAGGTCCGCTGGGCCGTGGCCGGATCACGGTCGGCGCGCGAGTGGCCCCCCTGGGCGGCGCCTTCATCCTCCTGCTGGTGGACGACCGCACCACGGCTCGACGGGTCGAGGAGGTCCGGCGCGACTTCGTCGTCAACGTCAGCCACGAGCTCAAGACCCCCGTCGGCGGGCTGGTGCTGCTGTCCGACGCCGTCCTGGAAGCCAAGGATGATCCCCAGGCGGTGGCCCGCTTTGCCCGCCGGATGCAGGTGGAGAGCACGCGCCTCACCAGCCTGGTCCAGGAGATCGTCGACCTCTCACGGCTGCAGATCGCCGACACCTTGCACGAGCCCGTACTGGTCGACGTCGGCTCGGCGGCCACCGCGGCCACCGAGCAGTCCCGGCTGGTGGCAGAGTCCCGAGCCATCGAGATCGTGTCGTCCCTGTCACCGGGCGTCCAGGTGTTCGGCGACGCAGACCTGCTCACCACCGCCATCCGCAACCTCGTCGGCAACGCCATCCACTACTCCGACCCAGGAACCCGGGTCGCGGTCAGCGTGCGTTCCGAGGAGGGGCTGGTCGAGGTCGCGGTCTCCGACCGGGGCCACGGCATCCACAAGAGCGAGCAGGCGCGGATCTTCGAGCGGTTCTACCGCATCGATGCCGCCCGGTCCCGGGACACCGGCGGCACCGGCCTGGGCCTGGCCATCGTCAAGCACATCTGCGCCAACCACGGCGGAGAGGTCACGGTCTGGAGCGAGGAGGGCCACGGCTCGACCTTCACGATGCGTCTGCCGGCGGCCCCCACAAGCGAAGACGAGGCACCCGTCATACCCGCTGGTCTCTCGGAGCTCCCTGGACTCCCGGGCACTGACCATCGCTCCCGGGAGGGGACCCGATGACGCGCATCCTGCTGGTCGAGGACGAGGAGTCGTTCTCCGACCCGTTGTCCTACGTGCTGCGCAAGGAGGGCTACGAGGTGTCGGTGGCCGAGACGGGGCCGGATGCGTTGGCGGACTTCGACCGCTCCGGTGCTGACCTCGTGCTGCTCGACCTGATGCTCCCGGGTCTGTCAGGGATGGACGTATGCCGGGCCCTGCGGCAGCGCTCGTCCGTGCCGGTCATCATGCTCACCGCCAAGGACAGCGAGATCGACAAGGTGGTCGGGCTCGAGATCGGCGCGGACGACTACGTCACCAAGCCGTACTCCAGCCGTGAGCTCCTGGCCCGGATCAAGGCGGTGCTGCGTCGCGGTCACGAGCCCGAGGAGCTGATACCCGCCACGCTTGAGTCAGGCCCGGTGCGCATGGACGTCGAACGGCATACGGTCACGGTCAACGGAACGCCCGTCTTGCTGCCGCTCAAGGAGTTCGAGCTGCTCGAGATCCTGCTGCGCAACTCGGGGCGGGTGCTGACCCGGATGCAGCTGATCGACCGGGTGTGGGGCAGCGACTACGTCGGCGACACCAAGACGCTGGACGTCCACGTCAAGCGCCTGCGCGCCAAGGTCGAGCCTGACCCGCCGAACCCGCAGTTCATCGTCACCGTGCGCGGCCTGGGCTACAAGTTCGAGAACCCCTGACGCAGTGTCAGGGAACCCAGGCCCGGCACCTGAAGAGCAGCTCAAGGTGCGGGCAAACGTGCACTACCCCATCTGCGCCCCTCCGTCCGTGCTGCGGCAGCGGCCCCGCGGCCACTGGTGCACGTTTGACGGCTGCGCCGTTTCGCCCCCCGGGCTCAGGGGCCAACGGTGCCGAGCGGCGCAGGGGTGATGTTGGCGTAGATGCCGTCGGGCAGCAGGACCGGCACCGAGACCTCGGACGCCCCGCCGGCCGGCGTGATGACTGTCAGCCTGACGATGCCACCGGGGGCAGCGTCGATGCTCGGGAGGGTGACGGGAGCCGTGCCCGCAACCCCTGAGAGCCGGCTCTGCGTGTCTGCCGGGGTCTGGACCAGCACCGAACCGCCGGCGGCACCCGCGGTGAAGCTGATGGTGACCGGTTGGGCGCTCGTGTTGACCACCATCCCGGACAGCGTGCCGGCCTCTCCCTTGGCGCGGGAGACGACCACGAGGTCGCGAATCTGCACGGTGCCGAGGTCGACCGCCACGCCGTTGGCCGGTTGGTAGGCAACGGTGGTCTGGATCGGCGACATGACCTGGCAACCGGAGAGCACTGCGGCTGCTGCCACGCTCGTGGCCAGCGCCTTTGCCAGCGTGGTGGTCGCCCGGACCGGGGCGGCCCGGGTGCCCCGGAATCCCGAGAATGTGGCAGGCCTGAGGCGTCGAAGCTTCACGCGTGGCAGCCTACCGGCCGCACTGGTTGATGACGCAACGACAGACATCGTGTTTCTGCCTACGTGAAAAGACGGATGCGACCCTGCGCGATGCATGCGAATCACCCTTCTGTCAATACAGCAAAGGGGGCCAAAATTGGTGCCCGGCATCGCCCTGACCTGCAGAAACGCCCTAGCGTTGGTCCTGTGATGCCAGCGCGTCGTGCTATCCTTGAGGTCGCGAAAGGGGTACATCACACATGGCGTTCAAGGTTGGCGAGACGGTTGTTTACCCGCACCACGGTGCGGCTTTGATTGAACAGATGAGGACTCGCACCGTCAGGGGCGAGGAAAAGATCTACCTGGTGCTCAAGGTTGCCCAAGGCGATCTGACCATCGAGGTGCCCGCCGAGAACTGCGATCTCGTGGGTGTCCGCGACGTCGTTGGCCCTGAGGGCCTGGAGCGTGTCTTCGACGTCCTGCGTGCAGCGCACACCGAGGAGCCGACCAACTGGTCGCGCCGTTACAAGGCCAACCTCGAGAAGCTTGCCTCAGGTGATGTCATCAAGGTTGCCGAGGTTGTGCGTGACCTGTGGCGTCGTGACAAGGACCGTGGCCTGTCCGCCGGCGAGAAGCGCATGCTGGCAAAAGCCCGTCAGATTCTCGTCTCCGAGCTCGCGCTCGCCGAGAAGACCAACGAGGACAAGGCTGAAGCCATCCTCGACGAGGTTCTCGCCTCCTGAACGTTGCCGTAGTCCTGGTCGCCGCCGGAAGCGGTGTGCGGCTCGGCGTTGGCACGCCCAAGGCATTCGCCCCGTTGTGCGGGGAGCCGTTGCTGGCTCACGCGCTGCGGGGCGTCTTGGGTTGTGCCGACGTCGGACACGTGGTCATCGTGGCGCCCGGCACCCACCTGGACCAGGCACGCGACCTCGCCGGTCAGGACCCTCGCATCGACGTCGTGGCGGGGGGCGCCGATCGGTCGGCCTCGGTCGTGGCCGGACTTGCGGCGCTACGCCCCGACGACGGCATCGTCCTGGTCCACGACGCCGCCCGGTGCCTGGCTCCGGCAGACCTGTTCGCCCGGGTGATCCACGCCGTGCGCTCCGGCCATGCCGCGATCGTGCCCGCCCTGCCCGTGACCGACACCATCAAGGTTGTCGACGCGCAGGGTCTCGTGCTGGCAACTCCTGATCGCGAGACGCTGCGCGGCATACAGACTCCGCAGGGGTTCCTGCGTGACGTGCTCGAACGGGCCTACGCCAGCTGGACCCCGGCCACCGACGATGCCGGTCTGGTCGAGCGCATCGGGGGACACGTGCGTGTCGTCGCCGGCGATCGGCTGGCGCTCAAGATCACCTCCCCAGCCGACCTCACCGTCGCCACGGCACTGCTGCAAGATGTCCCCATGCCGGATAGCACCCATGTCTGATAGCCCGCGACCCTTGGCTGACCCTGGCGCCCACCCGATCCCCACACCACGCATCGGGGTCGGCGTGGACGTCCACCCGTATGCCGACGACGACCGCACGCTGTCCCTGGCCGGGCTCACCTGGCCCGGTGAGCGCGGGCTGGCCGGGCACTCCGACGGCGACGTCGCCAGCCACGCCGCGTGCGATGCGCTCTTCTCCGCCGCCGGGCTCGGAGACCTGGGCACCCACTTCGGCACCGACCGCCCCGAGCTGGCCGGCGCCGCCGGTGTCGAGCTGCTGGCGCAGGCTGCACGGATCGTGACCGTTTCCGGCTTTGTCATCGGCAACATCGCCATCCAGGTCATCGGCAACAGTCCCCGGCTCGGTCCACGCCGTGAAGAGGCCCAGGCCGCGTTGAGCGCCGTGGTGTCCGCACCGGTGTCGGTCTCGGCGACAACCACCGACGGACTCGGGCTCACCGGCCGCGGCGAGGGCATTGCCGCCATCGCCACCGCAATCGTGTTCTCGATGCCCTGATCACCCCTGCACCTGGCCTGAACTGAGCAAAGGGCGGTCGGCTGGCTCGGGCGTGGTCGACTCGCCGGTAACCTTGGCGGGTGAGCATCCGCCTGTACGACACCGCTTCGCAAGAGCTGCGCGATTTCGTCCCGATCACCGAGGGCAAGGCCGGCATCTACGTGTGCGGGCTCACGACCCAGGGCGCTCCGCACATCGGGCACGTCCGGTTTGCCGTCGCGTTCGACATCCTGCGTCGCTGGCTGACCCTCGGGCATGGCTATGACGTCACCCTGGTCCGCAACGTCACCGACATCGACGACAAGATCCTGGCCAAGTCCGCCGAGGCCGGGGAGTCGTGGTGGGCCTGGAGCTACGCCAACGAACGGGCCACCAACGACGCCCTCGACCTGCTCGGCGTCCTGCCACCCACCTACGAACCGCGGGCGACCGGTCACATCACCGAGATGCAGGACCTGATGGCGACCCTGATCGACAAGGGCCACGCCTATGCCGCCCAGGACGGCAGCGGCGACGTCTACTTCGACGTGCGCAGCTATCCGGCCTACGGCGAGCTGACCCACCAGCGGATCGACGACATGGAGGCCGCGCCCGACGCCGACCCGCGCGGCAAACGCGATCCGCGTGACTTCGCGTTGTGGAAGGGCCACAAGGCAGGTGAGCCGGAGACGGCAAGCTGGCCCACGGCATACGGGCAGGGTCGTCCGGGCTGGCACCTCGAGTGCTCCGCGATGGCACGCAAGTACCTCGGCGACACCTTCGACATCCACGGCGGAGGCGTCGACCTGCGCTTCCCGCACCACGAGAACGAGCAGGCCCAGTCGCGCGCGGCCGGCCTCGGCTTCGCCAACTACTGGTTGCACAACGCGTGGGTGACCATGGGCGGCGAGAAGATGGGCAAGTCGCTGGGCAACGCGCTGCTCGTCACCGAGATCACCAAGGTCGCGCGCCCGCTCGTGCTGCGCTACTACCTGGGCGCTGCCCACTACCGCTCCACCATCGAGTATCACGAGGGGTCACTTCGCGAGGCCGAGGCGGCGGTTGATCGCATCGAGGGCTTCCTGCGTCGCGCGCTCGGCGGCGGCTGGGTCACGCACGTCCAGGAGCACTCAGCCGGCACCGACCTGCCAGCCGACTTCGCGGCCGCGATGGACGATGACCTCAACGTCTCCAGCGCGCTGGCGGCCATCCACGAGACGGTGCGAGCCGGCAACACGGCACTCGACGAAGGCGACGACGACAAGGCCCAGCAGCTGGGTCTGCAGGTCGTTGCGATGACCGAGGTTCTGGGCGTCAATCCGCTTCACCCGAAATGGAGCTCGGCAGCGGGCAGCGGGGCTGACGATGCGATGCCGGCCCTCGACGCGCTCGTGAAGGACCGTCTCGACGCCCGCGCGGCAGCCCGTGCGGCACGCGACTTCACCTTGGCGGACCAGATCCGCGATCAGCTCACGGCAGCGGGCATCGTTGTCGAGGACACAGCCTCGGGCGCGCGCTGGTCGCTGGCCCGACGTAACGACGCCTGAAAGGCCGACCGAACATGCCTGGAAACTCTCAGCGCCGAGGCGCCATCCGCGGGCCCAAGAAGGGTCCGAGCTCCGGCAGCGGCGGCCAACGACGCAAGGGTCTCGAAGCCCGCGGTGCAACCCCCAAGGCCACCGATCGCACCAAGCACCCGGCGCACAAGGCTGCGGTCCGCGGAGCCAAGCGGGCGGCAGCCCCAGGGCCCCGCCCCGCACGCGGTGGTGGTCCGGGCTCGACCCGTCGGGTCAAGGGATCAAGCGAGATCGTCTATGGCCGCAACTCCGTGCTGGAGGCGCTGCGCGCGGACATCCCGGTGACCACGATGTATGTCGCCGGCCGGCTCGAGTCGGACGACCGGGTCCGTGAGGCCCTCAAGATCGCCACGGGTCGCGGCCTCGCGATCCTGGAGACCCCTCGCGGCGAGCTTGACCGGCTCACTGACGGCGGAGTCCACCAGGGTCTGGCTCTCCAGGTTCCGGCGTACGCCTATGCCCACCCCAGTGACCTGGTCAACCCTGAGGCGCCCGGCATACCGCTGATCGTCGCTCTGGACGGCATCACGGACCCCCGCAACCTCGGGGCGATCCTTCGTTCGGTCGCCGCCTTCGGGGGGCACGGAGTCGTGGTGCCGGAACGACGTTCGGTGGGCATGACCGCTGCCGCGTGGAAGACCTCGGCCGGTGCGGCTGCTCGCATCCCGGTTGCCCAGTGCAGCAACCTGACCCGAACCCTGGAGGACTTCCGCAAGGCCGGCTTCTTCGTCCTGGGTCTCGACATGGATGGCGACGTGCAGCTGCCGGATCTCGAGCTGGCCAAGGAGCCCCTGGTCATCGTGGTCGGGTCCGAGGGCAAGGGGCTGTCGCGGTTGGTCAGCCAGACCTGCGACCAGATCGTGTCGATCCCGATGTCCTCGGCCGCGGAGAGCCTCAATGCCGGGATTGCCACCGGCGTCACCCTCTATGAAGTGGCCCGCCGCCGCGCGCTCTAGGCTCGCATCTTCGCTCGAATGTGCAGACGTCAGCAGGCAACATCCGATACCGTTCCTCGGCAGCTGCGCTATCAGGCCGGCTGCGCCCACAACGAAAGGGGCTCGCATGTCTGACTACGGCAGCCCGCCGCCACCGCCACCGCCGCCACCTCCTTACGGCGGCTACGGGGCCCCAGGATCTGTGAGCCCACCGCCGCCCAACTATCTCGTGTGGGCAATCCTGTCGACGGTGCTGTGCTTCCTGCCCCTCGGTGTCGTCTCGATCGTCTTCTCCACCCAGGTCAACAGCAAGTGGGCAATGGGGGACTGGGCCGGCGCCCAGGAGGCTTCGAAGAAGGCCAAGAACTTCGCCATCTGGTCTGCCATCGCGTGGGTTGTCCTCGGTGTCCTCTCCATGATCTTCTTCTTTGGCCTGCTCGCCACCAGCTCCACGATCGGGTCCTGACCGGACCCGTTGCGAACGTTCGGAACTCGTGATGCACGTGTTCTCCCACCCGGCGTCGCCCGCCCCAGCGGACTCGCTGTCCAGCCCTGGTCCGGCCGCTCCCCGTGGTGGCCGACGGCTGGCGCTGCTGCCGTTGGCGGTCGGGGCGGTGGGGCTGTTCGGTGCCGGATACGTGACCGCGGTCGATCCGAACGTCGCCGGCCACTTCCCGACCTGTCCGTTTCTGTGGGTGACCGGGTGGTACTGCCCGGGGTGCGGCTCCCTGCGCGCGATGCACGCTCTGGCCCATGGTGACATTGTGACGGCGTTGGCCCGCAACCCGTTCGCGGTGGTGGCAGCCGGATACATCGTGACCACCTGGGTGCTCTGGCTGCGGCGGACCATTACTGGTCGGAAGCAAGGCTGGTTGGCGCCAGCGTGGGTGCTGCACGGCGTGCTCGGCCTGATTCTGGCCTTCTGGGTCCTGCGAAACCTGCCCGGCTGGACCTGGCTCTCGCCTGTCTGAGCTCCTAGCGACGAGACTGCTTCACGTCAGGAACGTCGCCACTACTGGCATCTCGATCGTGTCGACGCCGAGAACGGTTGCCTCGTCCGGCTTTCCGGGCAGGACGTTCTTGACGTAGTCGGCAAGGGCAGCCTCGATCGAGACGTCATGGTCCGCGGTCTCCGACATGTACCACCGGTGTTCGAGGACCTCGTGGAACACCTCGGCCGGCTCCAGCTTGCGGGTCAGGTTGCGGGGGACGGCGCGGGTGGTCGGCTCGTAGATCTGGGACAGCCAGTCATGGGCGACCAGCTCCTCGTCGTCATTCTGCCGATCCTGCGAGGCGCGGTAGGCATCGAGGTCGTTGAGCAGGCGGCGAGCCTGGTTCTCTTCGACGTCGAGCCCGGTCAGACGAAACAGTCGGCGCGAATGATGGCCTGCATCAACGACTTTCGGCTGAATCTGGATGGTCGTACCACCGATGTCGGTGGAGATCGACAGCTCGTCGACATCGAAGCCGAGCTCGTTCAGTCGACGGATGCGTTCCTCGACCCGCCACCGATCGCCCCGCTCGAACCGCTGACGTTCGGTGAGCTCGCGCCACAGACAGCGGTAGCGGTCGAGGATGCTCTGAGAGATCTCGACCGGATCGACGGAGTCGGCCAGGAGCCCGCCTGCTGCCAGGTCCATCAGCTCGCCGGCGATGTTGACCCGGGCAACGTCAAGGTCGTGCTCGCGCTGCCCGTCGGAGAGCTTGTTGCGGATCTCGCCGGTCTCGGCATCAACGAGGTATGCCGAAAAAGCACCCGCGTCCCGGCGGAACAGCGTGTTGGACAAAGACACGTCGCCCCACCAGAAGCCCGCCAGGTGGAGCCGCACCAGCAGCACCGCCAAGGCGTCGATCAGCCGTTGCGCCGTGTTCGGGCGCAGGCCCTGGCTGAACAGGGCCCGGTAGGGCAGGGACCACTGCAGATGCAGGGTGATCAGGCAGGCGTCCAGCTCCTGGCCATCGGCGGTGGTGCGGCCGCTGATGACGCCCAGGGGCACGACACAGGGCTGGCTCACCTTGTTCAGGAAGCGCAGCATGTTGTATTCGCGGGTGGCGAGGTCTGCCTTGATCTCCTTGATCGCGATGACCGTGCCGGAGAGCTTGACGAACCGCACGACGTGCCGGGAGATGCCGCGTGGGAGGGCCGCAAGAAGCTCGGTGGGCCAGTGCTCCAACGGCAGCGGCCATGGCAGGTCGAGCATTGCGGGATCCAGCCTGGCTGCGGTGATCTCAAGTGCCACCTGATTATGGTGACACGGCAGAGGGCGGCGGCTTGACACGGCAGAAGGTGGCGGCGTCCTCGAGGGACACCGCCACCTCCTGGTCAGCGGGGCAGTGTCACTCGATGCGTAGGCCGGTCTCGGTGTGGAACAGGTGCACGTGGCCCTTCCGGGGCGTGAGGTTGACGACGGCGCCCTTCTTCGGAGGCGTGCGACCGTCGACTCGCGCGATGATCGGCTTGATCTCACCAGCGGTCTCGGTGGTCGAGCCGTAGATGTAGGCGTCGGCGCCGAGCTCTTCGACGACGTCAACGGTGACGTCCAGCCCCGAGCCGTCGGTGGCGATCGTCAGATCTTCAGGACGGACACCGAGAGTTACCTCTTTGCCGGCTTTTGCAAGGTCGTCGCGCTCGATCTCGTGGATGCTCGAACCAAACTGCACGCCGCCCTCGACGACGGGAACGTCGAAGAGGTTCATAGCCGGTGAGCCGATGAAGCCGGCGACGAACACGTTGTCCGGGTGGTCGTACATCCGGCGCGGGGTGTCGCACTGCTGCAGGATGCCGTCCTTGAGGACCGCGACCCGGTCGCCCATCGTCATGGCCTCGATCTGGTCGTGGGTGACGTAGACCGTGGTGACGCCCAAACGCCTTTGCAGAGAAGCGATCTGGGTCCGCGTCTGAACGCGCAGCTTGGCGTCGAGGTTCGACAGCGGCTCGTCCATGAGGAACACCTGTGGGTTGCGGACGATGGCCCGGCCCATGGCAACGCGCTGACGCTGGCCACCAGAGAGCGCCTTGGGCTTGCGCTCGAGGTAGTCCTCGAGGTCGAGGATCTTGGCGGCGTCCTGGACGCGCTTGGCGATCTCGGCCTTGTTGATGCCCGCGATCTTGAGTGCGAAGCCCATGTTGTCGGCGACGGTCATGTGTGGGTACAGCGCGTAGTTCTGGAAGACCATCGCGACGTCGCGGTCCTTGGGGGACAGGTCCGTCACGTTGCGGTCGCCGATCCAGACGTCGCCGACGTTGACTTCTTCGAGTCCGGCGAGCATCCGCAGTGCGGTGGACTTGCCGCAGCCTGAGGGACCGACCAGGACGAGGAACTCACCGTCCTCGATGTCGATGTTGAGCCCGTCGACCGAGGGCTTGTCATTGCCGGGGTACGTCCGGCTTGCGTTGTCGAACTTGACTGTTGCCATGGAGAGTCAGCCTTCCTTCACCGGCAGGAACGTGCCGGACGATCCGTTGTAAAGGGGGAGTGGTGCACCCAAGCGCAGGTGCGCACGGGTTGATAGCCATCGTGCCTCATATACGCCATCCACGGCTATGGAGCGGGCCGTGAAGTTGAACACGACGTGGCCCACTCAGCCCTTGGTCCCGCCGGCGGTGAGTCCGGCGACGAGGTGCTTCTGGGCAAAGAAGAAGACGATGCCGGAGGGGATCGTGATCAGGACGGCGGCTGGTGTGAGCAGCTCCCACAACGGCAGTGTCGGATCCTTGGGTACGAAGGTCTGCAAGCCGTAGGCGAGGGTGAACTTGTCGTTGGTGTTCAGGAACGCGCTGGCGTAGGCGACCTCACCCCAAGCTGTCAGGAAGGTGTAGAACGCGGTGACCGCAAGCCCTGGGCGGGCCAGCGGCAGGATGAGCCGCCAGAACGTCCCGTACGGTCCGAGGCCGTCGACCCGTCCAGCCTCGTCGATCTCCACCGGGATCGTGTCGAAGTAGCCCTTGAGCATCCACGTGCAGAAAGGCACCGCCACCGTGCAGTAGGCGATGACCAGCGAGGCTGGGGTGTTGATCAGACCCAGAGCGGCCATGATCGTGTAGATCGGCACGATCAGGATGGCGACGGGGAACATCTGGGTGATGAGGAACGTCCACATCAGCGGTCGCTTGCCCGGGAAACGAAAGCGCGAGATTGCGTAGCCGGCGCTCGCGGACATCGCGATACCGAACGCCATGGTGAAGAGCGCCACCACGGCCGAGTTGCGAAACCACACCAGGAAGTCGGTGTTGTTGAGCAGGTACTGGTAGTTCTCGAATGTCGGTTCCTTGACCAGGGTGATCTGGCTGCTCTGGATCCATCGCTTGGGTTTGAACGACGACAGCAGGATCCACACCAGGGGGAACACTGCGAGGACGGACGCGAAGATCACGGTCGAGTGCAGCAGGATCGAGCTGCCCCGGGACCGGCCCTTCGCCGTGCGGAACGTGGCCGCGGCAGCTGTGGTCGGTTCCGTGGAGTCCTGGATCGTTGCCTGGGTCATCTTCACCACACCTCGCCTTGTTTGCGCAGGAAGAAGCGATACCCGACGGAGTACACGACCAGGATCGACAGGATGACCACTCCGTAGGTCGCCGCGAGGCTGTAGTTGCGGATCCCCTCGAAGGCGGCCTTGAACGCACCGGTCACCAGGATCTCGGTGCTGCCCGCCGGACCTCCCTTTGAGACCAGGAAGATGATCGGGAACATGTTGAAGGTCCAGATCGTGCCGAGAAGGATCACGGTCGCGCTCACCGGACGCAGGCCAGGCAGGGTGACGTTCAGGAACTGCTGCCATGGGTTGGCGCCGTCCATGGCTGATGCCTCATACAGCTCGGCTGGGATTGACTGCAGGCCACCGAGAACGGCCACCATCATGAACGGCACCCCGAGCCAGACGTTGACCACGATCACGGCCATGAGCGAGGTGGCCGTGCTGGCGAACCAGTCGATCGGGCCGATGCCCACCACGCCCAAGGCCGCGTTGAGGATGCCGCTGTCTCTGGCGAAGATGAACTTCCATGCGAAAGCCGAGACGAAGGCCGGGACAGCCCAGGGAAGAATCAACAGAATCCGGTATGCGGCGCGACCCTTGAACTCCCGGTTCAGGAGCAGGGCCAGCGCCAGCCCGAGCGTGTAGTGGAAGAACACGCAGGTGGCGGTCCAGATGAGGGTGATCTCGAGCTGCGGCCAGAACTTCCCGATACGCCCGCTCAACAGATCGGCGTAGTTGCCCAGTCCCACGAAGCGGGCCGGGTCGGCGTTGGGTGTGCAGACGGTGTCACCGCCGAGGCTCTTGCGGCAGATCTCGGCGGCCTGGTTGGCCTCGGTGGTGTTGGTCAGCGACAGCCAGATGCCATTGGCCAACGGGTAGAAGACCAGGACAGCCAAGACGATAACGACCGGGGCCACCATCGCCCATGCGTACCAGTGCTGATCGAAAGCCCGCCGGATCCCGCTCTTGCGGTTGGGTGCCGCAGCGATGGCTGTGGTCATTTGGATGCTCCTCGGGTCAAGACGGGAGCGTATGAGAGCACCGCCGGGGCGGGAAGAGCTCCCACCCCGGCAGCGCCATCATGCCTGCTCCGCTGGTACGGATGAAGCCGTGTCAGCCGATGGTGTAGGTCTTGACGACCTCGGTCTTGTACTTGTTCGCGACAGCGTCCAGAGCCGCCTTGGGGTCCTGTCCAAGCACCATGATCTTGGTCGCTGCCTCGTCCAGGGGACCGAACAGCTGGCCACCTTCGGGGATCCAGCTACGGGCAACAGCCGCCTCCATCACAGGCTGGAACTGGCCGATGATCGGGTTGGTGACCTTTGCGTACGCGGACGTACGGGTCGGGAGCACACCGAGCTCGTCAGCGACCGTGGCCTGGGTCTCGGCGCTCGTCATGAACGCGATGAACGCCGTTGCGGCGGCGGCCTTCTCGGTCGGCATGCCGGACCAGATGACGTAGTCATGGCCACCGACTGGCGCGCCGGCTCGCTTGCTGCCAGCGGGGACGACAGCGATGCCCAGGTTGTCCAGACCACCGAAGGCAGGGGCGCCCTTGATGTTGTTGACCTCCCACGGGCCGTTGATGATCATCGCGGTGTTGCCGGCCGTGAAGCCTTTCATCATCGCGCCGTACGCGTCAGTGGCCGGGGGCTTGACGAAGCCGGGGGACTTGACCAGATCGGCGGCAATGGCGGCACCGGCGATCGCCTCGGGGCTGCTGACCGTGATCTTCTTATCAGCGGCGTTCAGCAGGTCCCCACCCTCGCCATAGACGAAGGGCAGCATGAAGTAGCCGCCGGGGTTGAGGAAAGCGCCGTCCTTCTTGGTCTTGGTCTTGATCGTGGCTGCGGCGGCTTTCATCTCGGCCCACGTCTTGGGGACCTCGACGCCGGCAGCTGCGAACAGCTTCTTGTTGTACATCAGAGCCAGAGAGTCCGTGACCTGCGGCACGCCATACGTCTTGCCATCGAACTTGGTAGAGCCGACCGGCGTCGGGAGGAAGTCCGCCTGGTCCTTGACCAAGGAGGTGTCGTCAAGCGCGTACAGGTAGCCGAGGGAGGCGAACTCGGGCACCCAGGCGACCTCGGCACGCAGGATGTCGGGGGCGCCGGACTTGGCCGCCGCGGCGGTCTTGAACTTGTTCTGGGCCTCGCCGAACGGGACCGACTGGTAGCTGATCTTGACGTTCGGGTAGGTCTCGTTGAACGTGGCGATGAGCTTCTTGTAGGTCGGCGCCTCGTTGGTCGCGTCCGAGGTGTCCCACCAGGTCAGGTCGGCCTTGACATCGGCTGGGCTGACGGTCGTGGCTGTGGTGGCTGCGGGTTTGTCGCTGGTGGAACTGCCTCCGCCGCACGCGGCCAGAGCCAGGGCGACGGCGGGAACGAGGGCGATGCTGCCGGTCATACGGCGCATGATGGAGACTCCTTGTAATGAGCGAGCGTGGCCGGAAGCCACCGGACAATGTGGGACATTAGCAAGAAATTGCATGCTTCTGGAAGATCTTGCGGAAAGATCTTGCAAAAAGGGTGGGCCGGAGCACTAGGCTGCCGATCTATGAAGCTGCGACTGTCGGACATCGCCCAACATGCCGAGGTGAGCGAGGCCACAGTCAGTCGGGTCCTCAACGGCAAGCCGGGCGTGGCCGCCGCGACCCGGCAGGCGGTCCTCGCGTCGCTCGATGTCCTCGGCTACGACCGGCCAAGTCTTCTGCGCCGCAAGAGCGCCGGACTTGTCGGGCTGGTCATGCCCGAGCTGACCAACCCGATCTTTCCCGCCTTCGCCCAGATCATCGAGACCGCTCTTGCGCGCCAGGGCTTCACGCCCGTCCTGTGCACCCAGACGCCGGGCGGAGTTCATGAGGACGACTACGTGACCATGCTCCTCGATCGTGGCGTGGCCGGGATCATCTACGTGAGCGGTCTGCACGCGGACTCGACCAGCGACCCCCAGCGATACGTCGCCCTGCGCGAGCGGGGGCTCCCGATCGTCCTGATCAACGGGTTCATCGAGGGCGTCGACGCGCCGTTCATCTCCAACGATGACGTCGCCTCCATGGATCTTGCCCTCAGCCACCTGGTTGCACTGGGGCACAAGGACATCGGGCTCGCAGTGGGGCAGGACCGCTACGTGCCGGTCATCCGCAAGATCATCGGCTTCCGCAACGCCATGGTGACGCTTCTTGGCCGCGCCGACGTCGAGGATCTGATCGAGCGCACGATGTTCACCGTTGAGGGTGGAGCGGCTGCTGCGGAGCGGCTGATTGACAAGGGCGTCACCGCGATCGTGTGTGGCTCAGACCTGATGGCGCTCGGGGTCGTGCGCGCGGCACGTCTTCGCGATCTGGAGGTGCCACGAGACCTGTCCGTCGTCGGCTATGACGACTCGCCGCTGATCGCTTTCACCGACCCGCCGCTGACCACCGTTCGCCAGAGCGTCCAGGCCATGAGTGAGGCCGCCGTCCGTGCCTTGCTCGACCAGATCGCCGGCGACCCGGTCCCTCGCGCGGAGTACATCTTCCGGCCGGAGCTGGTCGTGCGTGGTTCAACCGGCGCGGCTCCTCGCGCACGAGGATGAGGTCAGCCTGACAGTCGTCGGCTCTCGACGAAAAGGTTCATCAGCTCAACAACGGACTCAGGGTTGGGAATCCGTTGTGCGGCAACGGTTTTGCCGTCACCGACCTTGATCGTCAGGTCACCGGACAACGGGTCGAGTGCAGCGAAAGCCCGCTCGTCGGTCACGTCATCGCCGACGTAGAGAGTCGCGTCCGAGCTCGACTCGCGCGCCAGCTTGAGCAAGGCACTGCCTTTGTCAGCCTCGAGCACGGTCAGCTCCACGACTTCCTTACCGGGCATGACGTGCACGCCCATATGCCGCTCGCCCACCTCGTGTGCAGCCTTCGTGGCGGCGGCGGCCACCGAGGGCTCGACACCCCGGGTATGGATGACGACGGCAGACGGTTTGAACTCCAGTCGGACCGCCGGATAACGGGTTCTGATCGCCTCGAGCTCGTCATGCACTGTCGCGAGGCGAGCCGCGGCCGCATCGTCAAGGACCGCCGCGCCACCGGCTGGCTCGGGGCCGGCCTGACTGCCGCGGCTGATCTGGGCGCCATGGCTGCCGATCAGCGTGATGCCATCGTCCGGACCGATGCCGGTGAGCGCCGCCAGGGTTGCCAGGTCGCGCCCCGACGCCAGTGCCGCGGTCACTCCGGTCAGGGCGGCGGCAGCATGCAGGGCCTCGAGACCGCCGGGCAGCGCCCTGGCCTTCAGTGGGTCGGTGACGAACGGCGCGAGCGTGCCGTCGAAGTCGAGGGCGACCAGCACCCGCGGTCGTGCCGCGAAGGCGGCAAGCGCGATACGCAGGTCCTCGCCCACGTCGGTCACTGGCCTATCCGCTCCGAGGCCCGGTCAGACGCCCTGAGGTTGGCCCTGTTGGCCCGCTCGATGTCCGCCAGCTCCTCTTCGCTGGCGCGGGTCGGCCGGTGCGGTTTCAGCGGCGCCGCGGCGAGCGCCTTGAGGTAGCGCGAGGCCCACTGTTGCACGTCGTTGTCGGCGACGCGCTTGCGCATCGTCTTCATCCGGCGGCGCCGTTCGTCCTCGGGGGCGGTGATCGCCCGCATGATCGTCTGTTTGACGCCCTCGATGTCGTGCGGGTTGCAGATGAAGGCCTGGTGCAGCTCGTGCCAGGCGCCGGTGAACTCGGAGAGCACCAAGGCTCCACCGAGGTCGTTGCGGCAGACGACGTACTCCTTGGCGATGAGGTTCATCCCGTCACGAAGCGGCGTGACGAGCATGATGTCCGCGGCCACGAACAGCGCGGCCATCTCGTCCTTGGGATACGAATGGTGAAAATAGTGGATGGCGGTCGAGCCCAGGACGGAGTACTCGCCGTTGATCTGTCCGACCGTGCGATCGAGCTCGTCACGCAGCAGGCGGTAGGCGTCCACACGCTCACGGCTCGGTGTCGCCACCTGCATGAGAGTCACCGTGGGCGGGGACACGGCCTTGTCCCGCAGCAGCTCCTCATAGGCCTTCAGCCGGTGCCGGATCCCCTTGGTGTAGTCGAGCCGGTCGACGCCCAGCAGGAGGATCTCCGGATCGCCCAGGGACGCACGGATCTCCGCCGCGCGGGCGAGGACCGCCGGGGTGCGCGCCAGGGCCGAGAGCCCCTGGAAGTCCACCGAGATCGGTATCGCGCTGGCCCGCACCGTCCGCCGCGCCGGGTCGTCGCCAGGAGGCGTGAAGGTCACCGTGTCGCCCTTGGTCGACATGCCCAGCAGACGGTGGCAGACCCGCAGGAAGTTCTCGGCATCGGCGGTCCGCTGGAACCCCAGGAAGTCCGCGCCCAGCAGACCCTCGACCAGGGCCCGCCGCCACGGCAGCTGGGCGAACAGCTCGACCGGCGGGAACGGGATGTGGTTGAACCAGCCGATGCGGACATCGGGTCGCAGCGCCCGCAGCATCGCGGGAACCAGCTGGAGCTGGTAGTCGTGAACCCACACCGTGGCGCCCTGCGCGGCCACCTGCGCGATCGCCTGGGCGAAGCGGTGGTTGACCGTCCGGTAGGTGTTCCACCAGCTGCGGTGGAAGGACGCCGGGACGATCACGTCGTGGTAGATCGGCCAGAGCGTGTCGTTGCTGAAGCCCTCGTAGAACTCCTGGATCTCGGCCGCCGACATGCCCACCGGTTGCAGGTACAGGTCGTGCTGGTGGAACGGTTCGGGGGCCTCGCCGGACTCGCCGGCCCACCCGACCCAGGCCGCGTCGCGGCCCTCCATGACTGACTCCATGGCTGACACCAGACCACCCGGACTGCGTTCCCACGTGCTCTTGCCGTCGGCATCGATGACAAGGTCAACAGGGAGGCGGTTTGCGGCAACCACCAGATCGAACGTCGGTCCACCAAGGGTCACGCGCGATCAGCTCCAGTCTCGGGGTGAGTCCCCAGCCTACCGAGAGCCGTTGATGCCGTGATCCTGACCCGTCATCCTCTGGCGAGAGCGGCGGAGGATGACTACGGTCGTGGTATGCGCATCTCAGACGTGATCCGCCGTAAAGGTGATCTTGTGGTGACCATTCGCTCCGACGCGAGCGTTCAGCAGCTCCTGGAGATCCTGGAGGAACACAAGATCGGCGCGCTGGTTGTCAGCAATGACGGCTCGACGGTGACCGGCATCGTCAGCGAGCGCGACGTGACGCGCCACCTTCGCACCATGGGCGCGCCCATGCTCGACCAGACGGTCGCCGCGATCATGACCAGCGAGGTGCAGACCTGTACCCCCGAGGACGGCATCGAGGACCTGGCCCGCACGATGACCGAGCTCCGCATCCGTCACGTCCCCGTCGTTGTCGACGGCCAGCTGAAGGCGATCGTCAGCATCGGAGACATCGTCAAGTGGCGGATCGACGAGCTCCAGACCGAACGGGACCACCTGGTCCATTACATCCAGCAGTAGACGACCTCATCAAGCCCAGGCGGGTTCGCGGGCGGGGACACCAAGGGCGTCCGGGGTGTCCGGCTGCGCCGAGAACCCGTCGTCACGGCATACCGTAGGGATATGACGGCAGGGCTGACGCGGGACGGCGAAGCGGGCCGATTCCTGCCGGTTCCCGCGCAGTGGATCGGCCCCTACCGGCTGATCGAGCAGCTCGGTGAGGGCGGCATGGGCGTCGTGCACCTCGCCCTCGACCAGTCCGGGCGTGCGGTGGCCATCAAGGTCCTGCGCGAGCACATCGCCCACGACAGCGAGGCACGAAGCCGTCTGACTCGCGAGGTCCAGACGCTGGCCCGGGTGCAGGACGCTCGTGTCGCGGCCGTTCTCGATGCCGACACCGAGGGACCTCGGCCCTACATCGTTACCCGATACGTGCCCGGTCCATCACTCGACCGGGTCGTCGCCGGCAACGGGGCGCTGAAGCCTGAGTCGCTGCTCCGGCTGGGCCGCGGACTCTCGCAGGCCTTGCAGGCGATCCATGGTGCCGGCGTCATCCACAGAGACCTCAAACCCGCGAATGTCCTTCTCCTTGATGGGGATCCGGTCGTCATCGACTTCGGTATCGCGCACTTCGCCGACGACATCCGGTTGACGATCACTGGACTGGTGATGGGGACGCCGGGCTATCTTTCGCCGGAGGTCGTCGAGGGTGCGCCGGTCACCGAGGCGACGGACTGGTGGGGCTGGGCCGCGACGCTCGCGTTCGCTGCATCGGGTGCACCGCCGTTCGGGCGCGGGCCCATGGACGTGGTTCTCGACCGCGTCCGCCGCGGCCAGGCCGACCTGTCGGGTGTGGACCCCCTGTTGGCCCCCCTGCTTCAAGCTGCCCTCTCGCCGATCGCCGGGGTACGTCCTCACGCTGACGAGATCGTCGATGCCCTTGACCGGTATGCCGTGGGCGCGCCCGTGACGCTCTCCTTTCCCGCCTCGTTCCCCCTCATCGCCGACGAGCCCGCACCGCCGTTGGACGAGGAGCTGTGGGATCGCCAGCAGGACCAGGACGACGAGCAGGACTGGCAGGAGCAGGACTGGCAGGAAGATCTGGCGGGTGGTCCGGGTCAGCCAGACCCCCGCATCGGGCGGCCGGCTCGCATCGGGACCCTGCTGGCGTTGATGGCGGGAGTGCTGGGAGTGGCCGCGGTCTGGCCTTTCGTCGCCGCCGGGCTGATCATCCTGTGGTCGTGGTGGGCCCGCTTCGCTGACCGTTCGGTCACCTCGCTCGTGGTGCGCCGCCATGAGCATGGACGCCGCCGCCGTGACGTCCCCCTGGCGATCATCGCCAGTCCCTGGCACGTCGTCATCGCCGCGGCCGCAACGGTCATCGCGTTGTTGCTCCCCGCGGCCATCGCTGTCGCCTCGACCTTCTCCGCCGCGCTGGCGCTCATGCCCTGGTCCGGCGGTGACCCGCAGCCCGGCAGGTCACTGCCGATCGTCGTGGGTTGCCTCATCGGCCTGCTGATGGCCTGGTGGGGGCCCGGCGGGGCGTCCCTGCGGCGCGGGTCCCGCAGCTTGATCAGGGGCGTGGCACCGGGCAGGACGGCGGCCGAGGAGGTCGTCGTCGGGGCGTTCTTCCTCCTCGGAGCGGGGCTCGGCGTGTGGGCCTGGCTGCGACACGGTCAGCCGGACCTGTGGCCCTGGCCGCCGCTCGCCACGCCGAACCTGTGGCCCTGGGTCAGGTGACCGTCCCGGCGAGGCTGTTTTAGGCACGGTTGGGGGTTGTGGCGCCCTGGAGTGTCACATACGGTCGAACCTTCGTGACGCGGGACACAACTTCATATCGCCATCACACGCAACGCGTGTCCGCAGCGCCAAACCTCGTCGGCGGACACTGAACCGGGGATCCCCGGGCATGGAGGAGGGTGGGGGACCCAATTGTGAGCCGGCAACAGCCGGCTCTTGGGGTGAAGCCGGCACGCCGGCCGGGCACCTGACAGCCCGAACCCGACAGCTGACCTCTCCGGCGCCCGTCAGGAGAGGAACACTCCTTGTACTACGCACCCAAGCACGCGGCTGTGCGCCG
>DASRVZ010000015.1:0-13185 GCA_035654835.1 Dermatophilaceae bacterium | reverse complement strand
CAGCGGTCGCGGTGGGGTGTTGGCTCTGGTTGGGTCGTGGTGTGCCCTCGTCGCGCTGGGTTGGCCAATGGTGTTGTGGTCGTTGTGGGGTGGCGGGCGCGAGGGCTTGGGCCCATGCGATTTCGTCGAAGATGTTGAGGTGTCCGGGGAGCGGGATGTCTGGGTTGAGGACCGGGGCCAGGCGGCGGCCGTGGTGGGCCTCCAGGCTCGAGACCCTGACGGGGAGGTTGTCGGGGTGGTCGTAGACGTAGGGGTAGGTCGTCACCTTGCGGCCGGTCGCGGTGGTCCAGCGCAGCGTGCCGTCGGGTGACTGGTCGCGGTCCCAGAAGCCGGAGGTCTTGAGGTTGTGGTGTCCGCGGTGGAGCGCGGCCAGGTTGGTTTCGGCGGTCGGTCCGCCGGTGTCGTCGGGTTGCCATTCGTGGCTGTGGTCGAGGTCGCAGCGTCCGGCGGGGATCTCGCATCCTGGCGCGCGGCAGGTCCGGTCCCGGGCTTTGACCTGTTCGGCCATCCCGGCCGGGACCTGGTAGGTGGTCGCGGAGACCTCGATGGCCCGGCCGGTCAGCGGGTCGGTCACCACCCGTTTCCAGATCGACCCGGCCTGCAGCGCGAGGTCTCGGGCTTGCTGCCCGCTGATGGCACCCCAGCCCGGGATCTGGCCGACACCGTGGTCGAGGCCCATGACCGTCGGCAAGGAAGTGATGAGCTGGACCCGGGCCGTCGGGGGTTCACCCAGGGCGGCAAACGTCGGGTCGGTGGGGATCCACCCCCGCAGCAGCAGGTCGGTGGCGACGTCGGCGCGTAGCTGGTCCAGGGTGCGGGGGCTGCCGCTCTTGCGCAGGCGCCGGGCGATCGCATCGACCCTGCCGTGTGCTGCGGCGACGCGCGGCCCATCACCGGTGATCAACAGCAGTCCGGTGCCACCGCGCTGGGGTTCGGCCCTGACGTATCGTCCCTTGACCGCCTCGGCGTGGCTGCGCTCAGCCTGGCCAACCAGCCCGTGGTGGAGCACCAGCTGTGTGTGCAGCCGTGCCCTGAACGTCGCCTCGGAGGCCGGCGCCATCCCTGGTAGGGCAGCGCCGTCGGGGCCGGTCGGTGGGCGCAGGACCCGGGTCCCGATGGCCGCGGCGGTGACCGCGTCCAGGTGTGCGGTGGCCTCAGCCAGGCTGATCGCCCGGGCCAGGCTCACCCGGCCCAGTCGCATCCCAGCGAGCATCGGCCCGACCCGCTCAGGCTCACACGCGGCCAACCACACCCGGCGCTGACACGCGGTGATCGGAAGACCGGTCGCGACCTGGATCTCGCGGGCGGCCGCGGACCGACAGTGCCGGAAGAAGCGCTGCCACCCCCGCGTGGTCGACCAGTGTGAACGTGATGGTTCCGGAGCCAGGTGGACCCACTCCGTCTCGAACCCGGTAACCATCGCCGCAACGGCCTCGACAGCGACCGAGTCCGCCCACGCCTTGACTGCCTCCACCGCTTCAACCACCCGCAACGCCTGCTCGGCGCTGACCCCGGACAACCCACCAGGACAGGCCGCGCTCAGCACCAACGCCAGATCAGCCATCACCCCTGCCACAGCCACCTCAGGCACCGCAACATCAGGCACAGTCACGTCAGGCACGGCCACGTCAGGCACGGCCACGTCAGGCACGGCCACGTCAGGCACGGCAACATCAGGCACAGCAACATCAGGCACGGCAACATCAGGCACAGCCGGATCAAGAACGGGACCGACGCTCGTGAGGATCGTCGGTGGCACGACACCGACGGTCGACAGAACCGACCGCAGCGGAGGAGCGGCCACCATGCTCGTCGCACACGACATGTCTGCCACCCCCTGAGATCATTGATTGATTCGAACAAGTGTGCTAATCGTATCTGCATCGCCTGACATCGTCAAGGTCGCAGAAGGCCCAACCCAGTCGCCAAAGGCCCACCCCAACAGCGTCGCGCAGGCGGCCGCGGACAGCTTGCGCTAGAAGTCGGTGGCTCCCACGGGCTCGCGGTCGCAGCTCATGGCCCGTGATAGCAGGCGCAGCGTCCCAGGCGTCAGCTCGGTGACCAGACCTTGGTGTGCCTGCGAGGCAATGCTTCTGGATCCCAGGTAGGCGGCGCCCAGCGCCTGGACAGGCAGTCGCACGTCGGCCTCGTCCCCGGTGCGCTGGCATGTCGCCACACCCTGATCGTCAACCCGCAGACGCCATGCTCGCTGGTTCCAGGGGCAGATGGGGTCCACAACATCCAGCACGACATCGCAGGGACTTGAGTATCCGCGCGCGGTCAGGGCTGCGTCGACGTCGATCAGCCTCAGCCACAACGAGTCGACTGTTGTGACGCCCAGGGCGCGCGGACCGCCGGCCCACCACACGATGGGGTCATCGATCCCGCGGCCGTTGATCGTGGTCGTTGCGGTCAGGTCGAAGTCCACCAGCCGTCGGGCAAGGGCCAGCAACGTCGCTGGATTGGCGGACGCCAGCTCGCGAACCGCGACCGTTCCTTTGGCCCGGTAGCCCTCCCACTTCGGCTGGCGACTGAACACCGCGTAACCGGCGGCTTCACCGTCGACGTGGGCAAGGAGCACTTGCCACGGCTCGCGTCCCTGTCGGGTCAACGGGAGGTCGGCGAACAGCGGTCGGGCCAGATGCTCCGGCCGGCTGACCGCGCCCAACGCGGTCTCGGCGCAACGGAGGTGGAGGTTATGGACGACCCGTGCCGCGTCGCCGGAGTCCGCCGCGACGAATCGGGTCGTGACCCGGCTCGCAGCATCGTCCAGCGCAGGAGCGGTGAAGACGGCGCCGCGCTCCAGCTCCAGCTCCAGCTCGACCGAGCAGATGCCGTACCCGAACCGGCCGTAGATGGGGACCTCGGCCGCATGTAACCCGCTCAGGGCTGAGCCCTCCTCATGCAGCCGGGCAAAGTGGTGGGCCATCATCTCGCGCAGGACCCCACGGCGACGATGGTCAGGGTGCACGGAAACCCATGACAGCCCGGCCATGGGAACCCGGGTCAGGGCGGCCAACGGCCCGGGCGCGGTCACCGCCATGTCGTATGACGTGTAGACGCCTATCAGGTCATCGCTGCCCTCGCGGGTCGCGCCGAACGTGCGCGTCCAGTCGAAGTGGCTCGTGACGACATCGACCGGATGGGCCGTCGGGTCGAAGAAGAACGCGGCCATGTCGACATCCAGGAGCCGCTGTCCGTCCGAGGGGGTGAGGGGCACGATGGAGACAGTCATGTGGCGAGCCTCGCGGGAAGGGCGTTCCAGCGCAACCGATTTGCCTGGACGAGCGACGTCGCGCTGACCGGTGACCGATCGACTCAGCCAGCAGTCAGAGCGTCCCGCATGGGCACGAACTTGGCGTCGGACTCCGCCAGCTCTGAGTCCGGGTCGGACCCCGCGACGATGCCGCAGCCGGCGAACAGCCGCATCCGACTCGGGTCGACGCTGTCAAGGACACCGCACCGCAACGCAATTCCCCACTCGCCATCACCAGCTGCATCTATCCAGCCCACGGGTCCGGCATAACGTCCACGGTCCATCTGCTCGAGCTCGCGGATCGCCGCATCTGCCACGCGGGTCGGGGTCCCGCAGACGGCGGCGGACGGGTGCAGCGAAGCGGCCAGCGCAAGCGACGTCGAGTGGTCGGTCAGGACGCCGGCTACGTCGGTCGCCAGATGCATGACGTTGGACAGATGCAGGACGAAGGGCGACTCGGGGACGTTGACCGACGAACAGTGGGGTGCCAGAGCCTCCGCGACGGATCGAACGGCGTACTCGTGCTCCTCGAGGTCCTTGGATGACCTGGCGAGCGAGGCGGCGAGCGCGAGGTCGCGCTCGTCATCCCCGGTGCGACGGATGGTGCCGGCCAGCACACGTGAGGTGACCAGGCCTTTCTCCAGCTTCACGAGCATCTCGGGCGTGGCACCGACGAGGCCATCGACCGCGAATACCCACGTGTTGTCGTAGCGCTCGGCCAGGCGATGCAGAAGCCAACGCGGGTCGATTGCCGAACGGGCGTCCACCTCGAGGTCGCGAGCCAGGACCACCTTGTCCATCTCGCCGGCGCTGATGCGTTCGACGGCGCGTGCCACGACGGCCGACCACTGTGCCCCTGAGAGAGCACCGTCCGCGAAGGCCACGTCCTCGGGGGGCGCCGGGGGCGGGGATGCAGACGGGATCAGCGTGCTCGGCAGATGTGAGTCGACTCCGATCGTCGTCAGCCACCATCGCGAACCCCTGTGCCCCACAAGGACCTCAGGCACGACCAGAACAGCACCAGCGGGGGAGTCCGCGGAGAAGGCGATGGAGCCGAAAGCCACTGGCCCGGTGCCCGGCAGGCTCAGGTCGTCGCGTACGACGGCGCGCTCGATCACTGACTTCCACCATGCCTGCGCCTCGGCAAACCGACCCGCCCCGCCGGCCCGGAACTCCGCCGCACGGCCCCAGCCGACCAGTCCCTCGCCGCGGCGGACCCACGTGGAGACCCGTTCGGGGGAGAGGCTCCCCGGAAGCAGCGACAACAAGGCACCTGGGTCGTCGATCTCCACGGTGCGGGCCACGATGGCCGGCACGGATGCAGCCGGCGACCCGGGGCGGTCCTGCTCGGGTTGCGGCAAGGAGGTCACGGCGAGTAAGCCTACGACCGCTGCCGTGGTGACGGGAACCATGATCAGCGAGGATGGGGCCATGACCCGCGCCAGCCTCGACAAGCGACCCCAGGACGTTGCGGCGATGTTCGATGACGTCGCCGCGAAGTACGACCTGACCAACGACGTCCTGTCCCTGGGTCAGGATCGCCGGTGGCGCAAGCTCGTACGCGAGGCGGTCGGTGCCAAAGGTGGCGACACGGTCCTGGACATTGCGGCCGGAACCGGCACGAGCAGCGAGCCCTTTGCGGACGCCGGTGTGCACGTTGTGCCAGCCGATTTCTCACTGGGGATGCTGCGGGTCGGCAACCGACGCCGACCGGACCTGGCCTTCACCGCTGCGGATGCTCTCAGGTTGCCGTTCGCCGACGACTCCTTCGACGCGGTCACGATGTCGTTCGGCCTGCGCAACGTCGTGGGGACCAGTGCGGCGCTCGAGGAGTTCCTGCGCGTCACCAAACCGGGGGGCTCGCTGGTCATCTGCGAGTTCAGCCACCCCAGCATCAAGGTGTTCCGAACGGTCTACTCCACGTACCTGATGGGTGCCCTGCCGTCCATCGCGCGCAAAGTCAGCTCCAACCCCGACTCCTACGTCTACCTGGCGGAGTCGATCCAGGCATGGCCGGACCAGGCAGGTATGGCGCGTCTGATCACCGCTGCGGGGTGGCAGGACGTGGCCTGGCGCAACCTGTCCGGCGGCATCGTCGCCCTGCACAGGGCCACCAAACCGGCTTAGGTCTGACCGCGTATTTGGGCGGCGCAAGCCCGGTACTTCAGGTCCGGGATAGCTGTTTGAGGTGGGGCGTTGACACGGACAGCAGTGGGTCAATGTCGGTGCGCGACGTTACGTTCAGTGGGTGCTCGTTCGTTACCGTTACCGCGCTTACCCCACTCCTGGCCAGGCTGTGTTGCTTGCTCGGACGTTTGGTTGCGCCCGGGTGGTGTTCAACGATGTGCTTCGTGCCCGTCAGGACGCTCATGCGGCCGGTGAGAAGATCAGCGACACGCAGGTGCAGCGCAAGGTCGTGACCTTGGCCAAGACGACACCGCAGCGGCAGTGGCTAGGTGAGGTCGCGTCAGTTGCTTTGGTTCAAGCGTGCCAGGACGCGCGCCGTGCGTACCGGAACTGGTTCGACTCCCTTTCCGGTGCGCGTAAGGGCTGCAAGGTGGGGCACCCCAGGCTCCGGTCTCGCAAGGACAACCGACAGTCGATCCGGCTGACCCGCAACGGCTTCGGGGTCACCATCGGCGGGGTGCGGGTGGCGAAGGTCGGGGATGTTCGCCTGGTGTGGTCGCGTGTCCTGCCTTCTGTGCCGTCGAGCGTGACGGTGATCAGGGAGGCGGACGGGCGGTACTACGCCTCGTTTGTGGTCGAGGTGGCAGACACACCGCTACCCCAGAGCACCAACGAGGTCGGGATCGACCTTGGCCTGGCGAGCCTCGCCGTCTTGTCCACTGGTGAGGTCGTTCAGAACCCTCGCTACCTGCGTCGGAAGGCGAGGGCGTTGGCGAGGGCACAGAAGTCACTGGCCAGGAAGACGAAGGGATCGAAGCGGCGTGCCAAGGCGGTGCGCCGGGTCGCTGTCCAGCATCGCAAGGTCCGGGAAACCTGCCTGGACGCCCATCACAAGCTGGCCCACCGCATCGTTCGCGATAACCAAGCGATCTATGTGGAGGACCTGGCCGTGTCCGGCTTGGCCCGGACCCGGCTGGCGAAGTCGGTGGCCGATGCTGGCTGGTCGACACTGGTGCGGTTGTTGGAGGAGAAGGCGTTGCGTTGCCACCGGACGGTGGTGCGGGTCAGTCGCTGGTTCCCCTCGAGCCGGCTGTGCTCGGTGTGTGGGTTCAACTCAGGCAAGAAACCCCTGGCGGTCAGGTCCTGGACCTGCACGCAGTGTGGCATCACCCACGATCGGGATCTGAACGCCGCCAGGAACATTCTGGTTGAAGGTCGCATGGTCGCCGCCGGGCTGGCGGAGACCCTAAACGCTCGTGGAGGCGGCGTCAGACTGGGACTTGTCCCAGCGGCTGCCTGTGAAGCGAGAACCCACCAAGGTGCCTCGTGAGTGGCACAGTAGGAACCCCGGTCATTCGTGGCCGGGAGGATGTCAATAAGTACGATGGGAACAAGAACACGATCCCGACGTAGAGTCTCGTCTCGTTCGTGAAGTTTTTCACAAGCGCTGCCAGCCCATTGTCAGCTCCGCCGCAATCACTACGGTGAGGCCCCCGTGAGTAACAGCACCATCACCAGCAGCGCCCCCTCGACCACGCCATCGGGTGAGCGGGTGCAGTCTGCCGACGTGATCGTCGTGGGCGCCGGCCCTGCCGGGTCGTCCACAGCCGCCTACCTGGCGATGGCCGGGCTCGACGTCCTGCTGCTGGAGAAGGCCACCTTCCCGCGTGAGAAGGTCTGCGGCGACGGTTTGACCCCCCGGGCGGTACGCGAGCTGATCACCCTCGGCATCCCCACTCCTGAGGAAGATGGCTGGATCAAGAACCACGGCCTGCGCATCGTCGGTGGCGGCGTCCGGCTGCAGCTCCAGTGGCCAGACCTGGCGAGCTTCCCGCCATACGGCCTGGTGCGCACCCGGCAGGACTTTGACGACATCCTGGCCAGGCACGCGGTCAAGCACGGTGCCCGACTGCTTGAGGCCACGAACGTGACGGGCCCGGTTCTGGACGATCGCACCGGCTCCATCATCGGCGTCCGGGCCAAGGCGGTGGACGTCGATGGCCGACCGACCGGTGAGGAGCTCACCTACTACGCGCCGCTCGTGGTCGCCGCCGACGGCAACTCGAGCCGCCTGAGCATGTCGATGAACCGGCCCAGGCGCGACGACCGCCCACTCGGTGTCGCCGTCCGTACCTACTACACGAGCCCGCGCCACGACGATGACTATCTCGAGTCGTGGCTCGAGCTGTGGTCAAAGGGCGACGACGGCCAGAAGAAGCTGCTGCCCGGCTACGGCTGGATCTTCGGCGTCGGTGATGGCACCTCCAACGTGGGCCTGGGCATCCTCAACACCTCTGCTGCGTTCGGCAACGTCGACTACAAGGACATCCTCAAGCGCTGGGTCGACACACTGCCGCCGGAGTGGACGTTCAACGAGGAGACGATGACCAGCCCGGTCCGCGGCGCCGTGCTGCCGATGGGTTTCAACCGGCAACCGCACTACGACAAGGGTCTGCTCCTGGTCGGCGACGCCGGCGGCATGGTCAACCCGTTCAACGGCGAGGGCATCGCCTACGCGATGGAGTCGGGTCGCCTGGCCTCCGAGGTCATCGCCCAGGCGTTCGCCAGGCAGACCGACGCCGGGCGCGAGAAGGTCCTGCAGTCCTACCCCCGGGTGATGAAGGACGCGCTCGGCGGCTACTACACGCTGGGCCGTGGTTTCGCCAAGATGATCGGGAACCCCGAGATCATGCGGCTGGCCGTGAAGTACGGCCTGCCACGCACCACGATGATGAAGTTCCTGCTCAAGATCATGGCCAACCTGGCCGAGCCGCACGGTGGCGACGCCAGCGATCGGCTGATCAACGCGCTGTCGAAGATGGCCCCCTCGGCATGAGGCTACGCACCGCCTCTAGGCTGGTGCCTCGCACAGGGCAGGTCGGCAACCGAAAGGCGAGATCGTCCAGATGACCAACCAGTATGTTCCGCTGTTGTTCATGACGGGGATCGGCGCCGCTTTCGCCCTTCTCTCCGTCCTGCTTCTTCCGTACGTGGGTCCAAGGCGCTACAACCGCGCCAAGGCGGACGCCTACGAGTGCGGCATCGAGCCCACGCCTCAGGCTCTCGGCGGCGGCAAGGTGCCCATCAAGTACTACCTGACCGCGATGCTCTTCATCATCTTCGACATTGAAAGCGTCTTCCTGTACCCGTTCGCGGTGGCCTTCAGCAAGCTGGGCCTGTTCGCGCTGGTCGAGATGGTGCTGTTCATCCTCACGGTGTTCGTCGCGTACGCCTATGTGTGGCGTCGTGGCGGACTCGAGTGGGACTGAGGAGGGATTGAGCAATGGGTATTGAAGACAAGGTTCCGGCCGGCATCCTGCTGACCACGGTCGAGTACGTCGCGGGCTACAGCCGTATGCACTCGGTCTGGCCCGCGACGTTCGGCCTGGCCTGCTGCGCCATCGAGATGATGGCCGCCGGCTCGCCTGACTACGACGTCTCCAGGTTCGGCATGGAGTACTTCCAGGCCACGCCGCGCACGGCAGACCTGATGGTGGTGGCCGGCCGCGTCAGCCAGAAGATGGCTCCGGTGCTGCGCCAGGTCTATGACCAGATGTCCGAGCCCAAGTGGGTGATCTCGATGGGGGTCTGCGCCAGCTCGGGAGGCATGTTCAACAACTACGCCATCTTGCAAGGTGTCGACCACATCGTCCCCGTCGACATCTACCTTCCGGGGTGCCCGCCACGGCCAGAGATGTTCCTCAACGCTTGCGTCGCTCTGCACGAGCAGATCCAGGCCACCCCGCTCGGAGTCAACCGGGTCACCGCGGCTCGTGCGGCCGAGGCTGCGGCGCTTGCCGAGATGCCCACGCATCAGATGAAGGGTCTGCTGGCATGAGCAGAGACGACGAGACCCCCGATAACCTGCCGGCCGCGCAGGGGGCCACTCCCGAGCCTGTGGTCATCGATGTGCGACAAGGCATGTTCGGCGCCTCTGACGGTGGCGACACCAGCGGGTTTGGCGGTCTGGTCACCAACGTGCTCTTCCCGGCTGCCGCTGCCCGCCCCTACGGCGGGTACTTCGACGAGATCGCCGACCAGCTGGAGCGTGCCCTCGTGGGTGGCAGCGCGTCATACGCGCAAGCCATCGAGCGAGTCGTGGTCGACCGCGGCGAGATGACCGTCTTCGTCGCCCGTGAGCACATCCTGGGCGTGGCTCGCGCACTGCGTGACGACCCGGCGCTCCGTTTCGAAATGTGTCTGGGTGTCTCCGGCGCCCACTACCCACAGGAGACCGGCCGCGAGCTGCACGCCGTCTATCACCTGCTCTCGATCACGAACGGTGGCCGACGAGTTCGCCTCGAGGTCACCTGCCCCGACGATGACCGGCACATCCCCTCCATCGTCGAGGTCTATCCGGCAAACGACTGGAACGAGCGCGAGACCTGGGACTTCTTCGGCATCGTCTTCGACGGCCACCCGGCGCTGACCCGAATGTTCATGCCGGACGACTGGCAAGGTCACCCGCAGCGCAAGGACTATCCCCTAGGCGGCATCCCAGTGGAGTACAAGGGCGCTACCGTCCCGCCGCCGGACGAGCGCAGGAAGTACAGCTGATGACCGAACAGACTCGTGACATCCGCGCTACCTCGGTGGCTGACGCCAAGGACGACGAAGGCGCGCACGTCTACGCCGGCGGCGGTGACTGGGACGCCATCGTCGATGAGGCAGCCTCCCTCCACGAGGAGCGGATCGTCGTCAACATGGGTCCGCAGCACCCTTCGTCGCACGGCGTCCTGCGCATGATCATCGAGCTGGACGGCGAGTCCGTCACCGAGGCCAAGGCGGGCGTCGGCTATCTGCACACCGGCATCGAGAAGAGCATGGAGTTCCGCACCTGGACCCAGGGTGTGACGTTCTGCACCCGCATGGACTACGTCGCGCCGCTGTTCAACGAGACGGCCTACTGCCTGGCCGTCGAGAATCTGCTCGGCATCACCGACCAGATTCCCGAGCGCGCCACAATCATCCGTGTGCTCATGATGGAGCTCAACCGCGTCGGATCCCACCTCGTGGCTCTGGCCACCGGTGGCCTGGAGCTGGGCGCGACCACGGTCATGACGATCGGCTTCCGTGAGCGTGAGCGCATCCTGGCGATCTTCGAGATGATCACCGGCCTGCGCATGAACCATGCCTACGTCCGACCCGGTGGCGTGGCGCAGGACCTGCCTCCGGGCGCGATCGACAAGGTCCGTGACGCGATCCCGCTGCTCCGTCGCGGCATCGGCGAGCTCGAGCGACTGCTCAACGAGAACCCGATCGTCAGGGGGCGCATGGTGAACGTCGCCTACCTCGACCTCACCGGTTGCATGGCCCTGGGCGTCACGGGACCCATGCTGCGCTCGACTGGTCTGCCGCACGACCTGCGCAAGTCCGACCCGTACTGCGGTTACGAGAACTACGAGTTCGACGTGCCGGTGCGCGACACCTGCGATGCCTACGGCCGGATGCGGGTCCGCATGGACGAGATGTACGAGTCCCTCAAGATCGTGGAGCAGGCCGCGGACAAGCTGCAGAACACCCCCGGCCCGGTCATGGTCGAGGACAAGAAGATCGCCTGGCCGGCACAGCTCGCGATCGGTAGCGACGGGATGGGCAACAGCCTGGACCACATTCGCGAGATCATGGGCACCTCGATGGAGTCCCTGATCCACCACTTCAAGCTCGTGACCGAGGGCTTTCGCGTTCCGCCCGGCCAGGCCTATGTCGCGGTGGAGTCGCCCAAGGGCGAGCTCGGTGTGCACGTGGTCTCAGACGGTGGCACCCGTCCTTACCGGGCGCACTTCCGTGAACCCTCGTTCAACAACCTCCAGGCCTTCTCCGCGATGTGCGAAGGCGGCCAGCTGGGGGATGTCATCGTGGCGGTTGCCTCGATCGACCCCGTGATGGGAGGCGTGGACCGATGATCAGCACCGACGGCAGTCCGAACTACGGCGTGGTGCCGTCACCGGACACCGACGGCTACCCGGCCGACGTCCTGGCCTCGCTGCGTGCCGACGCCGCCGAGGTCATCGCCCGCTACCCGCAGGCGCGATCTGCATTGCTGCCTCTGCTGCACCTGGTGCAGTCGGTCGACGGGTTCGTCTCTCCCCGGGGCATCGAGCTGTGCGCCGATCTGTTGGGTCTGACCGGCGCCGAGGTGAGTGGCGTGGCGACCTTCTACTCGCAGTACAAGCGTCACCCCAACGGCAAGTACACGATCGGCGTCTGCACCAACACGCTCTGCGCGATCATGGGCGGCGACGAGATCTGGGACTTCGTGAGCGCCCATCTGGGCATTGGTCACGACGAGACCACCGCCGACGGCCTGGTCACGCTGGAGCGGATCGAGTGCAACGCGGCCTGTGACTACGCGCCTGTGGTCATGGCCAACTGGGAGTTCTTCGACAACCAGACGCCCCAGTCCACCAGCCAGCTTGTCGACGACCTGCGCTCCGGCCTATCCGTGACTCCCACCCGCGGCGCGTCAAAGGTCTGCAGCTTCAAGGAGGTCTCGCGGGTGCTGGCCGGTTTCCATGACGGCTTGGCCGACGAGGGCGTCGGTGCGGGTCCGGCGTCGCTGGAGGGCCTCAAGGTCGCCAAGGCACAGTCCGCGACGAAGACGCCGGCGGCAAAGACGCCGGCGGCAAAGACGGCTCCGAAGGCGAAGGCGGCTCCGGCAGCCGACACGGCCCCGACCACCGACACGGCCCCGACCACCGACACGCTGTTCGATGCGCCCGAGGGCACCGGGAAGGCGAAGAAGAAGTGAGCACGCAGCTGACTCCGATCCTCACCAAGACCTGGGACGAGCCCCAGTCCTGGACACTGGCGACCTACGAGAGGTACGACGGCTACCAGGCGCTGAAGAAGGCCGTGACGATGCCATCGGCCGATCTGGTGCAGATGGCCAAGGACTCCGGTCTACGTGGTCGTGGCGGTGCGGGCTTCCCGACCGGCATGAAATGGGGTTTCCTGCCTGCCCCTGACGGTGGCCCCCGCTACCTCGTGGTCAACGCCGACGAGTCCGAGCCGGGCACCTGCAAGGACATCCCGTTGATGATGGCGGCTCCGCAGCTCCTGATCGAGGGCATGATCATCACCTCGTTCGCCATCGGCTGCAACCATGCCTTCATCTACCTGCGCGGCGAGGTGGTCCACGTCTACCGCCGACTGCTGCGCGCGGTCGAAGAGGCATACGCCGCAGGCTATCTGGGCAAGAACATCCTTGGCAGCGGCTTCGACCTGGACATCACCGTGCACGCCGGCGCCGGCGCGTACATCTGCGGTGAGGAGACCGCGCTGCTGGACTCCCTCGAGGGTCGTCGCGGGCAACCGCGCCTCAAGCCGCCGTTCCCTGCCGTCGCCGGTCTCTATGCGCGACCGACCGTTGTCAACAACGTCGAGTCAATTGCGTCCATCCCTCCGATGTTGCTCCACGGTGCCAAGTGGTTCGCCGAGATGGGCACCGAGAAGTCGACCGGCTTCGGCATCTTCAGCCTCTCCGGCCACGTTGCCCGTCCCGGTCAGTACGAAGCGCCGCTGGGCATCACCCTGCGGGAGCTGCTCGAGATGGCCGGCGGGATGCGCGACCCGAGCAAGAAGCTGAAGTTCTGGACCCCGGGCGGCTCGTCCACGCCGATGTTCACCGACCAGCACCTCGACGTGCCGCTCGACTTCGAGTCCGTCGCCGCGGCCGGGTCGATGCTCGGCACGCGCGCCCTGCAGATCTTCGACGAGTCGGTGTCGGTGGTTCGGGCGGTGTCGCGCTGGACGGACTTCTACGCCCACGAGTCCTGCGGCAAGTGCACGCCGTGTCGTGA
>DASRVZ010000014.1:0-7073 GCA_035654835.1 Dermatophilaceae bacterium | reverse complement strand
ACCGTGATGTGGTCGGCGGCGGTGTTCGACCCGGCGTTACCCGGACGCAGCATCACCGTCAACGGCTCCCCAGTTCCTTCGGCGCCGTGGTCGACGAACGCGCACAACGGGTGGAACCCGTAGCCGCGCTTGAACGTCGCCGCGGCCTGTTCCTTGTCCGAGTGCGCGCCGACCAGGGTCGCGTCCAGGTCCACGATCAGCGGCGCGGACGCGTCGGCCCCGTGATCGGGGGCGTGCTGGCCGGCCAACGCCCACACCGTCGCGCGTGCCTGCGCCCGGGCGGCGTCGATCGCCGCCAGCGCGGCTGGCGCGTCGCCGGCCAGCACGTCGATCGTGCGCGAGACGGTCGGATCCGAGGCCACCGCCCCGAACACCCCCGGCTCGGCGCGCAGCACCGCGACGTCGGCCAGGCAGTCCCCGCCGACCGCCAGCGACAGCGCCAGATCCAGCACGACCTTCGCGGGGTCGTGCACCGCCAGCGGCTTACGCCACGGCGCCAACGACGCCGACAACGCGGTGTCCAGGCCGCTGGCCCGGACCGCCTCGGTCAACAACACCCCACCGGCCTGACCGACCGCAGCCGAGTCGGACGTGTCGACGTGGACTCGGGGGTAGAACCGGCTACGCTGCTTCACCTGGAAGGTGCTCCTCGACTGGTCGGAAAACGTCCCTCGACAAGACGTATTCTCCCTGGTCAGGAGCACTTTTCAGTTGATCAACACGGCCTCACACCGCCAGGCCATGAAAGCGCCGGGCTAGGGCCAATACCGTTCAGTTAGAACTACAGGCGTGTTATTCTGCTCCCATGCCGCGGGCGGGGTGGGTCAAGCCGGACAGCGATCAGCGCCTGTCCGATCACGTGGCGCTGGGCGTTCTGACGCGGACGTTTTCCCCGGAGCTGGTGGATGCCGCGGTAGCTTCGGCCAGGCGGGGTGAGCAGCGGCATCGGTTGTTGCCGGCGAGGTTGGTGGTCTACTACGTACTGGCGATGTCGTTGTTCTCCACGTCCTCCTATGAGGAGGTGATGCGGTCGCTGACCGAGGGGCTGGACTGGGCCTCGGGGTGGCGCACCGCGTGGAAGGTGCCGTCCAAGTCGGCGATCTTCCAGGCCCGGGCCCGGTTGGGTGCGGCGCCGCTGGCCGAGCTGTTCAAGCGTGGCTGCCGGCCGCTGGGCACCCGCGAGACGCCGGGGGCGTTCTACCGGTCCTGGCGGCTGGTCAGCATCGACGGCACCACCTTGGACCTGGCCGACACGCCCGCCAACGACGAGGCGTTCGGCCGGCCCGGCAACAGCCGAGGAGACCGGTCGGCGTTCCCGCAGCTGCGCCTGGTCGGGTTGGCCGAGTGCGGCACCCACGCGGTCACCGAGGTGGCGATGGGCGCCTACGCCACGGCCGAGACGACGCTGGCCAAGGAGCTGGTCGACTCTGGCGCGCTGGGGCCGGGGATGCTGGTGCTGGCCGACCGGGGGTTCACCGCCTTCCCCTTGTGGGACCTGGCCGCTGCGACCGGGGCGGACCTGTTGTGGCGGGCCAAGACCAACGCCGTCCTACCCGTGCTGGAGCGCTTCGCCGACGGCTCGTTCCGCTCCGAGATCGTGGCCACACCCGACAAACGCACCCGGGCCAACGTGCGCCCGGTCCGGGTGATCGAGTACACGGTGACCGATCCCGGCCGGCCCCAGGCGCAGGCCACCACCTACCGGCTGCTGACCACGATCATGGACCCGGCCGCCGCGCCCGCCGACGAGCTCGCCGCGCTGTACGCCGAACGCTGGGAGATCGAGTCCACCCTCGATGAGCTCAAGACCCACCAACGCGGCCCACGCGTCGTACTGCGCTCCAAGACCCCCGACGGCGTCCGCCAGGAAACCTACGGCTACCTGTGCGTGCACTACGCGATCCGGGCGCTGATGCACACCACCGCCGACCAGCACGACGTCGACCCCGACCGGGTCTCCTTCACCCGCTCCCTGAACGCGGCCCGGCGCAGCGTGCGCACCGGTACCGGCACCGCCACGACCGCGCTGCGCGTCGCCCTGCACACTGCCATCGCCGAGATCGGCGACGAACTACTGCCCCGCCGGCGACTACGAGCCGCCGCCCGCGTCGTCAAACGCAAGATGAGCAGCTACCGCGTCAAACGCGCCGAACACCGGACCTGGCCCCAGCCCGAACACAGCATCGCCGAGGCCGTCAGCGTCCTTGTTCCACCCTAACTGAACGGTATTGGGTCTAGACCGAAGTTTCGTGGCCGCCGCAAGGTAACTGCCGGCCGGAATGTAGCGCATTGCGCTACGCTGGCGACGTGACGGGTGAGCTGTGGCGTGACGGGTGAGCTGTGGTGGGACGACGAGGACGCCGCCCACATCCGCGACCGCTCCGCCCGCTACCCGGGCTCTACCGACATCGAACCTGACTGGACGCTCGAGGCGGCCACAGACGCCAACCGTGTGGTTCGCGACCCGGATCCGAAGAGCACGGCGGCCTACGTACGGATCATCGGTTACTCATCGAGCGCCGACTTCGTGCTCACCGTGATCGTCGACCCGGAGGACTGGTCAGGCGTGACCGCGTGGAAGGCGCGTGGTGCTGATCTACGTGAGTACCTCGAAGGTAAGGAGACCAATCGATGACTGACACAACGGATAAGGCTCGAGCTGCGCGCCGAACCCGACATGACGCAATCCGGGCCGAGGTGGCTCAAGAGGAAGCGAAGGCCGTCGAGGCCGACATCGCGGAGAAAGCCAGCACCTTGGACGTGCCCATGCACCTGCGCATCGACAAGGAACTGGACGTTCAGCTTCGCAGCCGGGCCGCGGATGAGCACATCCCGACCTCTGCTCTGGTCCGCCGCCTGCTCCGGCAGGCAGTGGGCGAGAAGCAGCCCGAAAGCCTCACTTCGGCCGACGTCGAGGACATCGCACGGCGCGTCGCTCGGGAAGAACTTCAGGGCGGCTGATCCGGCGAATGGCATGCATAGACAGTCGTGGGTTCTGGTAGACGCACGCGGGTGCAGGATGACCAGGACGCCTTGCCGCTTACCAGAGAGGAGGATGCGATGCTCATCACGACGGCGAGGCTCCGCGGTGCTCGCGCGGGGTCCGCGCGCACTGTCGAGCTGAGTTTCTCCGATGGGACCTTGCGGTGCGTTGACGTCGGACCTCTTCTGTGGGTCCGGTCTTCGCAGCAATTGCTGAGGACAGCGCCGCGTTTACCGAGTTATTCTTCGACCCGCGGCTGGGCACCGCCTGCTGGCCGACCGGCGTCGCGGGAAACTGCGCTACGGCGTGGCGCTGGCTACCGGTAATGGGTTGCCGTCTCCTGGTCCGTCACATCATCAGTCGACGGGCCCGCCGGCGAGCCCGCTCGAGGGCGACCATCACCCGCGCGGCGAGGGCGAGCGAGCCGATGAGGACCAGCCCGCTCGCGGCGACGCGCAGCCCGGTCAGCGGACTGGGGTCGGCGCCGAGCCCGGCAGTCAGCGATCCCGCAGTCAGGACGGCGATCGCCACCAGGCCCCAGAACGCCCAGCGGGCCCGTGGCATCGGGGAGGAGGTTCGGCGTGACACGCTCATCCGAGCATCTCCAGGTGCGTCGTGGTCTCGGTGAATCCCATCAGGATCGTCAGGACCAGGATGAGGAGCAGGGTGAGCAGCCCGAGGGCCATGGCGACCGGGCGGCGCGTCCACAGCCGGTTCGGGCTTCGGTCCACGAACGGCAGGATCGCCAGCAGCAGGAACAGGGCGCCCCCGCCGTAGAGGATCCCCGACAGACCGAACCAGTTCTCCAGCGTGAACATCCACCAGAAGCTCCACGGCGGCTTAGTGATCTCCAAGCCCGCCACCGGCGCCGGTCCCACCGCCGGGGGCAGCAGCACCGCCAGGATTCCAAGCATCCCGGTCAGGGCGAGACCGAACGCCCCGATCCGGCGCAGGTGGTGGGTGAATGGTTCGGTGGGCTCCTCCGCGGGGGCCTGGTCACCGGATGAGTCGGTAGGCAGAGACGGGTGCGGGGAGATCTTGTGCCTCTTGACGAGCAGGCCGTGCAGGGTGACCAGCACGAGGATGAGCCCGGGGATGATCACGACGTGGGCGCCGTAGAGCCGGACCAGGATCGGGAGTCGGTCGGCGAACTCGGGTGAGAACCAGATCCCGGCTCCTCCGAGGAGCTGGCCGATCTCCAGGTTGTGCTCGAGGGCCTCAAAGCCCTCCTGGTCCCACTTGAGGACCGTGCCGGTGAACAGGGCGAGGATCACCAGCCCGAGCATGGCCACGCCGACCAGCCAGTTGCCCTCGCGGGGCCGCTTGTAGGAGCCGGTGAGGAAGACCCGCAGCAGGTGCAGCACCGCGGTCACGTACATCGCCTGCGCCGCCCAGAAATGCAGGGCTCGGACAAAGCCCATCCCCCACACCTGGGTCACCATGTCGCGGATCGACTGGTTCGCCGACTCGGGCACCGGAGAATAGAACTGAACGAGGAGAACTCCCGTGACGATCAGCAGCCCGAAGGCGGCCGCCGTGACCCCGCCGAGGCTCCACGCCAGGTTGTTCGCGTGTTCGGGAACCGGATACTCCAGAGCCTTGATGCCGAGGCGATCGTCGATGACGTCGATGATCTTCCGCGTCCGGCTCGTGCGGTGCGCTTCGACCGAAGCCTCGTTGCGGACGGTGGGCATCAGATCTCCCTCTCGACCTCTGTCGGGCTGCCCGCGCGATCGTCAACGGCGGTGCGTGACGCACCGAGACGCTGACGCAGCTCACCGATGGTGTCGCGTGGTCGGAACCGGAGCGCCAACCCCATCCCGGCCAAGAGGAAGACCATGGAGGCGGCCAGGAATCCCCAGTCACGCCCCGTCAAGGCTTCCCTGCCGGGCAGTGGGGGCGCCACCACCGTCGTTCCGGTCTGCTCACCGGTCGCCGGCCCCAGCTCGCTCAGGGCCTGCCTGATCGAGCCCTGCAGCAGTGCTCGGGCATGCCCGGCCCGGCCGGCTTCTAGTGCCCGTTCCGCTTGCTCGACATCGGCGACCGCGACGCCGTCCTGGTCCTCCGTGGCGAGCGCGTCCTCGACCTTCTCCATGGCGAGGTCGATGCCCCCGCTGCTGGTGTCGTGCGCCAGGTGACCCAGTGCCTGCTGAACTAGCAGATACCCCTCGTTGGTCTCGCCCCCGCCGTCAGCCGACGCCGGCGGGGCCACGGCAAACAGGCCGAACAGACCGATCGAGGCGACTGCGACGACTACTCTCAACTGGCGGGCCAGGAACGACCGCCGGTCACCGACCGGGAGCCGGACGAGTAGGGCCAGAGGCACCGACATGGGGCCAGACTGCGCCACTGATGCGTGCGACACCAGGGACCAACGGCCCTATTACGCGGACCAACTGGCGGGTACGGGCGACAACGTCCACACCGAGGGTGGGCCTCGCTGTGCAGACCTCATCGCCGAAGAGCACAATCCGGGCAGTGACCCGCGTCTCCGTCGGCGGGGTCCGGTCCCCCACCAGCTACTCCAGCGCCTCCCGGGCCGACCAGGCGGCCGGGGTGGCCGCACGAACTCCCCCAGTCGCGCTGGCCCACTTACTCGGTCGTCAACTCCGTGATCCCGCGTTCGCGGGTCGTGCACGCGCAAGGGGGCTCGACTGGTGGGCTGGGTGGCGTGGCGATACGTGAGGCCGACGGCGATGGCTAGGGCGGCGAGCCATGCCAGACCGACCAGCAGTGGCAGGGTCTCGTCCCACGTCCTGGTGAGCGCGCCGTCCAGGAGGACTCGGGAGCCGCCGTAGCCGGGAAGTCGCGCCCGGAACCGCTCGCTCTCGGCGAGCGGGCGTCGGGATGTGTGACGTCTCGCAGCGCGGATGTCACCGGCATGGTTCGCCGTCCCAGCCAGCAGCGCCTCGGTGCATGCCCGGGTTGAGGGTGCCGCTGAATCCCATCGTCTGCGCGCAGACACGGACGTGCGAGCCGAAGTTGGGCGTGGCGGCAAGTGCCGGGCCGGCTGAGAGAGCCAGCAGCCCCGCGATGATGGCGGTGGAGGCGATGAGTCGGTTACGGATGCGCATGGCAGTTCTCCTTCTGGGTGGATCGAGCTAGGTGGATCGAGGTCCTGGCCGCCCGGCGGGCGGTCGGGTCAAGAGGAGTGCAGCGGGACGGCGTGGCCGGAGTCGCTGCACGCGCGCGGCGTAGGGGGGCCAGTCGTCGGGGTAGCGGGCCGCGAGCTCGCGTTCCTCGGCGGAGGCCAGCCGCCAGTACACGTAGACCAGCACCGGGAACATGACCAGGGTGGGGATGGTGGGCCACTGCAGCAGGAACCCGACCATGATGGCGAGGAAACCCAGATACTGCGGGTGACGGACCCACGCGTAGGGGCCGGTGGTGGCCAGCCGGTCGTCACGGGCGGCGGTGTGCAGCTGCGTCCAGGCGGTGGAGATCAGCCAGAACCCGGCGATGAGCACGGCGTAGCTCGCGAGGTGGAAGGGGCTGACGTGCGGGTCGCCCTGCCAGCCGATGAGGTCGTTCCACAGGTGCCCACCGGAGTGGGTGGGCTGCAACGCCGGGAAGCGGGAACCCAGCCAACCGGAGAGAAGGTAGATGGTCAGTGGCGCGCGGTACATCTCGGTGAAGAGCGCGACGATGAACGCCGAGTAGGCCCCCATGGCTCGCCAGTCCCGTGTTGTCCGCGGGTGGAAGAAGCTTCCAGCGAAGACGATCAGCAGGATGCTGTTGATGATCACCAGCGGCCACAGGCCGTAGTCCTGTTCCATCACCGCTCACCGCCCAAGGTCGCTCCGAGCGGTTCCGGTGCAGGTGAGCTCGCGTCGGTGGCGAGGGGCAGGACCGCGGCCGGGCCAGGAGCGGGTGGGTGGTAACGACGCAGGCGGTTGGCGTTGCCCACCACGGACAGCGACGAGGCTGCCATGGCGGCGGCGGCCAGCATGGGTGAGAGCCGCCAGCCGAGCAGCGGGTAGAGCGCGCCTGCGGCGACGGGGATCCCGAAGCCGTTGTAGACGACGGCGAAGACCAGGTTCTGCCGGATGTTGCGCATGGTGGCCTTGCTCAGCCCGATGGCAGTGACCAC
>DASRVZ010000013.1:0-4271 GCA_035654835.1 Dermatophilaceae bacterium | reverse complement strand
TCCGCGGGGAAAACCTTCATCAACAGACCAACCGACACCAGATCCGGCAACCGCCGATCCGACTCGGACTTCCTCCAACCGGTACGGGGCATGCCAACAAACTACACCCATGTAACTCTAATTGAACGGTATTGCATCTAGCTTGGGAGTGCCGATGTATGCACGCGATCTGGTCGAACCCTTCCCCACCGTGGGCGTGGACGCTGATGCCACCGAAGCAGTCAAGATCATGAGTGATGGCCGACTGCCCGGCGTGATCGTCTGCGACGGGGCCGGAAACCCCTTCACCGTCCTGTCAGGTTCGGAGGTGCTGCGGTTCGTGATTCCCCGCTACGTCCAGGACGACCCGGCGCTGGCGCGAGCCTATGACGAGAAGGCCTCCGACCAGCTGTACGCCAGGCTGGCCGGTCGCACCGTGCGCGACCTGCTCCCGGCCAAACCCGACGTGGACGACCTGCCGGTGGTCGACCAGGACGCCACCACTATTGAGGTCGCCGCGCTGATGGCTCGCCTGGGCAGCCCCATGGTCGCCGTCATCGACGGCAACCGACTGCTTGGCGCGATCACTGTCAGCCGCCTGGTGGGACACTGGACTCCAGATGCGCCGGACCGCCCGTGACCACGGTCCTGGTCCTAGTCGCCTTTGCCGGCGCCTATGTGCTGATCGCGACCGAGCGGATTCATCGGGTGGCTGCCGCGCTGGGCGGGGCAGCAGCCATGGTGCTGCTGGGGGTGGTCGATACCCGGGTCGCCTTCTTCAGCGAGAAGACCGGCGTCGACTGGAACGTCATCTTCTTGCTGCTGGGGATGATGGTCATCGTCAGCGTCATGAAACAGACAGGAGTCTTCGACTATCTGGCGATCTGGGCGGCCAAGCGAGCCCGGGGTCGGCCCTTTGCCGTGATGGTCATGCTGGTGATCATCACCGCGGTGGCATCGGCTCTCTTGGACAACGTCACCACCGTTCTGCTGATCGCGCCGGTCACCCTGCTGGTCTGCGAACGCCTCGGCGTACCCCCTGTGCCCTACCTGATCGCCGAGGCGATGGCGTCTAACATCGGCGGCACCGCGACCCTGGTCGGTGACCCGCCCAACATCATCGTCGCCAGCCGTTCCGGGCTCAGCTTCAACGACTTCGCCGCCAACCTTGGCCCCATCGTGGTCATCCTGCTGGTGGTCTTCATCGGGCTGTGCCGGATCATGTTCCGCTCCGCGTTCACCTACGACGAGCAGCGCGCGGCGGCCGTCATGGAACTCGACGAGATGGAGATGATCCGTGACCGTGGGCTGCTCGTGCGTTCAGGCATCATCCTCGGCGCCGTCGTCGTCGGGTTCATCGCGCACTCCGCCCTGCACATCGAGCCCTCGATGGTTGCCCTGCTGGGAGCCGGCGCCCTAGTCGCGGTCTCCAAGCTCGACCCACCCGAGTTCCTCGAGGAGGTCGAGTGGCCCACGCTTGTCTTCTTCATGGGCCTGTTCATCATGGTCGGTGCGCTGGTCCAGGTAGGGGTCATCGAGTCCCTCGGCAAGGCCGCCACCCAGGCCCTTGGCGACCACTGGTTCTTGGCCGCCAGCGCGCTCATCTTCGGCTCGGGCGCACTCTCGGGCATCATTGACAACATCCCCTATGTGGCGACGATGACACCCCTGGTCCAGGACCTGGTGAGTACCGGCCACGGCGCACCGCAGGCGAACGCGCTCTGGTGGGCCCTGACCCTGGGCGCCGACCTGGGCGGCAACGCGACCGCGGTGGGGGCCAGCGCCAACGTCGTCATCATCGGCATCGCAGCCCGCAACGGCCACCCCATCTCGTTCTGGAAGTTCACCAAGTACGGCCTCATCGTCGCCACCACGACCATCGTCATCGCCTGCGGATACCTTTGGCTGCGCTACTACGCCTTCGGCTGATCTCCGAATCAGTACGAGTCGTCCGCCCAAGGGAGAGCCTCGAGACGAGAGCCTTGGAGTGCATCCAGTGACGGGCGGTCGACTGGCCCAAGACCGTGGGCTGTGGCACGGCTACATCCAGTGCAGGGCGGGCGCGGCCGGTCTCACCTACTGGTCCGACTGGTAGGCGTTGGGGGTGCCGTCGTGGTCCGGGTCGGCCGCCTCCTCCGCGAACAGGCGTTGGTAGAGGTTGCTGCGGGCGCGCAGGAGTATGCCGGCGAGCGCGGCGGCCGTGATGGAGCCGGCGAGGACGGCGAGGACGGTGACTTTGACGTGATTGTCGCGGTCGCTCCCGGGGCCGAACGCCAGCTCGCCGATGAGCAGCGACACGGTGAACCCGACGACGACGGCGCCGAGGATGATGCCTGAACGCACGAGCAGCCCACGGTCACGGATCATCTCCGTCTCGTCGAGTTCCATGACGGCCGCCGCGCGCTGCTCGTCGTAGGTGAACGCGGAGCGGAACATGATCCGGCACAGCCCGATGAAGACCACCAGCAGGATGACCACGATGGGGCCCAGGTTGGCGGCGAAGTCGTTGAAGCTGAGCCCGGAACGGCTGGCGACGATGATGTTGGGCGCGACCCCGGCCCGCACGACGCGAGCACCTACATACCGTCTAGCTAGGTCTCGCGCAAGAGTGCGATCCGATCATTGATCTCATCGAGGAGACCACCGACTGCAACACGATTGAGCTTGTGGCGTCGGGCGAACCAAGGGTCCACGGACGGGCCTTCCGATTGAGTTTCGGTCGACTCGACTCGCTGCGAGCGGAGTTGACCAGGATCAAGAACCGTGGGGATCTCGGCATCCGCCGTGTCAAGGAGACGTTCGTCCACAACGACCTTGCACAGACCCTCAGCCTCGACACCAAGGAGTTGTCGCTCGGACGGCTGCCCACGTCGAAGTGGATCACTAGGGTCGCTGCCGGCGAGGAGCCTCTCAGCGACGAGGAGCAGGACGAGTTGCTTTCGGCGGCGGCGTCCAGCGCAACGACCATCGCTGCTACCAATCCAGAGAAGCTCGTGCGACTTCAGCATGACATCGAGTTGGTCAACCTCGACCAACTGATCAAGGCATATGGGGATGCGCTCGATGCCCGGCACAACGAGGACTGGTGGCAGAAGTTCTTCGAGGAGAACGTCTTCGTCCTCCAGCTCTTGTTCGGCGGCCCAACCGTCTTCATCGACTCTCAAGTGCCCATAGGCGAAGGGGACAACTCGGTAAAGGGCAAGAAGATCGCTGACTACCTGCTCAAGAACTCGATGACCAACAACGCCTCGTTGGTTGAAATCAAGAAACCGTGCACTCAACTGATGAGGAAGCGGCCTTACCGCGAGGGCGTGTTCGGGGTCGACTCGGAGATCAGCCAGGCTGTGACTCAGGTGCTCGACCAAGCTCTGCAACTGACGAGGCATGAAGCGGACACGAAGTCGAGGACGGGCGACAGTTCGTGGGTCAGCAACTCCCCGCGGTGCTTCGTCGTGGCCGGTAGGGCCGCTGAGCTCGATACGGCTGACAAGCAGAAGTCGTTCGAGCTCTACCGCGAGCACCTGTCGGGCGTCCGGCTGGTGACCTATGACGAGATCTTCGAGCAGTTGAAGTTGCTCCGCGATTTCCTCGACAGCGATGGGGGTGGGTCCGCCTAATATGCGACTGTGCCTCGACCCGTCCTCGAATCCCAGGTGATGTGGATAACTTTAGGGAGTGTCGGAGGGGCCGGGTATCCTAGTTACAAGGCTGTAGTTCCTTCCATTCTGATCTTGCAGTCGGACAAGCATGCGCCGGCGGAACCTTGGGATTTCGCCTCCAGAGCTTTCGGATCGAAGTTCCGTGCGATAACTCGTGCGATAACTCCTGGCCAACCGGGCGGATTCACGGTCACTCATGGTCAGTCAACGCGAGGAAATCCGAGCCATCCCACAGACAAAACCGCAGGTCAGACGCGGTCTGACCTGCGGTGGAAGTGGTGGCCAGGGGCGGGGTCGAACCGCCGACCTTCCGATTTTCAGGACTTCGAAAGGGGTCCGAGGGGTCCGTCCGCGTGTGGATTCGTGCTCAGCAGAAGGCCCGTGGGTCCTGTCGTGTCCACCTTGCACGAGGCTGGTGTTAGCAAAACCGTTAGCAGGACTGGTCTTCTGGTCACCCTCGCCTGCTCAAGAACTCGATGGCGAAATCTGGGCTGATGAAAGACTTGGATGGGGTTTTGAGCAGGTCGGTGGATGAGCAGGTCGGGTAGAATTTGAGACGAGGTTGAGGAGGCTGATGTGACCGCACCTGCGCAGGGAACTACCCGAGTGCGCGTCCAGGACGTCAAGCCCCTG
>DASRVZ010000012.1:0-3255 GCA_035654835.1 Dermatophilaceae bacterium | reverse complement strand
GCTCCCGCGTCGGCCTTGCGTACGAGCACGTCGGCGTCCTGGTCGAGGCTCGAGGACTCGGGGTGCTGGTCAGGGAACGCGGCCACGCCAACGGTGAACGTGCCCAGCGAACGAACCAGGGCCACGAGCTCGTCCGCGTGGTTGAGACCATGGGGCTGGGGTGTCCAGGGGGTCCCCGGGCCACCGGGCGGATCCCCGCGCAGCGCGAGCACGTTGCGCACACCTGTGCTGGCATACTCCCCCACGACCTGACGTAGCTCGGCCACGGTCGACCCCACACACGTCAGGTGAGCCATCGGCGTCAGGGTGGTCTCGCGCGCGATCCTGCTCGTCAGCCGCACGGTGCGGTCCCGGGTTGAGCCGCCTGCCCCATAGGTCACCGAGACGAACGTCGGGCGAGCGCGCTCCAGGTGCCGAATCGCCTCCCACAGGGTCCGCTCCCCCACATCGTCCTTGGGCGGGAAGAACTCGAAGCTGTACGACGTGCCCGCTTCGGCCAGCAGTCGCGGAATCGAGCGGCTGAGGTGCTCCGGCTGAGGGAGGATCGATGAGGTTCCGCGCGCCATGCCGGCCAGACTATGCGACCGACAGCACGTAGGCTCAGACCACTCAGCATCCGGGAGGGCCCTTGTCGAACCCATTGGACACCAGCGACCTGCGCGCACGCGTGCAGATCGCTGTCGACGCCGAAATCTCCAGCCAGTCGGCCGTCCTGTCCGAGATCGGCGACGACCTCACCCCCTTGGTCGAGGCAGTGAGTGCGCTGGTGCGAGGTGGCAAGCGGCTGCGGGCTGGCTTCCTCTACTGGGGATATCGGGCCGGCGGTGGACCGGACAGCGGGGCCATCATCAGGGCGGCGACAGCAATGGAGTTCTTCCAGGCCGCAGCGCTGCTGCATGACGACGTCATGGACGACAGCGACACCCGACGCGGTATGCCGACGGCACACAAACGCCTGGCCAGTGAGCATGCGGCCGCCAGCTGGGCTGGCAGCGGCGACCGGTTCGGCCTCGCCGGTGCCATTCTTGGCGGCGACCTGTGCCTGACCTGGAGCGACGAGCTCTTTGCGACGTCGGGGCTCCCCGCGGCCGAGCTGGCCCGTGCCCGCCCGCTCTTCGACCGGATGCGCACGCAGCTGATGGGCGGTCAGTTCCTTGACGTGCTCGAGACCGCCCGCGGCTGGGACGAGCTGGCCACAGATGAACGAGTCACGACCGCCCGAAGGGTGATTCGGTACAAGAGCGCCAAGTACACCATCGAGCACCCACTGCTCATCGGAGCCGCGGCGGCCGGTGTCAGCGCGGCCGACCTCGACGCTCTCTCGACCTACGGGCTCGACCTCGGCGAAGCCTTCCAGCTCCGCGATGACGTGCTCGGCGTCTTCGGAGACCCGACCGAGACGGGCAAACCCGCAGGCGACGACCTACGCGAGGGCAAGCTCACCGTCCTGGTCGCTCTCACCCTGGACCACGCCAGCCAGACCACCGTCGAGATGTTCGACAAGCTGCTCGGCCTGCCGGATCTGGACGAGCCGAGGGTCGACGAGCTGCGCGGTGCGATCACCGCCAGCGGCGCCCTTGATCGCGTAGAGCAGTTGATCCAGGAGCTCAGCGTGTCAGCTCGCACGGCCCTTCACTCCACGACCACGCTGACCGACGAGGGCAGGGCGGCACTGGACACCCTCATCGACGTCTCGACCGCCCGCTCGGCGTGAGCGGTCGAGCGACCACGCGGCGGCACGGCATCAAGCAAGCGCATCACGGCGCGACCCCTGACCACGTGGTTGTCGTCGGCGCCGGGCTGGCGGGCCTGTCGGCGGCCATGCATCTGGCTGGGGCCGGGCGCCGGGTAACCGTCCTGGAGGTCGAGCCCGCTGCCGGCGGCAGGGCAGCGCGGGTGTCCCTGCAAGCAACGGATGGAGGGACCTATCACCTCGACACGGGCCCCACCGTCCTCACGATGCCCGACCTGTTTGCCGACTGCTTCGCGGCACTGGGTGAGCAGCTCTCCGACTGGGTCACCCTGCGACCCGTCGATCCTGCCTATCGCGCCCAGTTCGCCGACGGGACAGCACTCTCCGTCACCAACGATGTTGCCGAGATGGCCGAACGCATCCGGATCTTCAGTGGTTCCAACGGATCCCACGACGGCGACGGCTACCAACGCTACGTCGAGTTCGTCACCCGCCTGTATCGCCTGCAGATGCGCGACTTCATCGACCGGAACTTTGACTCCCCCGTTGACCTCGTCGGCACTTCATTGGCCAAGCTCGTTGCCCTGCGCGGGTTTTCACGGCTTGGGCCTACGGTCGCCCGCTACTTCCGCGACGAGCGCCTCCAGCGCGTCTTCAGCTTCCAGTCCATGTATGCAGGGGTCTCCCCAGCCAGCGCACTGGCCATCTACTCGGTGATCTCCTACATGGACATGGTCGAAGGCGTCTTCTACCCCGTCGGCGGGATGAATGCCCTCCCTACCGCCATGGAAGCAGCGGCGCGCAAGGCAGGCGTTGAGTTCGCCTTCGACACCACGCTCTCTGCCGTGACGTGGAGCGGAGATCGGGTCACCGAGCTTCGGAGTCTCGACGGGCGCAGCTGGTCCCCTGACGCCGTGGTGATGACACCCGATCGACCCGCTGCGCTCGCGCTCCTGGGCCGAACACGGCGTCGATCGCCTGCTGGTGGACGCACAGTGACCGGCCGCCATTCGGCGACGAGCAGCCCTGACAGGAGGCAGTATTCGCCGTCGTGCGTTGTCCTTGCCGCCGGGGTCAAGAAGACCTGGCCCGACGCAGCCCACCACACGATGACCTTCGGCCATGCCTGGTCGCGGGTCTTCGACAATCTCGACGCCGGGCGGTTGATGCGTGACCCGTCCTTCCTGGTCTCGTTGCCGTCTACCACCGACCCGGGGCTGGCGCCTGCTGGGCACAGCTCGGCATACGTGCTCTTTCCGACCCCCAACCTTGCCCATGCGCAGCCGGTCGACTGGGCCAGGCTGCGTGGTCCCTACCGCGAGCACATGCTGAAAGCCGTTGAGAATGCTGGCTATCAGGGCTTCAGCGATGCCATCGATGCCGAGCTGCTGATCACCCCGCGGGACTGGGCCGACCGCGGACTCGGCGCCGGCACGCCCTTCGCAGCCGCGCACACGTTCGGACAGACCGGCCCCTTTCGCTCGCCCAACACCATGGGCGCCAACGTGGTCTTCGCGGGCTCGAGCACGACGCCCGGCGTCGGCGTTCCGATGGTGTTGATC
>DASRVZ010000011.1:0-2036 GCA_035654835.1 Dermatophilaceae bacterium | reverse complement strand
GCGTTGAAGAACCGCAGTGTCGGCGGTTCGTAGACCATCTTCAGGCCCTTGATCTCGTCACGACGCTCGAACAGCGCAATGACCGAGGCCGCCACGACGTCCATGTGCCGGTCGGTGTAGACCCGGCGGGGGATGGTCAGCCGCACGAGCTCGAGGTTCGGCGTGTTGTTGCGCCCCGTGGCCGAGTTCCGACCAGCTGAGACGATGCCACGCTCCATCGAGCGAACGCCACTGTCGAGGAACAGCTCAGCGGCTAGGGACTGCGCCGGCAGGTCCTCCTGCGTCAGGTGCGGGAGGAACCGCTTGGCGTCGAGGAAGACCGCGTGCCCACCGATCGGCTCCACGATCGGCACGCCGGCCGCCAAGAGCTGCTCGCCGAGGTAACGGACCTGGTGGATGCGGTGCGCGATGTAGTCGTCGTCCACCATCTCGTGGATCCCCTGGGCCATCGCGGCCATGTCGCGGCCGGCCATCCCGCCATACGTCGGCATTCCTTCGTACACGACGACGAGCTCGCAGGCCCGCTTGTAGACGCTCTCGTCGCGCATCGCGAGGAAGCCACCGATGTTGACCAGGCAGTCCTTCTTGCCGGACATGGTGCAGCCGTCGAAGTGGGTCATCATCTCGAAGACGATCTCGCGCACCGGCTTGTCGGCGTAGCCCTCCTCGCGCTCCTTGATGAAGAACGCGTTCTCGACCAGGCGGGTCGCGTCGGACCACACAATGATGTCGTTGCGGCGGCACAGCTCGCTGACCTCGCGCAGGTTCTGCATCGACACGGGCTGACCACCGGCGAGGTTCACAGTGACCATGACGTTGACGTAGGCGATGTTCGCCGCGCCCTCACGGTCGATGATCGCCTGCAGCTTGGCCAGGTCGACGTTGCCCTTGAACGGGTGCTGGGTGCTGGGTTCGTGGGCCTCGTCGATGATGATGTCGACGAAGGTGCCGCCAGCGAGCTCCTGGTGGGCTCGGGTCGTGGTGAAGTACATGTTGCCCGGGACGGTCTGTCCCTCTTTGATGAGGATCTTGGAGATCAGGTGCTCCGCGCCACGGCCCTGGTGGGTCGGCACGACGTAGGGGAAGCCATAGAACTCCTTTACCGCGTCGTAGAGCTCGTCGAAGCTCGTCGACCCGGCGTACGCCTCGTCGCCGGACATGATGGCCGACCACTGGCGGTCGCTCATCGCGTTGGTGCCGGAATCGGTCAGCAGGTCGATGTAGACGTCGCCGCTCTTGATCAGGAAGGTGTTGTAGCCGGCCGTGACAAGGGCCTTCTGACGGTCGGCGCGGGTCCTGATCGGCAGGGTCTCAACGGTCTTGATCCGATATGGCTCGGCCATGATCGGGGATGCTGCAGGGAGGTTCTGGGGGTCGGCCGTCATGGCGTCTCCTTCGGTCGGACGTCGGGTGTATCTGTAGCATCCACGTTTCGCGGTAATTGCACAATCGGACAGATATGACCTAGACATACTGATCAATATGACTAGTCAAACCACCCGATGACTATGCATGTTGTATGCCAACAAGAGCACGCCCTGCTGATGAGCTCTCGCCACGAGCGACTCCGTGATGCACCTGGTACCCGTGTCAGTGGAACGAGTTGGTGAAGCCGATCAAGGTGGACATGTAGTTCGCCCTTTCGAACGCGGACGGGTCCGCGACGTTGCGCTGGCTGACGCTGCCCTTGAGCTGTGTCACCGACTCGAAGCCGGACTCGGCGGCCCACTCGACGAGCTCGCGCTCGACCGCAGCGACGTGCCCGGGGCCGTTCACCAGCAGCGCCGAGGTCATCATCGCCACGTCGGCGCCGGCAAGCAGACAGCGGGCGACGTCGGCGCCCGTGTGGACCCCGGTCGTCACGGCGAGCGACGCCTCGACGCGTCCGGAGAGGATGGCGGTCCAGCGCAGTGGCAGCCGAAGCTCTGACGAGGACGACAGCTCCAGCGTCGGTGCCACCTTGCGGGTCTTGGGGTCGATGTCGGGCTGGTAGAAACGGTTGAACAGCACCAGGCCGTCCGCCCCCGCATCGATGA
>DASRVZ010000010.1:0-4658 GCA_035654835.1 Dermatophilaceae bacterium | reverse complement strand
GACAACGGCTGCTCCAATACATCCCCCGTCACCGCATCAGCTCGCCGGTCACCCGACAAACGGATATGTCCGGGTCGCGCTCGGCAAGAGCGACTGGACTCTGCGACCCCTTGTCCATCGACAGGGTCAGCGACAGACCTGCCGTCGTTTGCGGAAACGTGCGCTGACCTGCGCAAACACCTCGGCGCGGCGATTCGACTCTTGCTCGAGCTTGACCTCGCGAGTGGGCTTCTGGCCGAATACTTGGGGAATATGTGCGGCACGCCCGCGGCGCCGCACAGCACATCAAACGACGACCCAACTCGACGAGATCTACGGCCGAGCGCAGAACGGACAGCGCCGCAACACCGTCCCACTGTCACAACGGACTGAACCGTAACCCTCAGGGTCTTGTGCCGACCGACCTGCGGGCGGTGTGTCCCAACTGTGCCCTTGGGACCTACATCGTCCTGAACTGACAGCCAAGTCGGCCTTGGCCTGGCAGGTCTTCGGCGGCACGCTGGCCGCGTGACAGACCTCGGTGGCCCGTTCGAGCTGGCCATGACCGCACCTGTCGTGCAGGGGCAGGATTGCCGGAGCCGTCGCTGCGTCGTGAGTTTCGTGATGCCTGCCGACGTCCCGGCCACGATCACCGGCTGCGCCCGCGCCTGGTTGCGCTGAGCCTCAGAGCACCTTGGAGAGGAACGCCTGGGTGCGCTCGTGCTGGGGGTTGCCCAGCACCTCGCGCGGGTCACCCTCCTCGACGATGATGCCGTCGTCCATGAAGACCAGCTTGTTGCCGACCTCGCGCGCGAATCCCATCTCGTGGGTGACGACCATCATCGTCATACCCTCGGACGCGAGGTCCTTCATCACGGCGAGCACGTCGCCCACCAGCTCGGGGTCGAGCGCCGAGGTCGGCTCGTCGAACATCATCATGTCGGGGTCCATCGACAGCGCCCGGGCCATCGCCACCCGCTGCTGCTGTCCGTGCGGCTACCGGGCCGCGAAGCGCAAGTTGGACCGGTGGGTTGGCGGAGAGGCGCGGCTGGTAAACCCGGCGGGTGTGGACGACCGTGATCACTACGGGCGGCTGCTCCGGTTCGTCCACGACTCGGGGCGTGACACCGGCTTGGGCCTGATCCGACGCGGCCTCGCCAATGCTCGTTACGACGGTCGCGATGGCTACGACCGGCATCCGCGACAGGCCACCTACCGGAGGGCCGACCGGAACAACCCGGACCTGTGCCAGTAACCAAAAGACAGACACGTTCGCCACCCTCGGCGGCATCCTTCTCGGATGGACCATGCGGGACCGTCGAATGTGCCCGCTCATCGATGAGCGTGCTCTCCAGCCAACGAGAGTCCGGCTGCACTGAGATCCACTGCAGAACTCTGTTGATCAGTAGGCGGCTTGTCGCTGCTCCCGTGGGCGCAGCGTGTTCGCGCTGCTCGTGGTCGGCAGCACCATCGCCTGTCACGCACGTAGCGCGCCCCCCGATCGGTGCCTTTCGGGGTGAAAGCGACTCGGAGTGTCCCAGACGCGATAGATTCCTGACCAGAGTTTGAGTTGAACGCGCACAGGGGGAACGAGTGTTCCATTTGCACGGGGAGGCACCGCCTCCACCCACTGAAGAGGAGCGTCTGACGAGAGTCGAGACCCTGGACCCCGGCAAGGTCCAGGTCCGTTCCGTGGTTGACAGTGCGCCGCTCACCGATGACTTCTGTGACGAATACTTCTGGGATTCAACCACCGGAACTTATGCCAGGTACTTCCTTCCGCGCCGATACTCCCAATACGGGGAGGGCATTCGGGAGTACCTCCTCAAGGTCGAGGAGGGCTGTAGGAACTTCATCATTCCCAGGTGGGGCGAGAACCCCCCTGATGGGCTGGGGATGTACCTCGACATCGCCTACCAGTACCAGCAGGCATCGGTGGTATTGGAGAAGTTCGCCGCCGTTCAACCGGACGCAGTGCAGCGTGTAGGAGTTCTTGAAGTGCCCGAGGGCGAGTTCCCTCCGTTCGCTTATCCCAAAGGCCAACGGCAGTTGATGATGAAGCCCGGGGGCAGGTTCTGGATCGACACGGCGTTGGATTTCGGGGAGACGCTTCCCCCGCTCATGCGTAACGTTCCTCTTCGCATGGCACGTTCCTACAGTTTCAAGCTTTCCCTCAACGGCGACTCGGCGAACTTGGGTATCGCGTGTCTGCTAGCCAACGACCGCGCACAAGATGCTCATTCGTTCGACGGTGACTCCCAAACCAGAGACACAAACGGGGCACTTCTCCCTCTGCTCGACCCGAACGCGTTCCCATTCGAACAACTCGAAGACGTTGAATACCTCGTATCGATCGTCAATCGTCAGTTCGACGGCGCGCGGCAGTCGATGCACGAGTTCTTGGAATTCGTCGTCAATGACGACCTGCGGACGGTCAATGTCCAGATGCTTCTCCAAATTCCAGGTACGCGTCTGGCCGACCAGGACTTGGTTAGGTATCTGCAAGCAGTTCGTGAGTTCGAATTGTGGGTCCGGTCACGCCGATGAGCCTTGTTGGTTGACCCCCTTTGTGTTCGCCGTGTACCAAGCCCCGCGTCAGGGCGAATCATCATGGGTTGGCGAGCGGGGTCGACGTACTCATCCGCGGATAGCGAAACCGCGGTCATAGCCGGTGACTGGACCCTCCGCGCGAGAGACACCACGCGCACTGAGCGCTGCTCTCATGCAGGCCGGGAGCCTTCAGACGTCGCCCCAAGGAGACGACTCGAGAGAGTCGTAGTTGGGTCTCCTTCCGACTCAGAAGGCACGCGGCATCGAACTTGTGACTGCGAGATGACGAGCCCCGTGAGCCAGGTTTCGCTCGTCGGCACACGCTCTAAGCTTGCGATTTAACCTTCGCTATGCGGCTTTCTTGATCGCTGGGTAGCGAGTACGTCGCTCGCGTCGGGTTCCCTTGGGTCGTCCTGGTCCGGGTGTGCGGGATTTTGGTGGACTGGCCGGTGTGCCCAGTGTTGGGCCAAGTCGACGAAATCCTCGCCGGACGCGGGCCGGGGTGAGTCGGCCGGGTTTTCGTCGTCGTTCCCAGGGAAGCCGTTGGTCGTCGACGAGGCTGCGGGCGAGCCGGAGCTGGGTGTAGGCAGCGAGGATCAGCCAGGTCCAGCGGTCTGCCTGTTCGGGGGTCCGCACCGAAGGGGTGGTCCAGCCCAGGGTGTTCTTGAGAAACCGGAAGGTGTGTTCGATGTCGAAGCGGCGTAGGTAGGCCCGCCAGCAGATGTCGAGGTCGAAGTCTGGTCCGGCGGCCCACAGCCACAGGGTCTTCTTGGTCCGGGAGGTGGGTTTGGGCAGGTGTTCGACGTCGACGCGGATCACGGTGCCCCGGATGATCGGCGGTTCGTCGTGGCTGGCCCAGTGTCCCCGACGCCCGAGCTTGGGGTGCAGCCCGCGCCAGGCGGAGACCTTGACGGTGCCGTAACGGTCATCGGTGGTCATCGACTCGTGGTCGGGTTCTGGCCAGGTGGCGGGGTCGACGAGCTTGACCTTGTGGCCGTGGCGCCGTGGCCGGCCCCTCGTGTCGGGTGCCGGCGGGGTGGGATCGGTGTAGAAGACCCGGTCGTCGCGGATCCGGACCACGATGCCTGCGGCCACGTCGGCGAGTTCGTGGGTGAGCGCGATCGGGTCGTAGCCGGCGTCCAAGCAGAACACCGGCGTGGTGCCGGTCTCACCAAGCCGAGTGACCAGGTCACGCACCTGGTCCACGGTCAGGTCGGTGGCATCGGCCTTGGGTGGGATCCGGCGGGCGTCCATGGGTGCGGTCCAGGAGTTGTTCGCCCAGTCCAGCCCGGTCACCCACTGATAGGACCAGCCGGCCACGATCGGTTTCCCGGCCGAGTGCTTGGACGCAGAGTAGTAGAAGCCCCGCTCGGGGCTGGTTTCGGCGTCGCAGCGCGCCCAGGTGGATGCGTCGACAGCGAACACCAGCGGCCAGCGGCCCGGCCGGTGACGCGCCAGCAGGTCGCGCATCGCCTCGGCGTCAACCTGCCCGCGGGCGAGCGCCTTATACAGGCTGCCGTGGCTGCGGCGGAAGGTCGGCTCCAGGCTCAGCGTCGGTACCGAGGAGATCGGTGCCGGCGCGCACAGCGCCGCGTCGCACAGCTCGAACGTCGCGTCGGCCCAGCCGGTCAGGCATCGGTAGAAGCCGGTGCGGAAGCGCCGTAGCCGCTCGGCGTCACTTGCCGTGTCCTCTGGCCCGTGTGCGTCTGTTCCCATTCTTCTCTCCCGGTGTCCGATAGTACGATTACTATCGGACATCGGGACTGACAGAATCACTCCGACACGCCGGAAGGAACACACACAATGGCGCGATCCACCGCGAACCAACTAGCCAGCTACGAGCGTCGCTACCGCAAGCTCGCCGCCCAGCTCGCCGATATCGGCTACATCGCTGCCGGCAGCCTCGCCCAGCGGCACAACCGCTGCGGCAAGCCGAACTGCCGCTGCCACGCCGACCCGCCCCAGCTGCATGGCCCGTACTGGCAGTGGACCGCGAAGGTCAACGCCAAGACCGTCAACCGACGCCTCACCCACCGCGAGGCCGAGCTCTACCAGGAATGGATCGACAACGACCGACGCCAACGCGCCATCATCGCCCAGATGCGAGAAGTAGCCGCCACGGCCACCGA
>DASRVZ010000009.1:0-17516 GCA_035654835.1 Dermatophilaceae bacterium | reverse complement strand
ATGATGCGCAGGTCGGCGGCGAACGCGAAGGAGGCACCCGCACCAGCGGCGACACCGTTGATCGCCGCGATGACAGGCTTGTTCATGGTCGAGAGCAGCTCAACGATGGGGTTGTAGTGCTCCGGCACTGTCGACCACAGGGACTCGTCGCGGCTCGCGAGCAGGCCGATGTGCTCCCGCAGGTCCTGGCCCACGCAGAAAGCCCGCCCCGTGCCCGTCAGCACGACGCAGCGGACTGTGGGGTCCTCGGCCACCCGCCGCAAGACCGCGAGCAGGAGGTCCTTGCTGGCGATGTCCAGCGCATTCATTGCCTCGGGGCGGTTCAGCGTGACCGTGGCGACGCCGTCGATGAGGTCCAACAACACCGATGCCGGCGATGCCGGCGGTGCGGTCGAGCCGTGGGCGTCGGGTGCGGCATCGGGCTTGGTCATGTTCTGTCGACTCCTTGTTCTGGCGTCATCGTTCTGGTTCCAGCGCACAGTGTGTCTCATCAGGATTTCGTGCTGGGGGGCGTTGGCGGGATAATGATCAGCAAACGGTGCGTACCGGATGGTTAGGGCCCAGCGTGGGCGGTGCGCACTCGACGTTCTCACGCGTAAGCAACGGAAGAGAGATATCCCATGGCGGCGATGAAGCCGAGGACCGGAGACGGTCCGCTCGAGGTCACCAAGGAAGGCCGCGGGATCGTGCTCCGCATGCCGATCGAGGGTGGTGGCCGCTTGGTCGTCGAGATGACGCCGGACGAAGCAGCCGCGTTGGGCGAGGCCATCAGAAGCTGCCCCGGCGTCGTCTGAGACGTCCGTGGCTGTCATGGCCCACGATGTCTGGCCCCACGTGCCGATGAGCTCCGACCGGATGCCGGCCGGGGCTCACTGCTGTCAGTAGTAGTGCTTGCGTCCGCCGACGGCGCGGCCCATCGAGCCGAGGACCCACAGGATGACGCCAACGACCACAAGGAAGTAGCCGATGGTCTTCAAGATCGCGAGGCCAGATACGAGCCAGCCGAGGATGATCAGGACGACTCCGAAAGTGATCATCGGTTTCCCTTCGTATTGCGTGGGCGCCCTGGTCGGGCAGTGGACAAGGAAGATAACAGACAAACCTCACCAAAGGAGAGTCCGGGTGGGACCATTCTCCCCCGGCAGGCCAAGGGCTTAGGAGGCGGTTTGGCCTACAGCCGGGCTACCCTTGGGGTGTCCACGAACCCACGAAGGAGAGCGACTGATGAGAATCGGTTCCAGCTTGGCGTTGATCGCAATCGGAGCGATCCTGAAGTTCGCGATCACGTGGTCGACCAGCGGGATAAACCTGTCCAACATGGGCGTCATCCTCATGGTGGTCGGGGTCGCCGGGTTGGTCATCTCGCTCGTTCTGGCCAACACCGCACGGCGCACGGACGTGGTGACTCACACGGTGAGCGAGGACTCCACAGAGCAGCCTCGCGGTGATGACCCGCGCCTCTGACGAGGTCGTCAACTCACGCCCTGCCACCCAGGCTTGGTGCCCGATCCCGGGACAACTGCCTGACGGAGGGCGCACATGAGTGCTGGTTATGGGCTTAGCGTGCGATGGTCCCTCGAAGGTGCTGCAGGGGGGGTCGAGCAGGCGCTGCGAGAGTACGTCGTCGGGACCTCGATGGCGCGGTTCGCGGTGCGCGAGGCGTTGGCGTTCAAGACCTGGCGGATGCGTGCGGGGACGTGGTTCGAGGGGACGTACGTCTGGGCGACGCAGGATGATCGCGATGCGTTCGCCGAGTCGTTCGCGGCTGAGGCTGCCGAGTCGCCCGTTAGCCGGTTGATCGGGTCGCCGCCGGTGTGGATCGAGCCCTTTGAGGTCGTCGCCATCGTCGAAGGCCCCGAGGGCTTCCGCGAGGGTGCGGGGCCTGGCGAGTAGCCCCGTCGTGGCTCGGGCTGACCCGCTATCGCTTGACCGCTAGCGCTTGACCACGGCCATGAGGCCGTCTCCAACGGGCAGCAGGGCCGAAAGCAGCGACTCGTTGTCGCGCAGCTCCTTGCCGAGGTCTCGCAGAATTGTCGTGGTCTCATCCCGAGTGGCGGGATCGGCGACCGTGTCGTGCCAGAGCATGTTGTCCAGGGCCAGGACTCCGCCGGGGCGCAGCAGACGCAGAGCCTGCTCGACATACTGCGGGTACTCCGTCTTGTCGCCGTCGATCACGACCATGTCGTATGCCGCGTCGGTCAGCCGGGGGAGCACGTCCAGTGCCCGCCCTGTGATGACGCGGGTGCGCTGCGGTGGGACACCTGCAGCGGCATACGCCTGTTTGGCCGCCCGCTGGTGCTCGGCCTCGACGTCGATCGTCGTCAGGATGCCGTCAGGTGGCATACCCGACAGGAGCCACAGTCCTGAGACGCCCGCGCCGGTGCCGACCTCGACGACTGCCTTGGCGTTGGCTGCGGCAGCGAGCAGACGCAGAGCTGCGCCGGCGCCCGGCATGACGGGCGTACAGCCCAGCTCCTCGCCGCGCAGCCGGGCCACTTCGATGACCTCGGTCTCTGGGACGAACTCCTCCGAGTAGGCCCAGCTGGCCGGCTTCTGTGCGCTCATGGGCGTTACCCTACTGCTCCGCGCGGGTCCGTCAGCCGATGTCGGCCGAGGCGCGGCGTCACCCTGGGAGCCCACCAGCCGGCATACCCAGCAAACTCTCAGGTTGGTCCGGAAGCATTCTGGTTATGCCCACCACCACGAGTGACCGCGCTGATGCGCAGGATGCACTCGCGCCTACCGTTCCCACAGCACATGCATGGGTCCCGCCGACCTGGGAAGAGATCGTCGAGCAGCACTCGGCCAGGGTCTACCGCCTGTCCTACCGTCTGACCGGCAACGTGCATGACGCGGAGGACCTGACCCACGACGTCTTCATCCGTGTCTTTCGTTCGCTGCACTCTTACCAGCCGGGGACGTTCGAGGGCTGGTTGCACCGCATCACCACTAACCTCTTCCTGGACAAGATGCGCCGCAAGCAGCGGATCCGGTTCGACCTGCTCTCGGACGACGCTGCGGCGCGGCTGCCCAGCCGTGATATCGGCCCTGAGCAGCATTACACCGAGACCCACTTCGATGACGACGTCCAGCGCGCCCTTGACGCCCTGACCCCGGACTTTCGCGCGGCTGTTGTCCTGTGCGATATCGAGGGTCTGTCGTACGAGGAGATCGCGACCACACTGGGCATCAAGCTCGGCACGGTCCGGTCGCGTATCCACCGGGGCCGCGCCCAGCTACGTGAGGCTCTCGCGCATCGCGCCCCCGATCCGGGCAGGACTATCTCACCGACCCGGGTCCGTCGGGGCTTCGCGTTGGGCCGGGTAGCCCCCGGAACCCGGTGAGTCCGGTCCTTCGCCTCCGACACGTTGCCGCCTCGCGCCACTTGGACGAGATGCTCAGTCCGTATGCCGACCGGAGCCTTTCAATCGCAACGCTCCTGGCCTGTGACCAGCACGTCTCGATCTGCCCTGGCTGCCGGGCAGCGGCGGATGCCGAGCGTCGGCTGCTGAGATCCCTGCGTTCGGCAGCCAGCCTGGGGCCGTCGAGCGGGCTCCAGTCCGCGTTGCTCAACCTGGCAGGGCAGTCGATGCCCCCGGTCTCGACGATCGGGTCAGCTCCGCTGGCGGTCATGGGCCGTTCGGCGCCAGCCGTCTACCGCTCTCCCTTGCGTGCGGCAGTGCTGGCCGGTCTCGTGGCGGGCGCCTCGGTTGCCGCTGCGTGGAGCCTGAGCGTGAACGGCATTGGTCTCCCGGGGAAGTCCTCGCCTGCGATCCGCTTGCCGGCTTCGGCAGCCACAGCTGGTTCGACGACCGTTGACGGGTCGAGCAGCCTGGCTGCGACGTTCCTGACCACGAACCAGGTCGCCGGGTCGGCCGGACTGACTGCGACCTTCAAGGACGCATCCACCCAGACCGTCCCTGTCGTGGTGGCCCCGCCGTGGACCGGTCTTCCCGACCTTCGCCGACGTTAGGCACAATCGACCCATGAATGAGGAACAGCGCCCTCCCGGGGGCCACGACGAGCCGTCCAGCGAGCCGGCCATCGAGCACGGTCCGGAACAGGCTTCAGGACCCGCGTCGGAGGAGCCCGGGGAGACGCCGGTCACGGAGCAGCTGCACCTCGAGAGCTCCCCGTCGTTGGTCAGCTACCCACCGCCGACCGGCAGCCCTTTCATGCATCAGCCTCCGCCGACCGTCGAGCCCGGCTTTGCGGAGGCCTCCAGCTGGCACCAGACCGCTTCGCAACCGGGGCCGGACGACACCATGGGCTTCTCCTCGAGCGTCCATCCCCCCGAGCGACGTGGCCTGCTCGGCGTGGGCGCCGGGGTCGCCTCCGCGATCGTGGCTGGCGCGGTCGTCGTGGTCCTGGTGGTCGCCCTGTTCGGGGGCGTCGTGGGCGCCTTGATCGTGAGCCGACGTGATAGTGCCACGGCGTCACTCCCCGTTGCGCCCGCAGGCTCGACCGCCCGACCCGTAGGCTCCCTGGCCGACATCGCGGTGCGAGCCTTGCCCAGTGTGGTGACCATCAGGGTCAAGGGGGCTGACAACGCGGGAACAGGGTCTGGCTTCGTGCTGCGCAAGGACGGCTACATCCTGACCAACAACCACGTGGTCGAGGGCGCGGCGACGACCGGCAAGATCACCGTGATCTTCACCGATGGCAAGGTGTCAGATGCGAAGATCATCGGTCGTGACGCGTCCTATGACCTGGCCGTCATCCGGGTGGACCGCCGTGACCTGCCGGTGCTTGTGTTCGGCGTCTCATCCACGGTGGCCGTGGGTGATCCGGTCATCGCGGTAGGGGCTCCGCTCGGGCTGGACAGCACGGTCACCAGCGGCATCATCAGCGCGCTGAATCGCCCGGTGACACCTGGCGGGTCGGGCAGCTCAACCGCTGCTTTCATCAACGCCATCCAGACCGATGCGGCCATCAACCCCGGCAACTCCGGTGGGCCATTGCTCGACATGGCGGGTCACGTGATCGGCGTGAACTCCGCGATCGCGCGCGTCGCAGGCTCGCAGGACTCTGTTGACGGGCAGTCGGGAAACATTGGTGTCGGGTTCGCGATCCCCAGTGACCAGGCAAGAAAAACCGCCGAGCAGCTGATCGCCACGGGCAAGGCCACCCATCCGGTCATCGGCGTCATGCTTGACACCACCTACGAAGGTGAGGGTGTCAAGATCGCGACGGGTTCCAGCAACGGGAGCCTGCCGATCACCAAGGGCGGTCCGGCCGACAAGGCTGGGCTGCGGCCGGGCGACGTGATCATCAAGTTCGACGGGCGGCCGGTCGTTGGCCCGGACGAGTTCGTCGTCGCGATCCGCGCCAAGTCGGTCGGGGACGCGGTCGAGTTGACGATTCGGCGCGGAACCAGCGAGCGTACAGTCAAGATGACTCTGCAAGCGGCCAACTAACTGCCACTTCACAAACGCGAGGTCCACAGTGTTCGACATCAACGGCTGGGAGTTCGTCATCCTCGTCGTCGCAGCCCTGCTCGTGATCGGTCCTGAGCGGATGCCGGAGTACTCCGCGAAGCTCGCCAGGATGGTCAAGCAGGTCAGGGGTCTGGCAGACGCAGCCAAGGTGCAGCTGCGCGAGCAGATGGGGTCCGAGTTCTACGACGTCGACTGGAAGCAGTACGACCCTCGCCAGTACGACCCTCGCAAGATCGTCCGCGAGGCTCTCATGGACGATGGGCCCGCTGATGGTCAGCCGGGCGAGGTCAAGGGGCAGTCGTCGGTCAACCGAAGAGACTCGAAAAGGGCGACGCCCTATGACGAGGACTCCACCTAGAAACTCAACCCGTCGGGTTGCGGGGTGGCTCTTGCCCCTGCTCGCAGGCTCCCTTTATGGGGTTGCGAGCCACCCCTCAACCCTCCTTGACAGTCAGACCCGTGGACTATCGGCCGGCGGGAGTCAGCCCGAGTGAGCGACCTGCGAGGCCGCGGGACCGGGTCGAGAGGCCGCGGGCGATCGCGCGCAGGACAACTGCCGAAGGGCTGTTGGGCTCACCCAGGACGACTGGCATCCCGTTGTCGGCGCCTTCGCGCAGTCGGGTATCCAGCGGGATCTGGCCCAGCAACGGGACTGGCGCGCCCACGTCGCGGGTCAACGAGTCCGCGACGCTCTGGCCGCCTCCGGCCCCGAAGATCTCGTGCCGGGTGCCGTCCGGCATCTCCATCCACGACATGTTCTCGATGACCCCGACGATTCGCTGATGTGTCTGCAGCGCAATGGAACCCGCGCGTTCGGCCACCTCGGAGGCAGCCTTCTGTGGAGTGGTGACGACCAGGATCTCGGCGCTCGGGATCAACTGTGCGACCGAGATTGCGATGTCACCGGTGCCGGGCGGCAGGTCGAGCAGCAACACGTCCAGGTCACCCCAGAACACATCCCCAAGGAACTGCTGCAGCGCCCGGTGCAGCATTGGTCCGCGCCAGACGACCGGCTGGTTGCCCGGGACGAACATACCGATCGAGATGACCTTCACGTCGTGGGCGAGCGGCGGCAGGATCATGTCGTCGACCTGGGTCGGGCGATGCTCTACGCCGAGCATGCGGGGCACCGAGAAGCCGTAGACGTCGGCGTCGACGACACCGACCCTCAGGCCGTCCTGGGCCATGGCCGCAGCGAGGTTGACGGTCACCGACGACTTGCCCACGCCGCCCTTGCCCGAGGCAACGCAGTAGACCCGGGTCAGGCTGTTGGGCTGGGCGAAGGGGATCTCTCGCTCGGGGTTGTCGCCGCGCAGCGCGGTCTTCAGCTCGGCGCGCTGCTCGTCGCTCATGACCCCGAGCGTCACGTCGACGCTGGTGACACCTTCGACAGTCAGCAGCGCCGCCGTGGCGTCGCGCGTGAGGGTGTCCTTGAGCGGGCAGCCCGAGACCGTCAGCAATATGGTGACGGCGGCGCGACCGGACTCGTCAACGTCGACCGACTCGACCATGCCGAGCTCGGTGATGGGTTTGCGGATCTCGGGGTCGTTGACCTTGGAGAGGGCAGCGATCAGGGCGTCTTGCGATGGGGCGGGCATGTGTCCAATGTTAGGTCGGTTTTGGACCCTCGAACGCCGGGGGAGGGTTGTCACCCGGCGGGAGCCTTGAGCCTTCCGCAGACAGCTGTATGCCGCGCTGATCCATCTCGTCCAGCAGTGACCGTAGCTCTGAGCGCAGATAGTCGCGCGTAGCCATGTCTCGCAAGGCAATTCGCAGGGAGGCCACCTCGCGCGTAAGGAACTCGGTGTCGGCCAGGTTGCGCTCGTAGCTTGCCCGGTCCTGCTCGAGAGCGACCCGGTCCCGGTCAGTCTGACGGTTCTGGGCCAGAAGGATCAGGGGAGCGGCGTACGACGCCTGCAGGCTGAGCATGAGCGTGAGGAAGATGAACGGGTAGACGTCCCACTTGTGGTTCATGATCCCGACGACGTTGAAGGCGATCCAGAGCAGCACGAAGACCGTCATGTAGACGAGGAACTTCGCCGTGCCCATGTAGCGCGCGAACTTCTCGGCGAACCGTCCGAAGGTGTCGGGGTCCATCGCCGGCCTGCTGAACAGGCTGCGGCTCGTCTCGCGCGGCTGGTCCAGCCGCGCGAGGCGGCTGGACCGCTCACTCGCCATGGGTCACCTGGTGCCGATCCTCGCGCCAGTCCTCAGGGAGGAGGTGGTCGAGCACGTCGTCCACGGTGACGGCCCCCACTAGCCGCCCGTCCTCATCGACCACCGGGACACCGACGAGGTTGTAGGTCGCGAGCATTCGGGTGACCTTGCCGATCGAGGCATCAGGAGTCAACGGTTCCGGGTCCTTGTCGAGGATGCTGCCGATGAATGCGTGCGGCGGCTCCCTCAGCAAGCGCTGGATATGAACCACCCCGAGGAACTTTCCGGTGGGCGTCTCCAGGGGCGGACGGCATACGAAGACCGTTGCCGCGAGTGCGGGCGAGAGCTCGACCCGACGGACGACGGCCAGCGCTTCGGCGATCGTCGCTTCGGGGCCGAGGATCACCGGCTCGGTCGTCATCAGGCCACCGGCAGTGTCCTCGTCGTAGGTCAACAGGCGTCGCAGATCTGCCGCCTCGTCCGGCTCCATCAGCCGCAGCAGCTCCTCGGCGTTCTCCGGCGACAGCTCGGAGAGCAGGTCCGCCGCATCGTCGGGCTGCATGGTCTCGAGGATGTCGGCGGCGCGCTCCCGCCCCAGGCCTCGCAGGATCTCGACCCGGTCGTCCTCGGGCAGCTCCTCCAGGACGTCGGCCAGCCTCTCGTCGTCGAGGGCGGCGGCAACCTCAGCCCGGCGCTTGGGGTTGAGGTCCTGGATCATCTCGGCCAGGTCGGCGGGTTTGAGGTCCTCATAGCTCTCGAGCAGCTTCGCGGCGCTCTGGCCCTCGGGCTCAAGGTGCAGCCCGGTCACCTGGTCGATGTCGACCAGCACCGTCTCACCGCGTCGTCGGCCGAGGCGTGAGATGCTGCGGGTGCCGCCGGATCCTTTGCGGACGAACACCTTGACGACGAACCAGTCGCGGTTGGACTCCTGCTCGATGGCAATGTCCTCGACCATTGCTTCGAACGTCTCTTCGGCGGTGGTGACCCGGATCATGCGCTCGAACAGCTCGGCAAGCACCAGGGTCTCGCTGCTCCGCTGCTCGAACCGGCGCATGTTGACCAGTCCGGTGGTGATCACCTGCCCCGCGTCGACGCTGGTGACGCGCGTCACCGGCACGAAGACCCGGCGCCGACCGGGCACCTCGACCACGAGGCCTAGGACGCGGGGAGCAGGGCGCCCAGAGCTGAAGTGCACGACCACGTCGCGGACGCGGCCCACCGGGTCACCGAGTGGGTCAAAGACGCTCAGCGCGGCGAGGCGTGCGACGAAGACGCGCGTCATGGGGCTCACGGCGCAAGGCTAGCGGGATTAGCGCCGGGTGCCGCGGCGCCACTTCGGTCGACCCTTGATATGCCAGGGGCGCCAGGTAAGGGTGGTGGCCGGTGCTGGTGCCGGTTGCGCCAGGCGTGCCTCCTGCACGTAGTCGCCCGGGCCCTCGAGCGCCTCGCCGTGGGGTGCCAGCGCATAGACCGTGGCTTCGCTGGCCCAGCGTGCGACGGTATCGCCCGCTGGGGCGTTCAGACGGGACGCCTTCAGCGCCGTGGATACGTCATCCCAGCGCGGGTCGTCGGGGGTCACGACACTCGCATGTGCTGGCACCGTGGCCAGTCGCCCGCCGGTGTCCTTGCTCCGGAACGTCACCGTGACGTCCGCCGGAAGCGCGGGAAGGGTCTGCTCGCCGGGGCCTGTGACGACGTATGCCGTGCCGTCAAGCCACACGTGCCACGCTGGCCAGGCGCGGTCGCCGGGAACGTCGATCCAGAGCAGCCCGGACTTCTTGGCAGCCTCGGAGAGGAGGGCACTCAGGTCGGTCATGCCGTCGAGCCTAGTGCGCCGTGCATGGGTGGCGAACGTCACCCACCCCGCGCGGTGGCGAGCCGGCACACCGCTGGGTAATCTCCCCAGCATGACCTCCGTGCCTTCCATGACCTCCGTGCCTTCCATGACCTCCACGCCCCAGCGCCCTCTGCGCTCCCGCCGCTCGAACCTCGCAGTTCCCGGCTCCAGCATCAAGATGATCGACAAGGCGAGAGGCCTTGGCGCTGACCAGGTGTTTCTGGATATTGAGGACGCCGTCGCGCCATTGGCCAAGCCGGAGGCGCGCAAGAACATCGTGTCGGCCCTCAACGAGGGTGGCTGGGGCGACACGATCCGCACCGTCCGGGTCAACGACTGGACGACGCAATGGACCTACTCCGACGTCGTGGAGGTCGTTGAGGGCGCAGGTGCCAACCTCGACGCCATCATGTTGCCCAAGGTCCAGATACCCGAACAGGTCGTCGCCCTCGACATGCTGCTGACCCAGATCGAGAAGTCCACTGGCCTGGAGGTCGGCAGGATCGGTATCGAGGCCCAGATCGAGAACGCGCTCGGCCTCACCAACGTCAACGCCATCGCCGCCGCGAGCCAGCGGGTCGAGACGATCATCTTCGGGCCGGCCGACTTCATGGCATCGATCAACATGAAGAGCCTCGTGGTCGGTGAGCAGCCGCCGGGCTACGACGTGGGCGATGCCTACCACCACATCCTCATGGCGATCCTGATGGCGGCACGCGCCTACGACAAGCAGGCCATCGACGGACCCTACCTGCAGATCAAGGACATCGAGGGGTTCCGACGGGTGGCAGGCCGATCCGCAGCCCTTGGTTTCGACGGCAAGTGGGTCCTGCATCCCGGTCAGCTCATCCCGGCCAACGAGGTCTACAGCCCGCGCCAGAGCGACTATGACCACGCCGAGAACATCCTGGACGCCTACGACTACTTCACGTCCGAGGCTGGTGGCAAGAAAGGTGCGGTCATGCTCGGCGACGAGATGATCGATGAGGCCTCGCGCAAGATGGCCATGGTGATCTCGGCCAAGGGCCGGGCCGCAGCCATGACCCGCCAGAACAAGTGGGAAAAGCCTGGGGCCTGACCTCACTGCATGGCCCCTTGTTGCGGCGAACCCACCATTTCGCGCGATTCGAGGTGCCGATTCGGTGGTTTCAGGGCAACAAGAGCCAGTGGACTAACGGAACTGCTCGGCGAGCCAACTCATCTGGGCTCGCGCGTGAGCCCTCCAGTAGTCCTCGGTGTGGGCGCCTTCGTCGAAGGTGGCTGTGGCATCAGGCAGCTCTCGCGCGAACGCCCGGTTGGCCACGATGAACGGGTCGTCGAGTCCGCAGTCCAGGCGCACCGGTATGCCGCGCAGCTTGCCTCGCGCCGCGAATACGTCGTTGCGGATGAAGTCCTCGCGGTCGTCGAAGGCGCCAGGCGCGCTGTCGCCGGGGGACTGCCACAGCGCTGCGCTCGCGGCGACCACGCCGGCTACCCGCGCGGGCCCGAGCTTGGTGGCCATCAGGAGCGCGCCGTATCCGCCCATCGACCACCCGATCAAGCCGATGCGCTCGGTCGCAAGCCCCCTGCCGCCGATCAACGGCAAGAGCTCTTCGATCACCATGCGACTGGTGTCGATCCCTGATCTCCTTGCATGCCAATAGAAGTCGCCACCGTCGACGCTCGCCACGGCAAGTCCCGTTGACACGATGTGGCGCTCGATGTGGACGCCGTTGAAGGGCCAGTCAGCGTCACCGCCATGGCCGTGCAGCGCCACCACGAGCGGCTGTGGCGTGGGGCTGGTGGCTCGGCGCTCGGGACGGGCCAAACGCCAGCGCACGTCTCGACCGGGCCAGAACCTGGAGGAGAACGTGCCGTCCTCCAGGACGACCCCGCCGGGCTTGTCGATGCCAGGGCTGCAGGCGACCAGCCACGGGATCGCGACGACACCCGCCAGCACCCCACGGCGACTGATGTCGGTGCTCACGATGGGGACCCTAACCGGTTCACCAGTGCGACGCGGCCGCCGCCATGAGGTCACCGAACAGATCCTCCTCGTCGACGGCCAAGCCGCGGCTGACGAACCAGGCGCACATGTTGTGACAGTCGCGCTGCAGGAACTCGGGCCCGCGAGGGTTGCCGATGATGTCGACGATCTGTGGCCAGTCGATGAACACGAGTCGATCATGGTGCAGCAGGACGTTGTACGGCGACAGGTCACCGTGGGCCCAGCCCCGTAGGGCCAGCTCGCTCATGGCGACGCGGCACTGATCGAAGAGGTCTCCGACCAGTGCCGGCTCAGGACGAGTCTGGGCCAGCCTCAGTGCGGCTTGAACCCCGTCCCCGATGAACTCCATCAGGACCTCCGTACCGCTGATCTGCACCGGGTAGGGGACCGGCAGGCCGGCGCTCCACAGCTCGTTCAAGGCGTTGAACTCGGCAAAGGCCCACTGGCTGGAGATCATCTGTTTGCCGAAGTCGGTACGCCGTGCCATGGCGCGCATCTCGCGGCTTCGCCGGACTCGGCGACCCTCGAGGTATCCCGCATCACGGTGGAACATCCGGTGGTCGGAGTCGCGGAACCGCTTGGCGGCCATCAATGAGCCACCGCCGGCGGTATCGGCAGTAACGGCGGTGTCGGCGGCGTTGTCAGTGTCTGTGGCACGGCCGCCAGGGACCCACCGGCGAACGACGTGGACGTCGGCCTCCTTGCCGGACTTGATGATGCCCAGATCCTCGTCAACGGCCCCGAGGTCGGTGATGACCCAATCGGGGCGCGGGTTGGGACCATGCTGGGCGCCATCCCAGCTGGACCACGTATCGCCTTCGGGTGGTCCGTCGGGGGCGGTGTCGACGGCAAACATGCCGTCGCGGAGCTCAGCCGTGAGTGCGGCGGGCTCTTCGTGCGTCAGACGGGTTGATGACTCGCCAAAGCTGTTGTGCGACAAGGGAATCTCCAAGAAGGGGGAGGGATTGAGCGCGGGCGGCACTCAGAGCAGTCGTTGACATCTCACGGCCCTCCTTGGATAGGGCGCACCCGGTCGGCGCGCGGTCTCTGGTTACAGGCTCGCTCTTTGCGCTGCCGGACGCAACCAGATATCGGTGAGAGTGACAGTCGGTGAGAGTGACAGTCGTGGTGAGTGAATATCGTGGGAGATCATCGGCCCAGGGGAAGGCCCGTGGTGGGGCTCACATGGGCGGCCGCTGTGCCGTGGAGACGACGTTCGTCATACTCGCTGATAGCTCCTGGAACCCAACACGTGAGGGCGGCACACCGCGATGGCACGACTGCAACTGACTGATGGTCTGAGCGATGAGCAGGCTGAGCTGCTCAAGCTGGTGCGCGAGTTCGTGGACGAGCAGATCATCCCGGTGGCGATGGAGCTCGAGCGCAAGGACGAGTACCCGACGCAGATTGTCGAGGGCATGAAGGAGATGGGGATCTTCGGCCTGATGATCCCGGAGGAGTATGGCGGCTTGGGCGAGTCGTTGCTGACGTACGCGCTGTGCGTCGAGGAGATCGCCCGGGGCTGGATGAGTGTCAGCGGCATCATCAACACGCACTTCATCGTTGCCTATATGCTGATCCAGCACGGCACGGAGGAGCAGAAGAAGAGGTATCTGCCCCGGATGGCGACCGGCGAGGTTCGCGGCGCGTTCTCGATGTCCGAGCCGGGTTGCGGATCCGACGTGGCGGCGATCACCTCGAAGGCCGTGACGACAGGGGACGGCGAGTGGACGCTCAATGGTCAGAAGATGTGGCTGACCAATGGCGCATCATCGAATCTCGTCGCGGTGCTTGTGAAGACGGACACCGGCGCAGACTCGGTGTACAGGAACATGACAACGTTCCTGATCGACAAGGAGCCCGGCTTTGGCGAAGTTGAACCTGGCCTGACCGTGCCCGGCAAGATCGAGAAGATGGGCTACAAGGGCGTCGACACGACCGAGCTCATTCTTGACGGCTATCGCACGACGGCCGATCAGATTCTGGGTGGCGAGCCGGGCAAAGGTTTCTACCAGATGATGGACGGGGTCGAGGTGGGCCGCGTCAACGTCTCCGCCCGCGCCTGTGGTGTGGCGCTGCGGGCGTTCGAGCTCGCGATCGCCTACGCCCAGCAGCGTGAGACCTTCGGCAAGAAGATCGCCGAGCACCAGGCGGTGTTGTTCCGCCTGGCGGAGATGGCCACCAAGATCGAGGCTGGTCACCAGATGATGGTTCGGGCTGCGCGCCTCAAGGACTCCGGCGAGCGCAACGACCTTGAGTCCGGCATGGCCAAGTTGCTGGCGTCCGAGTACTGCGCCGAGGTGGTGACGGACTCGTTCCGCATCCACGGCGGCTACGGATACTCCAAGGAGTACGAGATCGAGCGGCTTTATCGCGAGGCACCGATGTTGCTCATCGGTGAAGGCACGGCGGATATCCAGAAGATGATCATCGGTCGCCGGCTGCTGGAGGACTACAAACTGCGCTGAGTAGGCGAGAATGTTCCTATGAGTACTCAACCGGGCATGTCAGGGCGAGCGCGGATCCCCATCGGTGGGCTCACGCTGGACTTCCCGCTGTCGCTCGGGACCTATGACAAGTACGCGGATGCCCAGAAGGCGGTCGACTACCTCTCCGACCACGAGTTCGCCGTGGAGAACTGCATGATCGTCGGCACCGACCTCAGGCAGGTCGAACGGGTGACCGGGAGGTTGACCCGGGGGCGGGTTGCCGGAGCCGGCGCGTTGTCGGGGATGTGGATGGGTCTCTTCGTAGGGCTCATCTTCGCGATGTTTGACAGCAGCAGCACCACAGCCACGGTTCTGCTCACCGTGGCGTTCGGTGCGATGTTCGGGCTCGTCTGGGCCGTGATCGGCTATGCCGCGACCAAGGGTCGGCGCGACTTCACGTCGGTGAGCCAGATGGTGGCGACCCGCTACGAGGTGCTTGTGGAGCACAAGTTCGCCGAGCAGGCTCGCGGGTTGCTGGCGTCCATGCCTGGACAGTCCCTTACGGCTTAGGAGCCTTCTTGGGAGCCAGGCGAGCGATCCAGGCCTCGACGTCGGTCGAGGTGCGTGGCAGGGCTGCCGAGAGGTTTTCGCAGCCGTCCTGGGTCACCAGGACGTCGTCCTCGATGCGCACCCCGATGCCGCGGAGCTCCTGAGGCACCAACAGGTCGTCGGCCTTGAAATAGAGCCCGGGCTCAACGGTGAGAATCATGCCGGGGGTCAGTTCGGCGCCCAGGTACTCCTCGCGACGGGCCAGCGCACAGTCGTGAACGTCCAGGCCCAGATGGTGGCTGGTGCCGTGGACCATCCAGCGACGGTGGTGCTGTCCGTGCTCCTTGTCGAGCGTGGTCTCGACGTCGACGCCTTCGGGCAGCAGACCCCAGGCGTGAAGATGCTCGGCAATGACGCGGATCGCGGCGTCGTGGACGTCGGAGAACTTCGCCCCCGGCTTCACCGCGGCGAGCCCTGCCTCCTGTGCTGCATAGACGGCGTCGTAGACCCTGCGCTGTGCGTCACTGAACCGACCGTTGACCGGCAGCGTGCGGGTGACGTCGGCGGTGAAGAGCGAGTCGACCTCGACGCCCGCATCGAGCAGCAACAGGTCGCCATCGGTGATGTCACCGGTGTTCTTGATCCAGTGCAGGGTGTTGGCGTGGTCTCCTGAGGCACAGATGGAGTCATAGCCGACGCCGTTGCCCTGGTGGCGCGCGTGGAGACCGAAGACGCCCTCGACCCACCGTTCGCCGCGACCGCGTTCGAGCGCCTCCGGCAAATCGGCAATGACGGCGTCAAAGCCGTTGGCCGTCGCCCGGATGGCGTCACGCATCTGCCGGATCTCCCACTCGTCCTTGACGAGCCGCAGGGTTGACAAGAAGTGGGCGAGCTCGTCGTCGGCCTCGCGCAGGGCTTGCGACTCGCTGGGCTCGTCGGTCTCGGCGACCCGTGCGCGGATGGCATCAATTGAAGCCGTCAGCTCGCGGTCGGCGTCGCGCACGATCCGGATCCCGGTTGCGCCGACGTTCTTGCCCACCGCGTCGGTGAACTCATCGATGTGGCGCGCGGACAGGGCCAGCTCGGCCTCGATCTCGGCTAGACCGGGCCGGGCGCCGACCCAGAACTCTCCGTAGCGGGAGTCACCGAAGAACTCCTCGCTGTCGCGGCCGGCCAACGGTCGAAAGTACAGGATCGACTCATGCGAGCCGTCCTCTGCCGGCTCGAGCACCAGGACGGCGTCGGGCTCGCGATCGCTGCCCAAACCGGTCAGGTGCGCAAAGGCACTGTGGGGTCGGAAGACATAGTCGGAGTCGTTGCTGCGAACTTTCAGACCACCAGCAGGTATGACGAGCCGCTCACCCGGGAACGCGGCCGAAACCGCGGCTCGGCGCCGTGCGGCATACGGCGCAGCCTCTGCCTGGGCGGGTTTGGCGATGGATCGTGGCGCCCAGTCGGCGGCCACGAAGGCACGGAACTCGTCCGTGATGTGGCGGATACGGTTCTCTGCTTTGTGCTGTTCTTCGCTCACCGTCACATCGTGTCACGGTGACATTCGGGTCGACCGCCGGGTGTGTTGGATCTTGGGTTGACCGGCGAAGGGGAGGCTGAACGGTCCGGCTCCGTGCGGTCGAGTTGATCTGGGCGTCGGGTGACGTCACAGTTGCCGGGTGACACAGATCAGCTCCGCCCCAGGCCAGCCGCGAACCCGCGTGGCGGGCAGGTCGTTTCGTGACCGGGCCGGACGGGCGGTGCGCGACCGCTCCACACCCGACCACTTCCTGGCTCTGTGGCAGGGCACCGACGGGGTGGACCAACGCACGGCCCGGGCTGTCATCGACCTCGCGATGCGGGTCGGCGAGACATTGCTGGCCACCGGCGCCTCTGCCTCGGATGTCGTCGCGACGGTCCTTCGGCTCATCGATGCCTACGGCCTTCGCTCTGTTCACGTCGAGGTGACCTTCACGTCCATCTCGGTGTCCTATCACCGTGGTCCGGATGCCGATCCGATGACTGTGATGCGCGGCATCAAGGTGCGATCGACCGACCTGACACGCCTCGAGCGACTTCAGACGCTGGTGCGGGACATTGCCGAGGAGCCGGTCGAGATCGACGTGGCCCGGGCACGCTTCGACAGACTGATCAAAGCGCCGCATCCCTATCGGCGATGGGTGGTGACGGCTTCGCTGGCCGGGTTGGCGGCCGCAGCGGCGGCACTCTTCGGTGGCTCCTGGCAGATCATGCTGCTGAGCTTCGTGACCACGGCCGCAGCTGACCGGGTCCAGCACTGGCTGGCCCGCCGGGGGATAGCAGCGTTCTTCACCCAGGCGGTGGGCGGCGCCATTCCGACCGCGGTTGCGGTGGCGTTGCTCGCTGCCGCTTCGGCTGGAGTGCCGGGTTTGCAGGGGATCTCGCCGTCACTGGTCGTTGCCTCAGGCATCGTGGTGCTGCTCGCCGGGTTGTCGGTGGTCGGTGCTGCTCAGGACGCGATTGACGGCTACTACGTCACGGCAGGTGCACGGGTCTTCGAGGTCCTGGTGCTGACGCTCGGCATCGTGGTCGGTATCGCTGCCGTCCTGGCGATCGCTAGGCGGTCCGGGGTCCCGATGCGACTGACTGCCGATACGCAGCTGTCCACCAACACCGTGGTTCAAGTGCTTGCCGCGATGGTGGTGTCAGGAATGTTTGCCGTGTCGGCGTATGCCGGTACGCGCGCTGTCGTCTACTCCACGGCGACCGGAGGGCTTGGGTGGCTGGTCTACCTTGGCGCGAGCGGCCTCGGCATGGGGCCGGTGGCAGCCAGCTCGTTGGCCGCGCTTGCTGCCGGGTTCCTGTCACAGCTGGTCGCCAGCCGTCTGAGAGTCCCGGCCCTCGCGCTGAGCATGGCTGCCATGGTGCCGTTGCTCCCGGGGCTGGCGGTGTACCGCGGCCTCTTCGAGATCGTGCAGCGTTCGGCAGGGGAGGGGTTGGGCGCCGGCCTGACCACGCTGCTCGGGGCGGCCGGCATCGGGATGGGCCTGGCCGCCGGCGTCAGCATGGGCACATTCCTGGCGCGACCGATGCGCACCGAGCTCGATCGCGGCCAGAGACGGGCTCTGCGGCGCGCAGCGGGCGACCCC
>DASRVZ010000008.1:0-38172 GCA_035654835.1 Dermatophilaceae bacterium | reverse complement strand
GCCCTGCCGACGGCGAAGCCGGCGGCTTTAACGCAGTACAGAAACTCCTCACCAATCGCGACTCACACGTGCATCAGGCACATTGCCGAGCGCAAGACCGTGGCCTCGCGCTCATCGGTCCGTGTGAGTGAATCCCTATCGAACCGCATCTCGGCCGTCACGACGTTCTGATCGGGCAGTCGCGTCCTCGTCGTCGCCGGGTCCAGCAACGTTGGTGTACTTCACCTGAGGCCATCCGTGGCGCGTCTTCGTCGATAGAGCGATGGGCAGCTCTCAGCAGGGCGCTGTGATACTTCGCGTGATACCGCCGCTGACGTATTTGGGTGCTCTGGCATGCTCGGACCCTGACGATGAACCCTCAAAACCGTTGCGCTGGAGCACAATCCGTCCCTCTATGCGCCTCGATGGGGAAGCTCGAATGTGAGTTCAAGTCCCCCTCCGGACACGTCCAGGGACACACGCGGCTTCCGCGGTGGCCCTGACCCTTTTGAGCACGTGGTCGAAGGACTTCGAGCTCCCGCTCAGTCAGCGAGCGCAGCGGTTCGGGCGTCCCTGAGACTGGTGTGGGGAGCAGGCAGAACCGCTCGATCAGCCGGCGGGTCACCTGCGGGTCGATCAGAGCGTCGCCGAGCATCACCGCCCGGATGGCAGCCGCAAGCTGGCCCCGACGCACATCCTTGAGCAGGAAGCCGCTGGCCCCAGCCGTCATGGAGAGGTTCTCGTCGAGGTCGAAAGTCGTGAGTTCCAGGACCCGCGGCGGCACCGGCTCAGCGATCAGTCGGCGGGTCGCCTCGAGGCCGTCGAGGATTGGCATCCGGATACCCATCACGACGACATCCGGGGGTTGACGTAGTAGCGATGTGAGAGTACTTGTATGACAACTGTCAACCAATGAGCCCACCACCGCGAGCTTCGGCAGCACTTCAACCAGCAAGGCGCCCGCTTGGGCGCCCATACGAAGGGAGCAGCCGCGGATGAAGCTCGTCAGAACTCACGCGGACGGCCGGAAGACCCTCACCGACGAGGGCAGAAGTCAGATCGCCTCGAGCCGCCTCTTCAACGATGACCTCGCTCCGGTCCCGATCGAGAAGCGGCGCTGGACGACCTACAACTTTGCGGCCCTCTGGGTCGGCATGGCCCACTCGATTCCCGTCTACATGCTGGCTGCCGGCCTTGTCGCCCTAGGCATGGGATGGCAACAAGCCATCCTGACGATCTTCCTGGCCAACGTCATTGTGCTGCTTCCGATCCTGGCCAACAGCCACGCAGGCACAAAGTACGGCATACCCTTCCCGGTCTACGCCCGCGCACCATTCGGCGTCCTGGGAGCTAACTTGCCTGCCGTGCTGCGTGGCATCATTGCCTGCGGCTGGTTCGGCATTCAGACCTGGATTGGCGGCGAAGCGATCTTTGTGGTCACCTCACAGCTAACCGGTGAGTGGTGGTCGAACGCGCCAGCGATCGGCGGACACCCGTGGACTATGTGGCTCAGCTTCGCGATCTTCTGGGCCATGAACATCTTGATCATCCTGCGGGGGATGGGTGCAGTGCGCCGATTCGAGAACTGGGCGGCCCCGGCCGTCCTCGTCGTGGCCAGCTTCCTGCTTGTTTGGATGCTCATTAGCGCCCATGGTGTCGGGCCACTACTCAGCCAAGGGTCGCAACTGGGCTGGGGTACAGGCTTTTGGAAGGTGTTCTTCCCAGCCCTCATGGGCATGATCGCCTTCAACGCGACGCTGAGTTTGAACATCCCTGACTTCACGCGCTACGGCGGGAGTCAACGCTCGCAGCTGATCGGTCAGTCAATCGCACTGCCAACCACGATGACGCTGTTTCCGTTCATGGCCGTCCTCATCACCTCCGGCAGCGTTGTGGTGTTCGGCAAGGCGATCTGGGACCCGGTCCAGTTGATGGGCAAGTTCTCTAACCCAATCGTCATTCTGTTCGGTCTGGCCGCCCTGACTGTGGCCACGTTGTCGGTGAATGTTGCTGCGAACATCGTCAGCCCCGCCAATGATTTCTCGAATATTGCGCCGAAGCTCATCAGCTTCAAGACCGGTGGAGTCATCACCGGCGTCATCGCCGTTATCATCCAGCCCTGGCGCCTGCTCGAGAATCCGCAAATGTATGTCATGACCTGGCTTGGTTCGACCGGCGGACTACTCGGCGCAATCTGCGGAGTGCTCATCGTCGACTACTGGATCGTGCGCAAAACCGCTCTCGATCTGCCCGGACTCTACGTGCGCGACGGAGCCTATGAGTTCACCCGCGGCTGGAACTGGCGCGCCGTTGCTGCCACGTTGATCGGCGCGGTTCTAGCAGTTGGTGGTGCCTACTCGAATCCTGGACAAGGCCCCTTTCCTATCGATGGCTTCGTGCCGTTGCTAAAGCCGTTGTATGACTATGGCTGGTTCGTGGCAATCTTGAGCGGCGGGCTCTCTTACCTAGCGCTTACTCGACTATTCCCTGACCGCACCGCTGACCTCAGGGAAATGCGCACCGTCGCATCCGAAGCGGTCCCGGAGCCAGAGGCTGCAGTGGTATAACCACTTCACGCCACGGGCGCCTCTCAGCAGGGAGGCGCCCGCGGTTTGCTTTTGAGAGAGCAGACAACTGATGAGTTTCTGGAGGATGAAAAGCAAGTACGAGGGGTCGACCAAATGGAGACTGGAACATCAACTGCTGACACGACGACCCGCCGCGGCCGTCAACGTGGCAATACCTTGATCTCCAACAATGGCAGGGGTCATCGGCCGAGTCTCAGCAACACGGTCAGGGACCGCATCCTCGAAGAGTTGATCCTCAACGGCGCAGTCGCGCCCGGAGAACGAATGCCGTCCGAGGCTGATCTCTGCGACCGCTACGAAGTATCACGGATCACCGTGCGCACGGCCTTGCGCAGCCTTCGTGATTCGGGCTACATCGACGTACGACAAGGGCTTGGAACTACAGTCCTCCCCCGCGCCGGCACTCTCCCCTCCAGCCTGAACCAACTCAGCTCCATCGAATCCCAAGCCGCGGATCCCGGCGCCCTCAGCACAGGCGGGATTGAGATCGAGGTGATTGCCATCGGTGACAGGCTCGCCGCGCAGATGTCGGTTCCGCAGGGCAGCCAGGCGCTGGTAGTGAGGAGAGTCAAACTGCTTCACGGAACCCCAATCGCATGGGTCGTCGACTACATCCCTGAAGGTGTCCTCCCCTTCGACGTAGTCACCTCGGAGTTCAGTGGCTCGGTCCTCGACGTCCTACTCGCGCACCGCGAACTGCACGTCGAGTACTCGGACACCACATTGACCGCGCTGCCAGCCAACCGGGAGCAAGCGAAGCGCCTTCACGTTAAGACCGGGACCCCGGTCCTCAGCCTGGAGGGGGTCACACTGACCCGTTCTGGTCAGGCAATCAATGTCAGCCACTCTTGGATGCTGCCTGAACACTTCAACTTCACTCTTCGCCGTCGTCGCGGCAACAACTGACGCCGTCAGTCGCGCGTACATCACCCACGTCGTTCTTCCGGATGGTTGCTGGGCTGCTTGAGTAATACGCCTCTTACCGTGTCCGGTCGGTGCCTCGGCTGTCCCGGCTGCGAAACCTCGACGCGGCGACGATCCCGAGCACCGGGCCGGCGACCAGCAGCGCGATGTCGACCACTCCAAGGAGGACCGACCACGCTAAGACGTCAGCTGGGCTGGCGGCGTAGCCATCCTCGAGGCCCACGAGGATGTGCAGGTTCAGGATGACGATGACCGCGACGACGAACCCGGCAAGGGCCGCGAGCACGGATAGTGCCATCGTGATGACCGTATGACGTGCCTGGCTGCGCATGGTGAGCCTCCTGTGCTGTTGTTGCGGACAGCGCACGCGTGGACGCAGCGATGGATGACGTCGTTGACAGTCTGGGCTGGGTGGACATTGCAGATATCAGCCGGCCGACGTCATTGGCGCCATCGCACAGGTCGCGTCAGCCGGGACCCGCTTCCCGCCCCACGCCTGGCAGCTCACCGCGTACGCAGGGGTGAGCTGTCCGGCCAGGGCGTAATACTGCTGCGCCTGCTCTGGTCGGTCGGTCAGCTCAAGGGTCTTCCCGAGCATGTGGAGCGAATCCGCATCGAGCGGGTCGGCATCGACTAGGCGCCGCAGGAGGGGCTCCGCTGCGGTGAGGGACGCCGAGGCATAGAGCGCAAGGGCCAGCAGGCGCAGTATCGCGCGCTCATCCGGCAACTGACGAGCTGCCCGCTCGAGCAGTGGCACGGCAGCCGGCGCCTCTCGCTCCTCGAGCAAGCGCTGGGCGGAGCGGTACAGGTCGTAGGCGTCCGCTTCCACGCGGCTCACAGTACCAATCAGCTCGGCGGGAATATCGATCCCACCCGAGGGTGTTGATGGATAACTAGATTCGACGGACATTCGACAGACATTGGACGAACATTTCTCAGAAGGGACGGGCCATGAGCACTGCCGAACTCGAGCATGAGGTCGCGGTACCGATCGGCGGATCGGATGGAGGTCGGCGTCTGCGCGTTGTGCATGGCCGCCAAGAAGTCAACCTGCCAGGCGCTGAACGGGCGGTGCGCGACCTTCTTCTGGCCCTTGGCCGTGACCCCTCCTCGCCGCACCTCGCGGATACCCCCCGCCGGGTGGCGGAGTCGCTCACCGAGATGCTCACGCCACGTGAGTTCGACCTCACGACCTTCCCCAACGACGAGGACTATGACGAGCTTGTGCTGGCCAAGAACATCCCAGTGCAGTCCCTGTGCGAGCACCACATGCTGCCGTTCTCCGGGGTAGCCCACGTTGGCTACCTGCCGGGCAAACGGATTCTCGGCCTGTCCAAGCTGGCCCGCGTCGTCGAACTGTTCGCCCGCGACCTCCAGGTTCAAGAACGGCTCACCGTCCAGGTCGCGACGTGGCTGAAGGAGCACCTCGCCCCGAAGGGAGTCGGCGTCGTGATCGAGGCTGAGCACATGTGCATGTCCATGCGCGGGGTCCAGGCCAGGGGCTCGCGGACCATAACCTCCTCTGTCCACGGTGTACTGCGCGAGGACGCGCGCTCGCGGCAGGAGTTCTTCATGCTGGCTCGCGATGTCTGAGCGGCGTGCCAGGTCAGGCCGCCCAAGCCCAGCTGGCCGCTTGGCTCCTATAGGTGTCCGCGTCATATGCCGCCAAGCGGTGGCAACGAGGGGAGCGTCATGAACAGGAACGACACCCTGCGGGTGGCCACCGGCGTCACCGCCCAGCGCCTTGCCGGTCTGCGGTCATGGAATCTTGGCCTGACGTTGTTGCACCTTGTCCAGGCGGTGGTGATCCTCGTGCTCGCGGGCAGCTTTGCGATCACCGTGACCTCGTCTATCCCTGAGGGACCGCCTGGAACCGCCGTCCCGGCCCCGGACGCAGTCTTCGATGTGCGGATCGGATGGGCGGTTGCTGTATTCCTCGCACTGGCAGCGCTCGATCATCTGCTGACCGCCACCGTGTATCGCAGCACGTACGAGCGTGACCTGAGACGAGGGATCAATCGGTTCCGGTGGGTCGAGTACTCGGTGAGCGCAACCCTGATGATCATCCTCATCAGCTTCTACTCAGGTATCACGAGCATCAACGCCGTCATCGCGATCATCGGCGCCAACGTCGGGATGATCCTCTTCGGCTGGGTCCAGGAGCTGATGAACCCGCCGGGGCGCACGACGACCACGATGCTTCCCTTCTGGTTCGGCACGATCGTCGGTCTCGCCCCGTGGGTCTCGATCGCGTTCAACATCTTCGGGTCCGCGACCGTTCCCGGCTTCGTGTACGGAATCGTCGTCACCCAGGTCATCCTCTTCTTCAGCTTCGGGCTCAACCAATGGCTCCAGTACCGCGGGATCGGCAAGTGGACCGACTACGCCTACGGCGAGAAGACCTATCTGGTGCTCAGTCTCGTGGCGAAGTCCCTGCTCGCCTGGCAGATCTTCGGCGGATCATTGGCGGGCTGAGTCGGTGAAGTCAGTCCACTCGGTCGGTGAAGCTAGTCGACAAGGAGGCCGGCCACGATGGCCGCCCAGGACTCGTCGTCGGGGTCGCCGCAACCGCGGGCCAGGATGGTGCCGTCGCGGTCGACGACCAGCGCATGCACATCGTTACTGCTCGGGATGGCCAGGAACCGCTGAAAGGCGGCTACGTCGGTGTAGACCGTGATGGTGCGGGCCAGCACGTCGGGGTCACCGATACCAGCTGTCATCCCGCCGTCGATGAAGCGCCGCACCGGCCGCCACTGAGTCGACAGGACGGGGACCTCGACGACGGCGGCCGGGATAGGTCCCCTTGCACCTCGTGTTGTCGGCGGCACCCCAGCCGCGACCGCGTGTTCGATCCAGCGATCTACCCGGGACTGCTGGCCCCGCTGAAATGCCACGACAGCCAGGGTGCGATCCGCCGGGAAGTCGGCAGGCAGCTCCACGTCGGCCCAGAAGGGTGCGACCATCCACGGCCGGGAAGGTGGCAGGGCTTTCAGCGTGGTCTCGTGCGCGGGCAGGTCTCACCGGCAGGAGAGCCGTCTGCTCTACTTAGGTCAAGGTAGTGGGCGCAAGATGGTAATGTTGACGACTTAGTTGCCCGGGTGCACGGGGACGCGCGGCCTTGAGTTGGTTGCGTCGCGATCCCCCAAGGCCACCCCAATGTGTTGGTGCCCGCAGGAAATCGGTTGCGCCACGAGCAATCAGCGATCCTCGATATCGCCCAATTCATGAGTGAAAGGCACAACATTCCCTCAAATCTGTATGTAGATGGTCAGTGGCTCAGCGCCGAGGCGGGCGGTCAGAGAGAGATCCGATGCCCGGCCGACGGAACGCTGGTGGCAACGGTCTCCGAGGGGACCCGTCCGGACGCGATCAAAGCGATTCAGGCGGCACGAAAGGCCTTCGACCAGGGGGACTGGCCGCGGACTCCCGAGCGCGACAGAGGTGCCCTGGTCCTGCGCGCCGCAGACCTGATGGTGCGCGACAAGGCCGCCCTGGCCCGCGCCGAGTCCCTGGACACGGGCAAGCGCCTGCTCGAGGCCGAGTACGACATCGACGAGGTCGTCAGCTGCTTCCGCTACTACGGCGGAATCGCCGGCACGGACGCCGGCCGGGTGATCGACACCGGCCGCGAGGACGCGATCAGCACCGTGGTCCACGAGCCGGTCGGGGTCTGCGCCCTGATCACGCCCTGGAACTACCCGCTGATGCAGACCTCCTGGAAGGTGGCCCCGGCGTTGCTGGCCGGCAACACCTTCGTCCTGAAGCCCAGCGAGCTCACGCCCTCCACCGCCGTCATGCTGATGGACCTGCTCGATGAGGCCGGACTGCCCGCCGGCGTCGCGAACCTGGTGCTGGGCGCGGGCGCAGAGGTCGGCTCGGTGCTGACCGAACACCCGGACGTCGACCTGGTCTCGTTCACCGGCGGCCTGACCACCGGACGCACCGTGATGGCCGCGGCCGCCCAGAGCGTCAAGCGGGTCGCCCTGGAGCTGGGTGGCAAGAACCCCAACATCATCTTTGCCGACGCGGACTTCGAGGCGGCCGTCGACCTCGCCCTCGCCGCGGTCTTCCTGCACTCCGGGCAGGTCTGCTCGGCCGGCGCGCGACTGATCGTCGAGGACGAGCTGCACGATCGGTTCGTCGACGAGGTCGTCCGTCGCGCCGACCTCATCCGCCTCGGCGGTCCCTTCGATGACTTCACCGAGACCGGCACGCTCATCTCGGCAACGCACCTGGCAAAGGTCACCCGCTACGTGCAGGACGGACTGGCCGAGGGCGCCGTGCTGCGATGCGGTGGTGTCAGGGCTCAGGAGGGCGCCTTGGCCGACGGCTTCTTCTTCCGGCCGACGGTGCTCGACGACTGCCACACCAGCATGAAGGTCGTCCAGGACGAGTCCTTCGGACCGGTCCTGACCGTCGAGCGCTTCACCGACGAGGACGACGCGGTGCGCATCGCCAACGACACGATGTACGGCCTGGCCGGTGCCGTCTGGACCAAGGACGCCGGCAAGGCCCAGCGGGTCGCCGGCCGGCTGCGGCACGGCACGATCTGGATCAACGACTACCACCCCTACGTGCCACAGGCCGAATGGGGCGGCTTCAAACAGTCAGGTGTCGGTCGCGAGCTCGGACAGGCCGGGCTTGCCGAGTACCGCGAGACCAAGCACATCTGGCAGAACATCCGCCCCGAAGCGCAGCACTGGTTCGGCGAGGCACCATCGCGCCAGGCCCCACTGCCGACAACCGAGGAGAAGTCACCGTGACGACGCAGACCCAGGACGAGTCACCCGAGACCGGACTCGTCTCCGCGGCAACCGAACAGGTCGCCGGTAAGCAGGATGACAGCCCCGTGGGCGAGCAGCCGGCAATCTCGGTGCGCAACCTTTGGAAGGTCTTCGGGCCCGGTGCCGAGGACGTCCCCACCACCCCGGAGCTCGCCGCCCTGTCGCCTCGCGAGCTGATGGAGCAGACGTCGTGCGTGGCTGCTGTGCGGGACCTGAGCTTCGACGTCGCGCCCGGCGAGGTGTTCGTCGTGATGGGGCTGTCGGGCTCCGGCAAGTCGACTCTGGTGCGCTGCCTGACCCGTTTGATCGAGCCGACCGCGGGCCAGATCTTCCTGCAGGGTGAGGACGTGCTTGCGGCCAACGAGAAGTCGCTGCGCGACCTGCGGCGAAGCAAGGTCTCGATGGTGTTCCAGCACTTCGGCCTGCTGCCGCACCGGCAGGTCATCGACAACGTCGCCTACGGGCTGGAGATCCGCGGTGACAGCAAGGCCGAACGGACGAAGCGGGCCCGCGAGGTCATCGACCTGGTCGGGCTCTCCGGGAACGAGCACTCCTACCCCGACCAGCTGTCCGGCGGTATGCAGCAACGGGTAGGTCTGGCCAGGGCACTGGCCGGGAGGCCCGAGGTCCTGCTCTTCGACGAGCCGTTCTCGGCCCTTGACCCGCTGATCAGGCTGGACATGCAGAACGAGATCATCCGGCTCCACGAGGAGCTCGGCAAGACGATGGTCTTCATCACGCACGACCTGTCCGAGGCGCTCAAGCTCGGCGACCGGATCCTCATCATGCGTGACGGCGAGATGGTCCAGATCGGCACCGGACCCGAGCTGGTGGGGGCACCCGTCGACGACTACGTCCGCGACTTCGTCAAGGAGATCCCCTTCTCGGGCGTCCTGACGCTGCGCTGGATCATGCGCCCGGCCAAGCCCGGAGAGGTCCTCGACGGTCCTGAGCTCGGCCCGGACGTCGTGATTCACGAAGCGGTGCGGCTGGTGCTCGAAGCCGACAGCGTGGTGAAGGTCGTCGAGAACGGCGTCCTGCTCGGCGTCGTCAGCGACCACGAGATCGTCCAAGTGATAGCCGGCTGATGACCTCCATCACAAGCAATATAGCCAGGGTCCGACTCCCGCGCTGGGGCGCCGCCGTGCTGGTGGTCCTCGCCTGGCTGGTCGGCTTCGCGGCTTTGCGAGGCCGCGACACGCTGGCCCTGGCACAAGCCGAGCTCACCCCCATCCAGACACAGCTCAACCACCTCAACGACGCGGTAGGCGCGGGGCGCAGCACCAACCCGCTGTTCCTCTACTTCTTCGACCCGATCCGCGGGGTCATCGACGTCATCGCGACCTTCATGCAGCACCTCATCGCCCAGCCCGCGTTGGGGCGCGGGGTTCCCCTCATCGGCTGGTTCGGAGTGGTGGTGCTGGCGGCCTTCGCGGCATGGGCCTTCGGCAATCTCAAGGTGGCCGTCCTGGCTACGGCCGGGCTGACCGTTCTGGGCATGCAGGGGCTGTGGAGCGAGAGCATGGAGACCCTGGCCCTGACCGCGACGGCGGTGATGTTGTCACTGCTGGTCGGGATCCCGCTGGGCATCTGGGCCGGGCTCTCGGACCGGTTCAACTCGTTCATGACCCCCTTCCTGGACTTCATGCAGACGATGCCCACCTTCGTCTACCTCGCACCACTGACCCTGGTCTTCCTGATCGGTCCGGCCTCCGCGGCCATCGCCACCCTCATCTACGCAGCGCCACCGGTCATCCGGATCACCGCGCACGGCATCCGCGGAGTACCCGCCGAGACGCTCGAGGCGGCTGACTCCATGGGGTCCACACGTTTCCAGCTACTGACCAAGGTCATGCTCCCGATGGCCAAGCGCACGATCGTCATCGGGATCAACCAGACCATCATGGCCGCGCTGTCGATGGTCACCATCGCGGCGCTGATCGACGCGCCGGGGCTGGGCCGCGTAGTCCTGAGAGCGCTGCAGTCCCTGGATGTCGGAACGGCCTTCAACGCCGGCCTCTCGATCGTGATCATGGCCATCGTGCTCGACCGCGTCACCACCGCCGCCAGCGTCCGCACCGAGCTGGCCCGCCGCAACCCGGGGGGTCGCGCCAACAAGCTTCGCCGCCCGGCGCTCGTGGTAGGGGCCGTGATCTCCGCAATCAGCGTCTACCTGTCCTCCACGTACCTCTGGGCCTCACAGTTCCCCGCCAAGCCGGATCTGGGCAGCCCGATCATCCAGACGGCCGGAAGGATCTCGGACTGGGTCCAGCTGAACTTCAGCGGAGCCACGAACTCCCTCAAGGACACCCTGACCTACAACGCCCTGAACCCGTTCCAGAAGCTGCTGACCGACTCACCCTGGTGGCTGGTCTCTGCCGTCATCATTGCGCTGGCCCTGATCATCGGCAGCCGACGGGCGGCGATCGGCGCAGCCGGCTGTCTCGCGGTGATCGTCGGCACCGGCCTGTGGTCGCACGCCATGAGCACGCTGGCCGCGACCCTGGTCGCCACGGTGGTGGTGATGGCGCTCGGACTGGTCCTCGGCGTCCTGATGGGTCGTAGCCCGAAGGCTGACCGCGTGATCCGGCCCACCCTTGACGCGGCCCAGACGATGCCGGCCTTCGTCTACCTCGTGCCGTTCGTCGCCCTGTTCGCGGCCAGCAGGTTCACCGCCATCGTGGCGGCGATCGTCTTCGCGGCCCCCATCACGATCAAGATCGTCGCCGACGGGATCGCAGGAGTGTCGGAGACGACGATCGAGGCGGCCACGGCCGCCGGGTCCAGCCGGTGGCAGATCATCACCAAGGTCCAGCTCCCGATGTCCATGCGCTCGATCGCGCTGGCCACCAACCAGGGGTTGATCTACGTGCTCTCGATGGTCGTGGTCGGCGGACTGGTCGGGGCCGGCGCCCTCGGTTATGACGTCGTGGCCGGCTTCCGGCAGAACAGCCAGTTCGGCAAGGGCCTTGCCGCAGGACTGGCCATCGTCATGCTCGGCATCATGCTCGACCGGGTGACCCAGGCCGCCTCCAGGAAGGCAGACGTCACCAGCCACGGGCACCACTGAGCGTCCACACGATGACCCAATACCCAAGGGCGGCCACTCTGACCGCTCGCCGCACGATTCACGCACGATCAACGGAAGAAGGCAGAATACGATGAACCTCACCAAGGTGACCAAACCAACCGGAACGATTGCGGTTCTGGCAGCGGCAGCCCTCTCCCTGAGCGCCTGTGGCGGAGCCAAGGTGGGCGACACCGCTGCAGCAGGTGGCGGTGACTCCGCCGCCAAGTGCGGCCAGTTCAACCTGGCCGTCAACGCATGGGTGGGTTATGAGGCCAACGCCGCCGTGATCGCCTATGTCGCCGAGAACAAGCTCGGCTGCACCGTGAAGAAGAAGAACCTCGACGAGCAGGTCTCGTGGCAGGGCTTCTCCACCGGTGAGGTCGATGCCATCGTGGAGAACTGGGGCCACGCCAGCCTGGCCAAGAAGTACATCACCGATCAGAAGGTCGCCCAGGAGGCAGGACTGACCGGCAACATCGGCAAGATCGGCTGGTACGTGCCCCCCTTCCTGGCCAAGGCGCACCCGGACATCCTGGACTCCAAGAACCTCAACAAGTACGCCTCCCTGTTCAAGACCAGCGAGTCCGGTTCCAAGGGGCAGCTGCTCGACGGCGACCCGGGCTTCGTCACCAACGACGCTGCCCTGGTCAAGAACCTGAAGCTGGACTACAAGGTGGTCTTCTCCGGGTCCGAGGCGGCCCTGATCACGAGCTTCCGCCAGGCCGAGCAGAACAAGAAGCCGATGATCGGCTACTTCTACGAGCCGCAGTGGTTCATGAGCGAGGTGCCGCTGGAGAAGGTCAGCCTGCCCGCGTACACCGAGGGTTGTGACGCCGATGCCGCCAAGGTGGCCTGCGACTACCCGGAGTACAAGCTGAACAAGATCGTCAGCACCAAGTTCGCGGAGTCGGGCAGCGCGGCATACACGCTGGTCAAGAACTTCACCTGGACCAACGAGGACCAGAACATGGTGGCGAAGTCCATCGCGGTGGACAAGATGTCCGCCAACGATGCAGCCAAGAAGTGGGTCGACGCCAACCCCGACAAGGTCAAGACCTGGCTCGCCGGAACCGGCGTGAGCTGATATGACGACCACTGAGAAGCTGACATCCACGTACGACTTCGTCATCGTCGGCGGCGGCTCGGCCGGCTCCGCGCTGGCCAACCGTCTGTCCGCGGATCCGACCAACAAGGTCCTGGTCCTCGAGGCGGGGCACAGCGACTGGCACTGGGACCCGCTCACCAACATGCCGGCGGCACTGCCCTACCCGATCGGCAGCCGCTTCTACGACTGGAAGTACGAGTCTGAGCCCGAGCCGCACATGAACGGCCGCAGGGTCGGTCATGCCCGTGGCAAGGTGCTGGGTGGCTCAAGCACGATCAACGGGATGATCTTCCAGAGGGGCAACCCGCTGGACTTTGAGCGCTGGGGTGCCGACAAGGGCATGGAGACCTGGGACTACGCCCACTGCCTTCCGTACTTCAACCGCATGGAGAACTGCCTGGCCGCCGACTCCGGCGATGAGTTCCGTGGCAAGGACGGGCCGCTTGTCCTGGAGCGGGGCCCGGCGACCAACCCGCTGTTCGAGGCGTTCTTCAAGGCCGCCGAGCAGGCTGGCTACCCGCGCACCGACGACGTGAACGGGTACCGCCAGGAGGGCTTCGCACGCTTCGACCGGAACATCCACAAGGGGCGCCGGCTCTCCGCTTCCCGGGCCTATCTGCACCCGGTCATGGACCGTCCCAACCTCGAGGTCGTCACCCGGGCGATGGTGTCCAGGGTGCTCTTCGAGGGCAAGACAGCGGTGGGCGTTGAGTATCGCCGGGGACGGCACGCCGCCCAGCAGGTCAGGGCCACGACCGTCATTCTGTCCGGTGGCGCGATCAACTCCCCACAGCTGCTTCAGCTCTCGGGAGTGGGCAACGCCGCGGAGCTGTCCGCGCTCGGGATCGACGTGGTGCACGACCTGCCCGGCGTCGGGGAGAATATGCAGGACCACCTTGAGGTGTACATCCAGTACGCCTGCAAGCAGAAGGTGACGATGCAGAGGTACCTGAAGTACCGGTACATGCCCTGGATCGGGGCCGACTGGCTGTTCCGGCGCAAGGGGCCGGGTGCGACGAACCACTTCGAGGGCGGTGGCTTCGTTCGCAGCAACGAGACGGTGAAGTACCCCAACCTCATGTTCCACTTCCTGCCCATCGCCGTCCGGTATGACGGGTCGTCCGCTGGTGGCGGGGAGGGGTACCAGGTGCATGTCGGACCGATGTACTCCGATGTCAGGGGTTCGGTCAAGATCATCAGCAAGGACCCCGCGGTGCACCCTGCCCTGCGGTTCAACTACCTGTCGACGGACCAGGATCGCCGTGAGTGGGTCGAGGCCGTGCATGTTGCCCGCAACATCCTCACCCAGCACGCCATGGACGAGTTCAACGACGGCGAGATATCTCCCGGCGCATCGGTGCAGACCGACGAGGAGATCCTCGACTGGGTGGCCAAGGACGCAGAGGCCGCACTGCACCCGTCCTGCTCGTTGAAGATGGGCGTGGACGAGATGTCGGTCGTCGACCCGCTGACCATGGGCGTGCATGGTCTCGAGGGGCTCAAGGTGGTGGACGCCTCGGTCATGCCATACGTGACCAACGGCAACATCTATGCGCCGGTGATGATGCTGGCGGAGAAGGCTGCCGACCTGATCCTGGGCACCACGCCGCTGCCGCCGTCCGAAGCCGAGTTCTACCGGCACCACGCGGGCTCCTGATCCTGTCCGCCGGCAACAGGGACTAGCGCGGGCGCAGTCCAGAGCGTTCGGGTCTGCAAGGGTCGGTGCCGTCGTATGTTGTGTGCGAAGGCACCGCCCCTGTCTCACTCAGCCAGGACCGATCTTGCGTGCGGCGTGGGCGACGCGGCTACGCGTGGGCTGAAGCAGCATCCTTCAGTTGCTGGACCAATCCCCGACGTGCCGACGAACACTGCTTCAAGCGCCGCCACACCATCAGCCACTCACCGAAGATCTGGCTCCACGGCCCAGCCGACGTTGCTGGTCATAGCCGATCGCCTCAAGCCGATCCCTGAAAGGACGCTCGGGTGGCGATCGGTGGTCGTGGGAGAGTCGCATCTTCGGCAACGCCTATGACGAGGTCCCGGCTTCGGAGCGGCCGAAATACGGCTCGCTGAACTTCAGGGGCCGAGCCACAGGTGGCTCGCCTCGGTTCGGATCCGCCCACCTGCGCCTCACGCAAGAGACCCTGTCCCGCACAACGTTCTGCTACCCAGACAGTGTCTTCGAGCCAACCCATTTCGGCGTCGTCCTGCGGATGTCACTGGTTGGGCTGGCAGAGGCCGATGATGACAAGGATCTATTGGACGACTACATCGAGGCTCAGGTGCATGGACCTCTGCTTCTTGCCCACGACGTTGAAGCCCTCGTTCTTGATCCGTGCTACATCGCGCGCTTCGGCTCACTTGCGGACGCCTTTCCCCCACCAAACAAGCCGACACCTCATCCCGCATCAGACCCATCTGACGAGTCGAAATAGCAGGACGGCCTGAACCTCGCCCAGTTCCTCGATCCCGTCCCGCGGCACGATCCTTAGGTTCTAGCGGTCACCGCTGGCGACGCCACAAGATTCTGGGGGCGCAACAGTCAAACCGTCCCTCCGAAATGACTCTGAATCCAAGGCCCTCTTTGGTCGAGGCTCTCAGACGTGAAGCCCCACAGACACGATCGCCTTGGCTACTGCCCTCAGGCTGGTGTTGTTGTTGCGGGCGTGCGAGCGCATCAACTGGAAGGCCTGATCGGGGGTGACCGAGCGCTGCTGGGCGGTGATCCCCTTGGCTTGTTCGATGACGACGCGTGACTCCAGTGCTTCTTGCAGCTGCTCGCTGAGCTGCTCCTGCTGGTGCAGCTTGGAGGCGTTGACCACGTAGCTGGTCGCCACGTCGGCCAGCAGCATGGCCACCGCCATGTCCTCATCCGACCACTGCCGCGGCTCCGGAGAGTAGAGGTTGAGGGCGCCGATGATCTGGTCGGCCAGCCGCATCGGTATCGCGGCGACCCCTGCGATGGACAAGCGGGTGGCGGAAGCGGCGAACTCAGGCCAGTGGGTGATCTTCTCGCGGATGTCGGTCACCCGGATCACCTCACCGGTGGCGTATGCGTCTCGGCACGGGCACGGGAAGGGGTGTAGCTGCGCGTGATCGCGCTGCAGCTCCGCGGAGTCCTGGCTCACTGCAGTCAGCTGCCCATCGTGGGCCATCGTGACCCAGGCACCGCACAGACCCAACACCGCTGTGGCGCTTTCCGTGAGCTCGCTCAGCGTTTCCTGCAGGTCGTAGCGTGCCGGCAGAATCACGGCGAATCGTGACAACGTCTGCAGTAACAAGGACTGGTCGTACATCTTGGGGTCCCTCGTCTTGCGCTGCCGGTTTGGCGGCTCACCCGCAGCGCGGGACCGTAACCAGAGGGATCGTGCGTTAACGGTCGGCACCACGTGCTTACACCGAGTTTACGTGCTGGAGGGGGCCAGCCCTGACCACCAATCCTGTCCAGGACGTCATCAAACGAGGGACAGGTCGTGGCCGGTGCGCGCTGGTGTTTCCCGTAAGTAGCTAGCCGGCCTTGCCTGGTCGTTGGCTGCCGCAATACCGCGGTTGAGCTCTTCAGTCCTCATGAAGATTGGGCTGTTATTTGGCTTGCACCAGTCCGATAATTAAGAGTTGGCACTGGTTGCATGGATCGGAGCGGGCGAATGGTGACTAACGCTGACGTCGAAGGCTTGGATGGACAGCGGCGCTCGGTGTTGTCCAAGAGCCCGACGGGGATAGGGGGTTTTGACCAGATCACCGACGGTGGACTGCCGACTGGGCGACCCAGCCTGGTGTGCGGCCCGCCGGGCGCGGGCAAGAGCCTGTTTGCACTGCAGTTCCTGGTCAACGGCGTCACGCGTTACGCCGAGCCGGGAGTGTTCGTTACTTTCGAGGAGGACCGGGCCGACGTGGTGGCCGACGTTGGCTCGCTCAACTTCGACCTTGACGGGCTGGAGGCGGACGGCCGGCTGCTGGTCGACGCGCTGGCCTTGGAGCCCCAGGTCGCCGATACCGGCAACTTCAACCTCGAGGCGCTGATGGTCCGCCTGGCTTTTGCCGTGGAGAAGGTCGGTGCGAAACGGGTCGCCATCGACAACGTGGAGGCGTTGTTCGCCGCCTTCGACAAACCGTCTCTGGTCCGGTCCGAGCTGAGGCGGCTGTTCCGCTGGCTCAAGGACAACGATCTGACCACCGTGATCACCGGGGAGCGTGGCGAGGGCACGCTCACCCGGCACGGCATTGAGGCCTATCTGTCCGACTGCGTGGTGGTCCTGGACGACCGGGTGGTCCTGGACGTCGCCACCCGGCGACTACGGGTGCTGAAGTACCGCGGCTCAACGCATGGCAGGAACGAGTACCCGTTCTTGATCGGCGCTGACGGCCTCGAGGTGCTGCCGATCACCGCGCTGGGTCTGGCTCAGGATGTCAGCAACGATCGGGTCTCCACCGGCGTAGCTGGGCTGGATGCGATGCTCGGCGGGCACGGTGTGTTCCGGGGCAGTGGTGTCCTGATCAGCGGGACGTCTGGCACCGGTAAGACGACGATCGCAGCGAACTTCGCCGACGCCGCCTGCCGACGCGGGGAGAAGGTGGTGTTCTTCAGCTTCGAGGAGTCCGAGTCTGAGATCTACCGCAACATGGCCTCAGTGGGGCTGGATCTGGCTGGCTGGGTGCAGCGGGGGCTGCTGCGCTTCCAGTGCGAGCGGCCGACCACCCGCGGGCTGGAGGACCACCTGGTCCTGATGCAGCGGCTGATCCGGGAGTTCTCCCCGACGCTGGTGGTGATCGATCCGGTGAGCAGCCTGGCCCGCGGTGCGACTCCTTTCGACGTCTCGGCCATGCTGATGCGCCAGGTCTACTACCTGAAGTCGGCCGGCATCACGGCCGTGATGACGGTGCTGAGCGAGGAAGCCGGGGTGGAGCAGGTCATCTTGAACATCTCATCGTTGGTCAACACCTCGTTGGAGGTCGTCATGCTGAGCGCTTTTGGAGAGCGCAACCGCGGACTTTACGTAATGAAGAGCCGTGGCATGGCCCACTCGAACCAGATCCGCGAGTTCGTGCTCAGCGACCTTGGGGTGGACGTCGTCCCAGTGGTCATCGGCGACCAGGGGGTGTTGACGGGTTCGGCGCGCGTCGCTGCGGAGAGCGCCGAGCGGGCCGCCGCCGAGACCTTGTCGCTGGAGTCCGCGGAGCTGGCCAGCGCGCTGGAGCGCCGCAGGGAGACGGTCGACGCGCACGTGGCCACACTGCTGGCTGACTTTGCGGCCGAGGAAAGACTGGCCCGAGAACTGATCGAGGCGAGCCAACAGCGCCTGGAAGCGGTGCGGCTGGACCGGCTAGCGCAAGGGCGACGGCGCACCGTCAGATACCCGGAGAACGAACCGTGAGCACCCCCACCGAACCGCACGAACAGGGAAGTGCGCCCAACCCGGGACGGCTACACCTAACCCTGTTCGTCAGCGGGACCTCCCCCGCCTCAGCCCGGGCAGAGCGCCGGCTGCGCGATATGTGCGACCGGCACGCACTCTTCGGCTACGACCTGAGCATCGTCGACATCTACGAGCAGCCCGCAGAGGTCTTCTCCCGGGGGGTGCTGGCGGTACCAACCCTGATCAAGGAGCTACCCCTTCCCGTGCGGGTGTTGATCGGCGACTTCACCGACGAGCCACGGGTGCTCGACGAGCTGGGCCTGGCCACCGCGACAGAGGACTGATCCCGGACGGCCTGCGGGTCAGCCGACGTGTCTTCGATGGTGACGTGACGACTTCTGGCACCGTCCCGCCTGCGTCGACGGGGCCCAGAACCGCCAACAAGTGCCATGCGTCTTGAGACCCAACGCCGGTTTTCGAAGTCGTCGACTGCTGCGCTCAGGCACTGATCGGGGCCAACAGCCGAGAGACAACCCACGCTCAGGCCGCGATGGTGAACGTGCGTCACGGACTACAGGTGGCTGGAGATGATCGTGACAATGCTTAGCATCAGGAGCCCGAGACCGGCCAACGCTCCGATGCACAGAGGGACCAGGCCGCGGCGGTCGCCGACGCTGTTGACCCGCCTGCCGTAGAGAACGGCTGCCGCGCAGGGGACCAAGAACACAGCCATGGTTGGAATGGTGGCAACCAGGTCCACCCACAAGGGGATACCGGCGTTTTCGGGTAGGTAGCCCATCAGGCTGTACAGGACCTGGCCCACTGCAAAGGCGATGATGAAGAAAACCGGTATCAGCGCGACGGCGCCCATGCCCGTCCGAGCCAGACACCGGCCGCAGATGTCTGGGTAGGCCGCTCGCCCTGGGTTGCGCTACTCATGGCACACCTCTCTCCGTTCTTCTATCGTTCGCCGAGTTCTGTGAGCCCGATAGGGCCGAAAGGAGCTATCGACATGATGGTTTCCTGCCCTCGTCGGCTTCCTGCCTCTAGGTCGGTCCGCGGCCAGGACGGATGGGATCTGCTGGTGTGCGCGGGCGCCCGAGTCTCCGGCGTGCGGGTCCCGTCCTTTGACGGGCCGACCCAGACTTGCCTGTACCAGAAGGCGACGAGCTCAGTCCCTTCCCTGCCGGCTGTCGAGCAATCGACCCCGGCCACCGGAACGAAGGAATCCTGGCAGTCCTCCCCACGTTATGTAAACGGAAGAAGGGTCGAGAAAGGGATACATGGCAGCGAGTGTCGAGTTCGAAGACGACGACGGACAGGTGGTGCGTTACGTGCGCCACGCCAACGGCGGCGGGCTGGTCTCACCGCAGGCGCGGGTGCACGAGGGTGCGATAGTCGCCTCGACGGCTCATGTCGAAGCCGGTGCGCAGGTGGGCGACCGCTCTCGGATAGGCGCGGGCAGCTGGCTGGACCTCGACGTGATCGTCGGGGAGGACGTCGTGGTCGCCGGGAATGTGCACCTCGGCCCGCGCACGCGGGTGGAGGACGGGACGTGGATCGGCACGGGAGCACGGGTCGGGTCCGACGTCGTGATCGGGCGCGGTGAGCGGGTAGCGCCTGATGCGGTCGTCCGGGATGCAGTCGTCGTTCGTCGCCGCGCAGGCTCCGGCCGCTCAGAGTTCGGGACCGCCGCGTAGACGGGGTGTGCCCGGTCGGGCACGAAAGCACTGGAGAAGCCGCCGGCCGACCGGGGCTGGCATGCGCGCATTTCATGGAGTACCGAAGAGGCCATCGTCCGTTTGGACTAGGGGTTATAGGTTCAACGGTCAGAATCCGACCCTCAAAGGCCAAGATGTTGACCAACTACTTCAAAGCATCTTTACCCGACCCGTAACTTAATGGTCAGCGGCGGCCAAGACAGGACCGCCCACCGTTAATGGGTTGGGCAAATGAAAGATCGTGACACTGCGGTCCTGGCGTCCGCGATTCCAGCGCCAGTGGTCTTGGTAACCGTCCAACATCGGAACGGTGCTCCGACGAATTCGACCATCGTGAAGGTGCCGGTGACCTTGCGCATCCTTGCTTTCCCCGGACCAAGTCGATTGAGGTGACGATATGGCAATCATGACCGACGATGTAATCAACAAAGACTTCACGGCGACTGAACTTCGCCGTGGCTACGACGAGAACGAGGTCGACGAGTTCCTCGACCAGATCGTCGTCGAACTGCGTCGCCTGACACATGACAACGACGAGCTCCGCGCGCTCATCCCTCCTGACGCCCTGGACAAGATCGCGGCCGCCATAGCGTCTGCCGAGAACATAGAGAAAGACGCAGCCGCTCGCATTGCCAAGGCGAACGCGGAAGCCGAGGCGGCGGAGGCGGGAGCGGCTCAGCGGGCACGCGCAGCCACGGAAGCAGCCGACGAGATTGCCAAGTCCGCGTTGGCCGCCGGAGCTCCTGCGGCGGACGAGATCGGCGGTGCTTCCGCGGCAGGCTTGGGCTCGGCGACTGGAGTGCTGGCGCTCGCACAGAAGTTGCACGACGAGTACGTGTCCGAGGGCGAAGACACTCGCGAGCGCCTCATCAGCGAGGGGCAGTCACGCCACGACCAGGTTGTTGGTGAAGCCACGGCGAGGCATGAAGAGCTTCTCTCGACCGGTCAGGCCAAGTACGACGAGCTCGTTTCCGTCGGCTTGGCCAAGCACCACGCGCTCATCGCCGAGGCGGACGAGCTGATCGCGAAGGCCAATACCGAGCGTCAGCACATCATCACCGAGGCGCGGGAGCGTTCCACCGGAATGATCACCGAGGCCGAGCAGAAGAGGGCCGAGGTGTTTCAGGCGCTCGGTCATGAACGTAGCTTGCTGCAGGAAGGGATCGAAGAGCTGAGAACCTTCGAGCGAGACCAACGCGCCCATCTGCAGTCCTACCTCGAGGGTCAGCTGATCAAGCTGGACCGGACCGGGCCCGACCCGAGCGACGCCATCCCGAGCGACGCCGACCCGAGCGACGCCGACGAGACCAGCTGACAACGAAGGTGGCGAACTCGCAACAGCACGTGCCACGGAACGAAGGCTGACCTGCCACGCCGAGATGGACTTTGCGGCCGGCTCGATGGGACCCAAGGTCGAGGCGGCGATCGAGTTCGCCCTCGGCACCGGCAACGATGCTGCGATCGAATCCCTGGCCGACCTGCCCGCCCTCCTTGCCGGAACGGCCGGGAGCCGGGAGCCCGGCCGGGCTGGGGATGGTGCACGTCGCGCCTGCGGCGCAGACTATGAGGATTGAAGGACCCGGACTTTCGGGAGGACACCATGACGCCCACGATCACGGCGCCGGAGTCGATGCCGGTACTGTCTCGCGGCAAGCACCGCAACCCGCGCCGAGGCGCCTGTTTCATGGAGATGGCCTCCGTCCTGGCGGGCGAGCGCTGGAGCGACCATCCCACCTGCACCCACCCGCTGCTCGCAGAACTGGCCCGACTCATCAACGACAGCGTGAGCGATCGGTTTCGCCCCGGCCTCATACCCTTGATCCCGTCGGTCATCGGCCTGAACAGTGACGACGTTCACGTGAACGCTGCAATCGCATTGCGCTCGGCGTGGACAGCCCTGCCGATCGCCTCAGCGTCACGGCAAAACGTGTTGGCCACCGCCGTGATCGGGTGCGAACGCCTCCTCGCTGAGCTCGACGGCCGCGAACAGGACTACGTGAGCCCACAGAGTCGCCACGTGCTGGAGCAGGTCCCTGACGCTGCCGCATGGGCCCGGTCCTTCTCGAGCAGGTCACGCGGATCGCGAGGGATCTTCCGCGCGCAAACCGCGCCGCGCACCGTGAGCATCGCGGTAGAGGGCATTGCCTCGGCGTGCGCACCGGATGTCGAACAGCGGCTGGTCGAGCTGCTCGCCGCCTCAATCGCCGACTGCCGGGCGCTGATTCCGGTCGACAGGGATGCGAGTCGTGACCGGTTCCAATCCCGCGTGTCCGGCTAGAGCCTGGTCAACAAAGCACGAACGGCCGCCAGGGCCTCGGCGCAAACGGCTGGGACCCGGTCGGACCAAATGCTCCTCCAACAGCGACAACATCATGTCGGCAAGCTCCGGCAACGGTGCTGTCAGCGCGGCGTTGAGACGGCGTCGTCGTAGACCGCGGCGCGTCCGTCGGTCGTCTCGGTGTGCCACGTCACCTTGCGCCCTGCATCGGGCAGCCATGATGGGTCTTCGAGCCTGATCTCCTCTGTCCGACTACGCGGCTGCAGGTCCAGCCGAGCATATGTTTGGCTATGTTTGGCTCCGTGGAAGACCCGGGTCACGGCCGGGGATATTGTTGTGCGGCGGCTCGATCGCGTCGCGTCTGCTCCCAACGTCGGGCGCGTCCACAGCAGTGCGCTCCTGCGGGAGCACAGCCTGACCTCTAGTGTCGGGGGTCCGCCGAACTCAGGGAGTCGCCTCACATGGTCAGCCGTATCGCGATCGTCAACCGCGGAGAGGCCGCGATGCGACTGATCCACGCCGTGCGGGAGCTCAACGCGCTGGGCGGAGCCCAGATCGAGACGGTCGCCCTCCACACCGACGGTGAGCGGTCGGCCATGTTCGTGCGAGAGGCGGACTCGGCATACTCCCTCGGCCCCGCCGTGGATCGCCCCTACCTCGATCTGGCCGTGCTCGAACGGGCGCTGACGCAGACGGGTTCGGATGCCGCGTGGGTGGGTTGGGGTTTCGTCGCGGAGGATCCGAACTTCGCCGAGGTGTGCGACCGGATCGGGGTCACGTTCATTGGCCCGAGTGCGAGCGCCATGCGACGTCTGGGCGACAAGATCGGTTCGAAGCTGCTGGCCGAGGAGGTTGGCGTGCCGGTGGCCCCGTGGAGTCGTGGAGCGGTTGACGACATCGAGGCGGCCCTGGCCGCCGCGAGCCAGATCGGCTACCCGCTGATGCTCAAGGCAACGGCAGGTGGCGGCGGTCGCGGCATTCGGGTGGTCACCTCCGACCACGAGCTGACCGATGCGTTCGAACGTACTCGTGACGAGGCCGCGCGCGCCTTCGGCAACGGAGTGGTGTTCCTCGAGCGCCTTGTTACTGGTGCACGGCACGTTGAGGTGCAGGTCATCGCCGACGGCCAGGGGACCGCGTGGGCGCTCGGCGTGCGCGACTGCTCCGTACAGCGACGCAACCAGAAGGTCATCGAGGAGTCGGCCTCGCCTCTGTTGGACGGCGAGCAGGTGGGCGAGCTCAAAGCATCTGCCGAGCGGCTCGCCCTTGCCGTCGACTACTGCGGTGCGGCAACCGTCGAGTTCCTGTACCACCCCGGTGAACGCAGCTTCGCGTTCCTTGAGGTCAACACCCGGCTGCAGGTCGAGCACCCGATCACCGAGCTGACCACGGGCTTCGACCTGGTCAAGGCGCAGCTGCACGTCGCCTCCGGCGGCCGCCTCGAGGGGGAACGTCCGACCGAGCTCGGGCACGCCATCGAGGCGCGGCTGAACGCAGAGGACCCTGACCGTGACTTCGCGCCCTCACCGGGACGCATCGCACTGCTCAACCTGCCTTCCGGCCCGGGCATCCGGGTCGACACCGGCGTGGGCCAGGGCGATCTGATCCCGGCGGACTTCGACTCAATGATCGCCAAGGTCATCGCCCATGGGCGCACCCGCGCGGAGGCTTGTGCTCGGCTGAGCCGGGCGCTTGCCGACACCGTTGTCCTCATCGAGGGCGGCACGACCAACAAGAGCTTCCTGCTCGACCTGCTCGACCAGCCCGAGATCATCGATGCCAGTGCCGATACCGGCTGGATCGACCGGGTCCGCAGCATGGGGAGGCTCCAACCCGACCGTTACGCCGGGGTCGCGCTCGTCGCCGCCGCGATTGAGGCCTACAAGGAGCAGGTGCAGGCCGAGCAACTCCACTTCCTCGCCACCGCACACGGCGGTCGGCCTCAGGCCCGGCACGAGGTCGGGCGCGCCATTGAGCTGAAGCTGCGCGGCACGTCACATCGGGTCACCGTCGCGCAGGTCGGCCCGACCCGCTTCCGGGTGGGATTCGATGCGGCACAACAGGACCGGCAGATTGACGCCGACCTCGAACAGCTGGATGAGTACCTCGCCCGCCTGGTCATTGGCGACGTCCGGTACCGACTGATCAGCGCCACTCACGGTCCCGTCCACCTGATCGAGGTCAACTCAACCACTCATCGGGTCACACGTGACGAGGGCGGCGTACTGCGTTCGCCGGCGCCGGCGCTCGTCGTGGCGACACCTGTGGCTGTCGGTGACCGCGTCGAGGCGGGCGCGCCGGTGCTGGTGTTGGAGTCGATGAAGATGGAGACGGTGTTGCACGCCCCGTACGCCGCCCAGGTGCGCGAGCTGTTCGTCACGACCGGCGGTCAGGTCGAGACAGGCACACCGGTCGTCCGGTTGGAGCCCGTCGCCGAGGACGAGGGCACTACGCCGGGAGCACCCGTCGCGACCACCCCGCTGAAGAGCCTGGACCTGCCTACGCCGACGGAGGAGACCGCGGCCACCCACGCCGCGCGCAGCCTTGACGACCTGCGCGGCCTGCTGCTGGGCTTCGACCTCGCACCAGAGGGCGCTACCGGCGCCCTCGCCAGATACGAGCGTGCGCGCCACGAGCTGTCCTCGGCCGGCCTGCTGGTGCTGGACCACGAGATCGACGTGTTCAGCGCATTCGCCGACCTGGCAGAGCTCGGCCGCAACCGGCCGGCTGAAGAAGACGGGGCGGACGAACGGGTACACAGCCCGCGTGAGCACTTTCACAGCTACCTGCACAGCCTGGACGCCGACCGCGAACACCTGCCCGACGGCTTCCGTCAGCGCCTGACCCGAGCCCTCGCACACTACGGCGTCAGCGATCTCGAACGCGGGCCAGCGCTCGAGGAGGCTGTATTCCGGATCTTCCTTGCCCAGCGCACGGCGTCCGATCTGGTCGTCATCCCCCTCCTGCAGCATTGGATGTCCGAGCAGCCGCCCGTGGGCAGCGCCGGGAGCAAGGTGCGAGAGGTCTTGGACCGGCTGGTGCTGGCCACCCAGCTGCGATATCCGATGGTGGGCAACCTGGCGCGCAGCGTTCGGTTCCGCTGGTTCGACCAGCCGGTGGTCGACGCCGAACGCGGTGCCGTGCTGGCGGGCGTGAGCGCGGAGCTCACCTACCTGGCCGACCACCCTGACGCGGCCGACTACGCGACGCGACTGGAGGCCCTGGCTGCGATCCCGGAGCAGATCGTGGGATTCCTGGCCGCCCGGATCGAGCACACACTCCCCCAGCGAGAGCCGATGCTCGAGGTGCTGGTCCGCCGGCACTATCGCGAGTACGAGCTGCACGACCTGCGCCAGCTGACGGCTGCGGGGAGACCGTTCGTCGTGGCCGACTATGCCCTGGATGAGCGCCCCACCCGACTGATCACGACAATCGCCCAGTCTTCCGAGCTGGTCGAGTCCTCAGACCTGGTCGCCGCGATCGACGCTCAGCTCGAGGACGCGCCCGCCGGCCACGCAGTCGTCGTCGACCTGTACCTGTCCTGGCCCGACGCACCGGACTCGGTGACCGAGGCCTCGGACGCGCTGCAACGGGTCTTGAGCCTGATGCCCTTTGCCCACAGGGTGCGGCGCACCGCTGTCGCGGTCTGTCCCGGCGGCGAGCGCCCGGTGTGGTACTTCACGTTCCGCCCCAGCCCCGACGGCGTCCTCGTTGAGGATGATCTGGTGCGCGGCGTCCACCCCATGGTCGGTCGCCGGCTCAACTTGTGGAGGTTGCGCGACTTCCAGGTCACTCGGCTCGACGCACCCGAGGACGTGCTCCTGTACCACTGCGTCGCACCCAACAATGCGGCCGACCAGCGGCTGGTCGCGCTGGCGCAGATCCGCGAGATGGCCGTCGTGCGGGACGCCGATGGTCACGTGACCTCGCTGCCCCACGCCGAGCGTGCGGTCGCCAGCTGTCTGGAGGCCATTCGACGGGCCCGCGCCGTGCGGGGTACGGCTGGGCAGCGGTTGGACATGAATCACGTGTTCCTGCACATCTGGCCGGTGATTGCGGCGCCCCTCGATGAGCTCACCGCCCTGCAACGCACCATCGCGCCGCTGACCTCTGGCGCGGGCATCGAGGAGGTCCTGGCCCAGGGTCGTCTCGCGACCCCGGACGGCCAGGTGCGTGTCGCAGCCGCCCGGTTCTCCTACCAGCCGGGCGCAGGGGTCGTCATCGCGGTGACCGATCCACCGACCGAGCGACTCCGCCCGCTGGACGACTATGCGCAGAAGGTTCTCCGCTCCCGCAGACGCGGCACCGTCTACCCATACGAGCTGGTGAGCCTGATCGCCGGACACGGCGGCAGCTTCGTCGAGCACGACCTCGACGACAGCGGCAGGCTCGTGCCGGTGCACCGCCCGCCAGGCGGCAACCGCGCCGGACTGGTGGTCGGGCTGGCCCGCACAGTGACAGCGCGACATCCCGAGGGCGTCATACGCGTTGTCCTGCTGGGTGACCCCACCCGCGCGCTGGGGGCAGTGGCCGAGGCCGAGTGCGCGAGAGTGATCGCCGCTCTCGACATGGCAGAGCGGCTCGGTGTGCCGGTCGAGTGGTTCGCCCTGTCAGCGGGCGCGCGCATCTCGATGGGGTCCGGCACCGAGAACATGGACTGGGTGGCGTCGGCGTTACGTCGAATCGTCACCTTCACCCAGGGCGGCGGCGAGATCAACATCGTCGTGGCGGGGATCAACGTCGGGGCCCAACCGTACTGGAACGCGGAAGCCACGATGTTGATGCACACCAGGGGAATCCTCGTGATGACGCCTGACAGCGCGATGGTGCTGACCGGCAAGCAGTCGCTCGACTTCTCGGGCGGGGTCTCGGCCGAGGACAACTTCGGCATCGGCGGCTATGACCGCGTCATGGGTCCGAATGGGCAGGCGCAGTACTGGGCACCGGATCTGTACGGCGCGCGCAGCGTATTGCTCGCGCACTACGACCACACCTACGTCGTGCCCGGGGAAGGTGCACCCCGCCGGGCCGCCACCACCGACCCGATCGAGCGCGACGTGTGCGCCTACCCGCACGACGTGGCTGACAGCGAGTTCCGCACGGTCGGTGACATCTTCTCGTCGGCGACCAACCCCGACCGCAAGAAGCCGTTCGACATCCGCACCTTGATGCGCGCCGTGGCCGACCAGGACCACCGCGTGCTCGAGCGCTGGGCCGGCATGGCCGGTGCCGAGACCTCCGTGGTCTTCGACGCGCACCTCGGCGGCTGGCCGGTGTCGTTGATCGGGATCGAGTCCCGGCCTCAGCCCCGACCCGGGTTCCCCCCGAGCGATGGACCCGACACCTGGACAGCGGGCACGCTGTTCCCTCGCTCGTCGAAGAAGACGGCCCGGGCGATCAACGCCGCGAGCGGGAACCGGCCGGTCGTCGTCCTTGCCAACCTGTCGGGCTTCGACGGGTCACCGGACTCGATGCGGCACCTGCAGCTGGAGTATGGCGCCGAGATCGGCCGGGCGATCGTGAACTTCACCGGACCAATCGTGTTCTGCGTCGTGTCGCGATATCACGGCGGGGCGTTCGTGGTGTTCTCCAAGGCGCTCAACGCCGGGATGACGGTTCTTGCGGTCGAGGGGTCGTTCGCGTCCGTCATCGGTGGCGCACCGGCGGCGGCGGTCGTCTTCGCCGGTGAGGTGGACTCCCGCACGACGTCCGACCCGCGGGTTGCCGAGCTTGAGACTGCGCTGGGCCACGCTGAGGGCGCACCTCCGGCCACCTTGATCTCTGACCTCGCGAAGCGTCGCGCCAGCGTCCGCGCCGAGAAGCTCGGCGAGGTCGCGACGGAGTTCGACGCCATCCACAGCATCGAGCGGGCCGTGAGGGTCGGCTCGGTCGACGCGGTGATCAGCGCCCGCGAGCTGCGTCCGCGACTGGTGGAGGCCGTCGAAAGGGGGGCCGAACGTTCGGTGGCGGCCCGACTGCCGTGATGACAGCGTCGGGCGCATGACGGGTTCACTTGATCGCGGACTTCAAGACTCCTTGCGCCCCTCGAGATCCCCGGTGTCAGACTGTTGGGCGCGGATCGGAGTGTTGCTGCGATCCACCTTGCCGTGGTGAAGCTGCATTGCGCTGGTGATGAGGGCGAAGTGGCTGAAGGCTTGCGGCGTGTTACCCAGCTGCCGGATCGCGGCCGGGTCCCATTCCTCACTCAGGAGCCCGACGTCGTTGCGCAGGCTCAGCAGCCTCTCAAAGAGTGCGACAGCCTCGTCCCTTCGTCCGGCGCCCTGTAGGGCGTTCACGAGCCAGAAGGAACACGCGAGGAAGACGCCTTCACCGCCCGGCAGCCCGTCGTCGCTGTCCTGCGTTCGGTAGCGCATGACGAAACCGTCCTGCGTGAGGTCCCGCTGGATGGCCTCGATCGTACCGATGACGCGTTCGTCGTCCGGGGGCAGGAAACCGACCCTCGGGATGAGCAAGAGGCTCGCGTCGAGGGCCGTACTGCCGTAGGACTGCACGAAGGTGTTCAGCTCGGTGTTGAACCCGCGGGTCATCACCTCTGCGTGGATCGTCTCGGCCAGCGCGGCCCAGCGGTCGGCGGGTCCGGGGAGCCCGGACTCACGGACTCCCTTGACCATCCGGTCGGCCGCGACCCAGGCCATGACCTTGGAGTGGGTGAAGTGCCGTCGGGGCCCGCGCATCTCCCACAGGCCGTTGTCCGGCTGGTCCCAGGCCCCTTCGAGGTGCTCCATCAGGGCGGTCTGCAGGTCCCAGGACTCGTCCTCGGCGGTGAGCAGGGCGTCACGCGTCAGGGAGAGACCGTCCAGGACCTCGCCCCAGACGTCGAGCTGGAGCTGGCCGGCGGCGGCGTTGCCGGTACGCACCGGCAAGGAACCCTCATAGCCTGCCAGCCAGGTCAGCTCGGTCTCGGGCAACCGACGTCGCCCGGAAATGCCGTACATGATCTGCAGCTCCGCCGGGTCCCCGGCGACGGCGCGCAGCAACCATTCCCGCCAGGCCGCGGCCTCGTCCGTGTACCCGGCCCCCAGCAGGGACTGCAGGGTCAGCGTCGCATCCCGAAGCCAGCAGTACCGGTAGTCCCAGTTCCGTGGACCACCGATCTGCTCGGGCAGGGAGGTCGTCGCAGCGGCGACGATGCCGCCGGTGGGTGCGTAGGTCAAGGCTTTCAAGGTGATCAGGGAGCGTTGGACCGCGTCCTTGTAAGGACCTGCGGCCTGGCTCCTTCCGGACCACGTGGTCCAGAACTCCTCGGTGCCCTGCAAGGCCTTCTCGGGGTTCACCGACCTGGGGCGGGGCAGGTGGCTGGGCGTCCAGGTCAGCACGAAGGGCACCCGCTCCCCCGCGCGCACCGTGAAGTCGCTGACGGTGTGCAGGTTCTCGCCCCGCAGGGGAGCTGGTGTGTCCAGGTAGGCCGCGTCCGGGCCGGCCACGGCCCGGATCCCCTGTGTGTCCCGGCGGACCCACGGCACCACCTGGCCGTAGTCGAAGCGCAGTGCCAGCTCACCGTGCATACGCACCGTCCCGCTCAGACCCTCGACGATCCGGACGATGTCGACCACCTCGTCGCGAGGCGGCATGAAGTCCGTGACCCGCACACGCCCGTCAGCCGACTCCCACTCCGTCTCCAGGATCAAGGTCCCCGGACGGTATCGGCGGGTGGTACAGGATCCTCCTGATGCGGGGGCAAGCAGCCACCGGCCGGCCTCCGGCGAGTCGAGCAGCGCGGCGAAGCAGGCCGGGGAGTCAAAGTGCGGCAGACACAGCCAGTCCATGGAGCCATCCGTGCCGATCAGGGCAGCGGTATGCAGATCCCCGACGACCGCGTAGTCCTCGATCCGCGCCATGGTCACCGTCCCTTCATCTCGAGAACAACCTTCACATCATCCTTGCCGCGAGTGAAAGCCTCGGCGAAGTCGGCCAGGGCGACCCGACGGGTGATCAACCGCCCCAGCCAGCCCGCATCAGCCTGCCCCAGGGCCGTCACAGCCGCCGCATAGTGGCGCCGGTTGGCGTTGACACTGCCGAAGATCACCTCGTTGCCAAGAACCGCCCTCCTGTTCACCAGCCCGATGTCAACCGGCGTTTTCGTTCCCGGACGAGACACCCCGGTCAAGCAGGTGATGGCATCTGTCGCACCGCACTTCATCGACTCCAGCACCACCGAGCTGACCCCGGTGCACTCGACCATCACATCCGCTCGAATGCCCGAGTCCGTGAGGGTGTCCGTGTGGTAGACCGCTCCGAGATCGCGGACCAGGCCCGGTTTCGGGCCGTCAGTGACCACGTCGAACACATGGACCTCGAGCCCCCGTTGGACGCCCAGAAGGGCGGCGAGCAGGCCGACGGGACCGGCGCCGGTGACAACGGCCACCGTCGGGTCGAAGAAAGCGCGACGGCCGATTCTGTCGATCTGCTCCCATGCCTTGGCCACGATGGTCGTCGGCTCGAGGAGAACTCCGACGTCGGCCAACCCCGCGTCGAGGCGGACCAGACGGTCCGGGCCGGCCCTCCATCGCTCCCGCGCGAAACCGTGACGCTCCTTGATGCCGTGCTCGGTGTACTGGCCGTTTCGGCACATGTCCCACTCCCCGAGCGCGCAGGCGGGGCACGGCACGGGGTCCGGCCGGCGGACGATCCCCACCACCACGTCACCCGCCGAGAGCTCGGAACCACTTGGGGCATCCATCACGCGCCCGAGATTCTCATGTCCCAGCACGAGGAAGGACTGACCCGCCGGCGGCTGGCCGTACTCCCCCGCGACAATCTCCCGATCGGTGCCGCACAGCCCCACTGCCAACGACTCGACCAAGACCGACCCCTCCCCTGTCGGCGGGTCCGGGACCTCCCGGAGCTGCAGAGAATCCTTCGTCCCCGGGGTGACGGTCAACGCTTGCATCGTGCTCCCTTGCATCGTGTTCCCTGGACCAACCATCTCCGATCGGAGACGATGTTGTCGACGAGAGCGCCCCTTGCGCTCACAAAGAAACCAGCGCGGCCAGTCGCCGCGGTAGCCGGGGCCTGACCCACCGCCAGGTGGCGGCAGCAGTCCCCACGGCGAGTGCAGCGATCAGCACCCCGGCGACGATGTCCTGGGCATGGTGCACATGCGCAGCCACGCGGGCAACCCCCACCAGGATGCTCGCGGCCAGCAGCACCGCCCCCAGCGGCCTGCGGTGGGTCATCACCAGGAGGGCCACAGTCGCGCCCAATGCCGTGTGGTCGGAGGGGAACCCGTTGTCTGCCGGGTGGGCAAACAGCGGTCTGATCGCGGGGTCGACAACAAAGGGTCGGGGGTCTGCGTGGATGGCCGCGGCCAGCTGGATCAGCGCCACCGCGATCACCAGCGACACGATCGTCTGCACGGCCAGCCCAACCTTGTCGTGACGGGGAAGGAAGAGCCAGGTGGCTGCGGCCGCGATCAGGATGGGAAAGAGAAGGTACTGCGCGGCGGTGGTGATCAGGCTGTCCATGGTGTTGCAGCCTGACATGCGTTTCTGGGTGAATTGTGGGAGGACGATCCTCAGGCTGCAGCGGTGTGGGCAGTGGCACACCTCCCCGGAGCACCATCAACTTGAATACGAAGTTAGGTAAGCCTTATCTTAGTCAGGAGGGCGCTCCAGCCCCGCGCGACGAGTGAATGTTGAGGAACACCAGTGAGCTTGACGTCGACCCTGCTGCTTGGCTTCATCGCCGGCGTCACCATCTTGTTGGGGTTGCCGATCGGCAGGCTGCGCACACCCGCACCAGCGCTTCGTGCCGTGCTGAACGCCACCGCCATCGGCGTGCTGCTCTTTCTCTTCTGGGACGTGCTCTCCGCCGCGTGGACTCCCATCGATGAAGCCCTGACCTCGGTGCACGAAGGCAAGGGTGGGCTGGGAGTGGCTGCGGGCTACGGCGCGCTTTTCGTTGTCGGCTTGGGCGCCGGCCAGTTGGCGCTGGTGTACTACGAACGCTGGATGGCGCAACAGTCCCCATTGGCACGGACAAACCTGGAAGACCAGGTTCGCCATGGCCCGGGGGCCATGGGCGTCACCGAGGCCAAAGCCGGACGCCCGAGCCGGATGGCCACATGGTCCGCCGCGCGCCGGCTCTCGCTGCTGATTGCGGTGGGTATCGGCCTGCACAACTTCGCCGAGGGCCTGGCCATCGGTCAGTCGGCCGCCAGCGGTGAGATCTCCCTCGCCCTGCTGCTGGTCATCGGCTTCGGCCTGCACAACGCAACCGAGGGCTTCGGCATCGTTGCGCCCCTTGCCGGCGACCTCGACCCCGAGGGCAAGCCGCTTCGTCCGACCTGGGGCTTCCTGTTGGCGATGGGCGCCATCGGGGGCGGGCCCACCTTCGTGGGAACACTCGTGGGTCACCAGTTCACCAGCGAACCCGTCAGCGTCATCTTCCTGACCTTGGCCGCCGGATCGATCCTGTATGTCGTCACCCAGCTGGTCGGCATCGCGGCCCGGACCAGACGCCCAGACCTGTTGGCCTATGGGCTGCTTCTGGGCTTGGTCGCCGGATTCCTCACTGATGGCATCGTCATCGCAGCTGGGGTGTAGCCCACCAGGAACCGTTGACCGACGGGCTCGATCAAGCAGGGTCGCCAACGCAGCACGGGCCGCTTGTCATCGTCGAACTCTCGCAAGTTCTTCGATGATCAAGCAGCCCGTGCCTGGTTCAGTTGTCGGCTAACCGACTAGCTGAACTAGTTGAACTAGTTGAACCAGCTGAACCAGCTGGTGACACTGTCGAACCAGCTGTGGTGGCCGCCATCACCGTGGTGGCTGTGATCACCGTGGTGGCTGTCGTCACCCTGGTCGTCGTCGTCACCCTGGTCGCCGTCGTCACCGTGGTCACCGTCATCACCGTGGTGGCCCTTGTCACCCTTGACCGGCGGCTCCGTGGTCGTGGTGACCGGCGGCTCCGTGGTCGTGGTGACCGGCGGCTCCGTGGTCGTGGTGACCGGCGGCGTCGTGGTGGTGACCGGCGGCGTCGTGGTGGTCACCGGCGGGGCGACGGTGATCGAGTACGTGGTGCTAGCCACCACGCCCGAGCGCATCCACACGGTGTAGGTGTAGCTACCCGCAGCTGCCGGGGCCACCATCGACACCGGACCCGCATCACTGGCAGTGACGCTCGCGCCGTTACCGGAGACCCAGTACCCATCGGGGCTGGTGCCTCCAGTGAAGACGAGTGCGACCGTGTAGGCGGCACCGGGCGCCAGGGTGGCGCTGCTTGGTGTCGCTGACACAGAGCCGCCGGCCGTGTGACAGGAGTTGCAGGCCGACGCGTAGCTGGGGAAAGCCTGCGCGGGCGCGATGTTCATCGTGGCCGCCACGACGGCTGCGGTCAGACCTGTCGCGAGCACCGCGACCTTGGGGATGTTCTTTCTCTTCAAGCTAAAGATTCGCAAAGGGTCCTCCATGGATCTTCGTGTTCCGTCAAAAGGTCCCGGGCGGACCCCGAGCACACCTGTTGACAACACCAGTCTCGTCGGTCCGTCAGATCTCACCATCCCTCCATGGGTACAAATACGGCATATGCCAGCGAACGCGACGTAAAATCATCACAATGATTCGGTATTCGCAGTGCCATGATTCGGTATTCGCAGGGCCGCCACGAGAATGTCGCGGCCCCTGATCGGGCTTCCGCGACGCCTACCGGTCAGGGCCCTGACAGTGCCGTGACCAGCGCAGGAACCCCCGCGGCGGAGGAGAGATCGCCTCAAAGCGCCAAACAAGGTCCGCCGGGGTTACTGGGTACAGGTCGACACATGGTCGGCTTCGCTGTGACCTATGACTCAGGGATGGCCCAACCCGGAGGCCGTTTCGACGTCATCGCACCTGTGTTGAGGCCGCTTAGATCACCAGGTCTTGGCGACCCATGGCCTCAGTCTCAGGAGACGTTCAACAGCGCCTGGGCGATGATCATGGTCTCGTCGTCCAGCGACGCAGGGTGGTGGTAGCCCTCGGCATCCAGCTCGTCGATGAGTGACAGGTTGTCGCGGACAGCCTCGGCGGTGTTCTCGGGGAGCACGACGCCGTGCGTCTCGGCGACGAAGATCCTGGCAACCCGGCCACCCGCCACGGAATAAATGTGTCCGGTGACCGAGCACTCCTCGTGCGCAAGGTAGGCCACCAGCGGGCTCACGGACTCGGGCGAGACCTTGAGGGCAAGGTCTCCCAGAATGTCCTGGGTCATCCGGGTCGATGCAATCGGCGCGATGGCATTGACCTTGATGCCATGGCTGGCACCTTCGATCGAAAGGACGCGGGTCAGCCCGGCCAGACCGGCCTTGGCCGCGCCGTAGTTGGCCTGGCCGAAGTTCCCGAACAGTCCGGAGGCGGAGCTGGTGTTGATGATTCGGCCGTAGCCCTGCTCGCGCATCAGACGAAGCGCCGGCTGGCTGACGTACAGAGCTCCCTTGAGGTGGACGTCGATCACCGGGTCGATCATGGTGTGGTCCATCTTGTGGAAGGCCTTGTCCCTCAAGATGCCGGCGTTGTTGACCAGCACGTCGACCCGGCCGAAGGCGTCCAGCGCGGCCTGCACGATCGCCTGCCCGCCGTCCGACGTGGCCACGCTGTCGTGGTTGGGTACCGCGATGCCACCGAAGGCGGTGATCTCGTCGACGACTCTGTCGGCTGCCGACATCGAGGAGCCGCTGCCGTCGAGTGCCCCACCCAGGTCGTTCACCAGAACGTGAGCTCCACGACGCGCGAGCTCGAGCGCGTGCGAGCGCCCAAGGCCGCCACCGGCGCCGGTGATGATGGCCACACGTCCGTCAAAGCGCAGATAAGCCATGGTCTTGTCCCTCTTCCTTGATCGGTGGCCAGGTGGTTTGGAGGAAGTTCTCGACAGTGCGCGCGAGCGCCGTGGCGTGTTCGGCGCGCTGGAGGTCGTGGCCAGCAGGCAGCAGGACCAACGATGCGTTGGGGATGCGTCGGGCCAGCACTCGGCTGTTTGCCGGGGGAACGACACTGTCGTGAGTGCCAGATACGACGAGGGTGGGAGCGCTGATGGCACCGAGGAACGAGATGCTCGACCAGCTCGAGATTGCCAGCGACTGCCAGAGCAGGCCCAGAGCGTCATCGAAGTGCCAGGGACTCTCGTCGGCGAGCGACCCAACGCCGCTCAGGATGGCTCGCCCGCGACTCGGGGTTGCACCGACGCCGCACGAGGTCGCGACGAGGACCAACCGGCGCACCCTGTCTGGGACGTCGCACGCCAGCTGTTGCGCGACGGCCCCGCCGTGGGAGTATCCGAGGACGTCCGCCTCAGCCAGACCAGCGGCGTCGAGCACCGCCACCGCAAGGGCGGCGTGCCCGGCCATGGACAGGGGAAGCACCGCATTGGGGCTGTCCCCAACACCGGGCGCGTCGAAGGTGACGACGGTTCGCCCGGTCAGCAGCCGGGTGAAGGGTTCCCAGCTCTGTTGCGGCCTGGTCATCCCGTTGATCAGGAGCAGGGGCGGGCCCTCGCCCGCGACCTGCATCGCGATCTGGAGGCCTTGGAAGCTGAGCCGTCGTGACTCGACTCGAATTGATCCGGGCCGGCTCATGCGCGAGCGCGCACGTAGATGCCGGGGGCATCTTCGATCGGGGGGTGATCCTTGCTCCCCGGCTTTCGGGGGGCCTTGACTTTGGGACCGCCCTGTGTGGCGATCCAGGCGGTCCAGTCCTCCCACCAGGTGCCGGCCTGGAGCTCGGCGCCATCTTTCCACTCCTGCGGATCAGCCGGGTGGTCGTCGTTGGTCCAGTGCTTTGCCTTGGGGTTGGGTGGGTTGACGATCCCGGCGATGTGTCCAGACGTGCTGAGGACGAACCGATTGTCGCCGCCGAAGAGCTGGGTGGTCTTGTAGCCCGAGACCCACGGGACGATGTGGTCGTCCACCGCGGCAAGCACATAGGTGTCGATGTCGACCTTGCCCGGCTGGAGCTTGTGCCCGTCGACCTCGAACTCTCCGCGGGCGAACTCGTTGTTGAGATAGCACGATCGAAGGTATTGCGAGTGCATCTTGGCCGGCATCCGGGTGCTGTCCTGGTTCCAGACCAGCAGGTCGAAAGCCGGCGGTTTCTTGCCCAGCAGCCAGTTGTTCACGACGTATGAGAACACCAGGTCGTTGGCACGCAACGCATCAAAGGTGTGCGACATCTTGCCCGAGTCAAGGAAGCCATCCTTGGCCATCTGTTTCTCGAGACCGGCGACCGTTGCCTCATCGGTGAAGATGCCCAGAGCGCCCGGGACGGTGAAGTCCGTGTGCGTGTTCAGGAACGTGGCGGACTTGATCGAACGATCGCCGATGGCAGCGTTCTGTGCCAACGCGATGGCGGTCAGGGTCCCCCCCAGGCACACCGAGACGGTGTTGACCTCGGCGGCACCGGTGATCTCGCGAACGACCCGGACCGCATCCAGCGGGCCCTGGCGCAGGTAGTCCTCAAAGCCCAGGTCACGCATCGAGGCATCGGGGTTGCGGTAGCTGATCGCGAAGCAGGTGTGACCGTGCTGGACCGCCCACTCGATCAGGCTCTTACCGGGTGCCAGATCCATGATGTAGTACTTGTTGATCCACGGCGGGCAGAACAACAGCGGCACCGAGTGCACCTGCTCGCTCTGCGGCGTGTACTGGATCAGCTCGATCAGGTCGCTGCGGTAGACGACCGCACCCGGCGTGGCGGCCATGTTGACGCCGACCTCGAACCCGGTGCTGTCCACCTGGGAGGGCCAGCCTCCGTTGTGGAGCAGGTCGTCCAGCATGTTCTTCGCTCCCCTGACGACGCTCTTGCCCCCGGTATCGAAGGCCGCCCGGAGCGCCGCAGGGTTGCCCAGCAGGGTGTTGGTGGGCGCGAGGGCGTCGTGGATGAACTTGGCGGCGAATCGAGCCTTGGTGTCCTGAACCGTCTCCAGCGCCGCCGCATCGAGCAGCTCGGTGGCCAGCTGACCGCTCAGCAGGTATTCCTGGGCCAGCAGGAAGTACAACGGATTCTCGGCGTATGCCGGGTCGGCGAACCGTTTGTCGCCGGCTGCCGGAGACACCGGCCCGGCCGTCTCGCTCCCGATCGCGCGCCCCGCGGATGCCCGGACGGCTGCGGCAGAACCGATCGCCAACCGAGCGTTGGCCGCGGCGACACCGGCCGCGGCGCCCGGATCCTTCACCAGCGCGATACCGGCCGAGGCGAGTGACCTCAGGAACGAGACTGGGTCGATGGCGACCAACGGGTCCTCAGCGATGCCCAGACGTTCGAGGATCGACTGACCGGCTGACTCGGGACGTGATTCTGGCTTCATGGTGGACTCCTATGCGGCCTTGAGCGAGAAGACAGGTGCATAACCGGGGAGGGCTTATTGCTCCTCGGCGTTCGCCTCAACATAACTGCTGTAGACGCTGAGCAGTGCCCGGCGTTGAGTTTCGGTCAGTCTACGGTCGTCCCGGATGGCAGTCTCGGTCGCTTCGTCGTCCAGCTTTTGGGTGCTGTTGATCAGTCCCGCATGCTCGAACAGCGTCTCCGCGGACACGTTCAACGCGTCTGCGATCGACCTGAGCACCCGGACGGATGGCTCGTGCAGCCCCCGCTCCACCTGGCTCAGGTACGGATTGGAGACCTCGGTCAGCGCGGACAGCTGTCGCAGCGACAGATTGGCCATCTGTCGCTGCGCACGGATGAACGCCCCCAGCAGGGTCGACTTGTCATCTGCTGCGGTCGGCTCTTCCGTGTTCTCCATCATCGAAGCGGAGTAAAGATCAGACGGACTTCGCGGGCGCGAACACGGTGGCCAGCTGCAGAGCGTAGTCGCGCTGCGCCGTGAGCAGGTCGGCCGCGACGTCGAACGTGTAGCGGGTCACGGCTTCGACGCCAGGCAGGGTGGGGAGGCCAGGAACCGTCGGCAGCTCCATGACGGGAAGGACCGACGCGGCCTTGGCCAGGGTCTGGGCGGCGTCGATGGAGAGCTGCTGACTCTGACGCACGGTCGAGAGCAGCTGTTCGCGGAGCTTCTGGGCGGCCGCGGGGACCTCGGTCGTGGGGGTGGCCTTGGTGTTGGTGGCCGGTGTTGCCATCGTGGACTCCCTGAGGTGACGCAGGTGCACGGCCTCTCCGGCACTGTGCACACCATAAGCACCACGTGCAAACTATGTCAAGCATCTGGGGAGACAAAACTCCCGGTCATGAAGCGGTGCCCAATGAGCACCACTCCACGCCGGGAGGTCCACGTCTATTGCCTAGGTCGTCGGAAACTCAGGCAACGCAATAGTCGGCTCTGCCTTGGCTGTCTCCGGGAGTGGCTCCTCGCGCGGCACGGTCCGCTCCATGCCAGCCATCTGCGTGTAGTGCCACCACCGCTCGTCGACGTCCGCCTGGGC
>DASRVZ010000007.1:0-49694 GCA_035654835.1 Dermatophilaceae bacterium | reverse complement strand
CAGTGAGCAGGTCGACCCCGCGACGGCGACCAGCGCACCATCGCAGCACGGATCGCACACCGCGTTCCTTGCACAGCATTCGTTCCTGTCCATCTTCGACATTCCCGAAGGGGAGGTCCCACGTGTCGGTTTCCATCAAGCCCCTCGAAGACCGCATCGTCGTCAAGTCCAGCGAGGCCGAGCAGACCACTGCCTCTGGCCTCGTGATCCCGGACACCGCCAAGGAGAAGCCCCAGGAGGGCGAGGTCCTGGCGATCGGTCCCGGCCGCATCGACGACAACGGCAACCGCGTTCCGCTCGACGTTGCCGTCGGCGACAAGGTCATCTACAGCAAGTACGGCGGCACCGAGGTCAAGTACGACGGCGATGAGTACCTCATCCTGTCCGCTCGTGACGTCCTCGCGGTCGTTGTCCGCTGATTTCTGCCGCTGTATGACGCGCCCCGGCGACGTGCCTGCAACAGGTTCGCGTCGGGGCTCTGTCATCAATACCCAAGAACTGTGAGTAGTTAAGGAAGCACATGGCTAAGACGCTGGAGTTCAACGACGCGGCGCGCAAGTCGCTCGAGCGTGGCGTGGACAAGCTCGCCAACGCGGTCAAGGTGACGCTCGGCCCGAAGGGGCGCAACGTCGTCATCGACAAGCAGTGGGGCGCCCCGACGATCACCAACGACGGTGTGACGATCGCTCGTGAGATCGAGCTCGAGGACCCCTACGAGAACCTCGGCGCGCAGCTCGCCAAGGAGGTCGCCACCAAGACCAACGACGTCGCTGGTGACGGCACGACCACCGCGACCGTTCTGGCTCAGGCCATGGTCCGGGAGGGCCTGCGCAACGTTGCCGCCGGCGCCGACCCGTCCTCGCTCAAGCGCGGCATCGACGCTGCCGTCGAGGTTGTCAACGCACGTCTTCTTGATAACGCACGTGAGGTCGAAGGCAAGGAGGAGATCGCCCAGGTCGCTGCCCTTTCGGCGCAGGACCCGATCATCGGTGGCCTCATTGCCGAAGCGTTCGACAAGGTCGGCAAGGACGGCGTGATCACGGTTGAGGAGTCCCAGACCGCGATCACTGAGCTTGAGTTCACCGAGGGCATGCAGTTCGACAAGGGCTACCTCTCGCCGTACTTCGTGACTGATCCTGAGCGCATGGAGGCCGTCCTGGAGGACGCCTACGTGCTGATCACCCAGGGCAAGATCTCGGCCGTGGCCGACATCCTCCCGATCCTTGACGAGGTCGCCCAGGCCAAGAAGCCGCTGCTGATCATCTCCGAGGACGTGGACGGCGAAGCGTTGTCCACCCTGGTGGTCAACAAGATTCGCGAGATCCTCAAGGTCGTCGCGGTCAAGGCCCCTGGCTTCGGCGACCGCCGCAAGGCGATGCTGCAGGACCTCGCAGTCCTGACTGGCAGCTCGGTCATCAGCGAAGAGGTCGGTCTCAAGCTCGACTCGACCCAGCTGGCCGACCTCGGCACCGCCCGCCGCATCGTGGTTACCAAGGACAACACGACGATCATCGACGGCGCCGGTGAGAAGGACGAGGTCGCTGCTCGCGTTCACCAGATCAAGACCGAGATCGAGCGCACCGACTCGGACTGGGACCGTGAGAAGCTCCAGGAGCGTCTCGCCAAGCTGTCCGGTGGCGTCTGCGTGATCAAGGTCGGTGCCCACACCGAGGTTGAGCTCAAGGAGAAGAAGCACCGCATCGAGGACGCCATCTCGGCAACTCGCGCGGCCATCGAAGAGGGCATCGTCGCCGGTGGCGGCTCCGCTCTCGTCCATGCTGTGTCGGTGCTCGACGATCTCGGACTGGTCGGCGACGAGGCCACGGGCGCGAACATCGTGCGCAAGGCCGCAGCCGAGCCGCTGCGCTGGATCGCCGAGAACGCCGGCCTCGAGGGCTACGTGGCGGTCTCCAAGGTCCTGGAGCTCGAGATCGGCAACGGGCTCAACGCTGAGACCGGCGCATACGGGGATCTGATCAAGGCCGGCATCATCGACCCGGTCAAGGTCACTCGCTCGGCATTGCGCAACGCAGCGTCGATCGCCTCGATGGTCCTGACGACGAACACGCTCGTCGTCGAGAAGAAGGTCCAGGAGGAGCCCGCCGCTGGCGGCCAGGGTCACGGCCACGGCCACTGACCGACGCCTCTGAGCCACGAAGGCCGCAGCCCCTCGGGGTTGCGGCCTTCGCTGCGCCCCGCCGGTAACGTCGCAACAACCGCTGCCACCGAGCAGGTCAAAGGGATGGCTTAACCGCGTCGAGCGGCCTAAAGTTCTACCTATGTCGCCGTTGACGCGCGCGACGACGACCTACCCGTTCTGCAAGGAAGCAAGCAGCGAGGGAGTAGGACATGCAGGTTCCCGCACCGTTCGAGTATGAGCGTGCGACTAGCGTCGAGCACGCCATCGGTCTGCTGGAGCGGTTGGGCAGCAGCTCCCGCTTGGTGGCCGGTGGACACAGCCTGCTGCCGATGATGAAGCTCAGGTTAGCCAACCTCGAGTTCGTCATCGACATCAACGACCTGCACGACGAGCTGGGCTACATCCGGATCGAACCGTCGCAGATCCGCATCGGCGCCATGGCACGCCACCGTGAGCTCCTCGAATCCGACGGGCTCGCCGAGGTATTCCCTATCTTTCGCGACGCCGAGCGGGTCATCGCCGATCCGCCGGTCCGGAACCGCGGAACCCTCGGCGGGTCTTTGTGCCAGGCGGACCCTTCGGAGGACTTGTCTGCGGTGTGCACCACGCTCGGGGCGAGCTGCGTGATTCGCGGGACATCCGGTGAGCGCGTGGTCACGATGGAGGAGTTCCATCGTGGCCCCTACGAGACGGCGGTGGGCGACGGCGAGATGCTTGTCGAGATCCGGATCCCCATCAGGGCCAACGGTTCCAGCGCCTACGAGAAAGGTTGAGCGCCGCACCGGAGACTGGGCCGTCGTGTCGGCCGGCGCGGCGGTCTGGATGGACGGCGCTTTGATCTCGGACGCTCGAGTCGGGTTGGCTGCCGTGGGTCCGAACACGACCGGCATACCCGCGATCTCAGAGGCACTTCGAGGCAAGGCGCCGTCCGAGGAGCTGTATGACCAGGCGGGGGCGATCGCGGCCGAGAGCTGCGCGCCGGTCACCGACATGCGCGGCAGCGTCGAGTACAAGCGACACCTGGCAGCGGAGCTGACGAAACGAGCCTTGCGCCGTTCCGTAGCGCGCATCCAGCACGAGGAGGTCTGACCATGCAGGTGTCCATGATCGTCAATGGCGACGAGGTCACTCGCGAGATCGAGGGACGACTGTTGCTGGTGCACTTCCTGCGTGACCACCTTGGCCTCACCGGCACCCACTGGGGTTGCGACACGACCAACTGCGGCACCTGCGTGGTCTGGATGGACGGCGAGCCAGTGAAGTCGTGCACGGTGCTTGCCGCCATGGCAGGCGGGCACGAGATCCGCACCGTCGAGGGCCTCGAGCAGAACGGAGTGCTCGACCCGGTTCAGCAGGGCTTCATGGAGTGCCACGGCCTGCAGTGCGGCTTCTGCACGCCCGGCATGATGATGACGGCTCGCGCGCTGCTCGACCGCACCCCTGAGCCCAGTGAACACGAGATCCGCGAGGCGATCTCCGGCCAGATCTGCCGGTGCACGGGCTACGCGACGATCGTGCGATCGATCCAGTGGGCAGCCGCCCACGAGGCTGCATCAGACGCTGAGGCGAAAGCGGCCGACACCACCGTCACCGCTGGAAGTGCGTCATGACCACCATCGAGAACCGCCCCGCCCAGGTCTTCGAGAACAACGACCTGAAGCCGGTCGGCCATGGCCGGATGCTGCGCAAGGAGGACCCGCGGTTCCTGCGCGGCAAGGGCCACTACATCGACGACGTCCAACTGCCTGGCATGCTGCATATGGCGATCCTGCGTTCCCCCGTCGCGCACGCGCGCATCGTCAGCATCGACACGAGCGCCGCCGAGGCGCACCCGAAGGTCAAGGCGGTCGTCACCGGCGCCGCGCTCAAGGGCCTCGGTTTGGCCTGGATGCCCACGCTGTCCAACGACGTGCAGGCTGTGCTCGCCACGGATAAGGTGCGCTTCCAGGGCCAGGAGGTGGCCTTCGTCGTCGCCGAGGACAGGTACTCCGCGCGCGACGCGCTCGAGCTGATCAACGTCGAGTACGACATCCTCGAGCCCGTCGTGGACGCGCGCCACGCGCTCGACCCCTCCGCGCCGGTGATTCGCGATGATCTGGAGGGCAAGACCGACAACCACTGCTTCGACTGGCAGACCGGTGACGAGGCTGCAACGGCAGCGGTATTCGCGCGCGCCGACGTCGTCGTCAGCCAGGACATCGTCTATCCGCGGGTCCACCCCGCACCGATGGAAACCTGCGGAGCCGTCGCGGACTTCGAACGCATCGAAGGCAGGCTCACACTGTGGTCGACGACCCAGGCGCCGCACGCCCACCGCACGCTCTACGCGATCGTGGCAGGCATACCTGAGCACAAGATTCGCATCATCTCGCCGGACATCGGCGGCGGCTTCGGCAACAAGGTGCCGATCTATCCCGGCTACGTCTGCGCGATCGTCGGCTCCATCGTCACCGGCAAACCGGTGAAGTGGGTCGAGGACCGTTCGGAGAACCTGGTCAGCACCGGATTCGCCCGCGACTACATCATGCGCGGCGAGATCGCGGCGACCAAGGAAGGCAAGATCCTCGCCATCCGCACCAACGTCCTTGCCGACCACGGTGCATTCAACGGCACCGCCGCCCCCGTGAAGTACCCGGCGGGATTCTTCGGTGTCTTCACCGGCAGCTATGACCTCGAGGCCGCGTTCGCCAAGATGACCGCGGTCTACACCAACAAGGCGCCCGGCGGAGTGGCGTACGCCTGCTCCTTCCGGATCACCGAGGCCGTCTATCTCGTCGAGCGCATCGTCGACTGCCTGGCGTACGAGCTGAAGATGGACCCGATCGAGCTGCGGATCAAGAACTTCATCAAGGAGGATCAGTTCCCGTACACCACCAAGACCGGGTGGGTCTACGACTCGGGCAACTACGAGCCGGCGATGCGCAAGGCCATGGAGATCGCCGGGTACGACGAGCTGCGGCGAGAGCAGGCCGAGAAGCGCGAGCGCGGTGAGCTGATGGGTGTCGGCGTCGCGTTCTTCACCGAGGCGGTCGGCGCTGGGCCGCGCAAGGACATGGACATCCTTGGCCTCGGTATGGCTGACGGTTGTGAGCTTCGCATCCACCCGACCGGCAAGGCTGTCGTCCGGCTCTCGGTGCAGTCCCAGGGCCAGGGCCACGAGACGACGTTCGCCCAGATCGTGGCGGAGGAGATCGGCATACCTCCGGCCGACATCGACGTGGTGCACGGTGACACGGACAACACGCCGTTCGGTCTTGGCACCTACGGCAGCCGGTCGACGCCGGTGTCCGGAGCGGCGGCGGCGTTGGTGGCACGCAAGGTTCGCGACAAGGCACGCATCATCGCCTCCGGAATGCTCGAGGTGTCGGTGGCAGACCTGGAGTGGGTGAAGGGCTCGTTCCACGTCAAGGGTGACCCGACCAAGTCCGTGACGATCCAGGACATCGCGATGAGGGCTCACGGCGCGGGTGACCTGCCCGAAGGCATCGAGGGCGGTCTCGAGGCGCAGATCTGCTACAACCCCGAGAACCTCACCTACCCGTTCGGCGCTTACATCTGCGTCGTCGACATCGACCCCGGCACTGCCAAGGTCACGGTGCGCCGCTTCATCGCGGTCGATGACTGTGGCACCCGGATCAATCCGATGATCATCGAGGGCCAGGTGCATGGCGGCCTGACCGACGGTGTCGGTATGGCGCTGATGGAGATGATCGCCTTCGACGAGGACGGCAACTGCCTCAGCTCCTCCCTGATGGACTACCTGATCCCGACCGCGCTCGAGGTGCCCGACTGGGAGACCGGCTTCACCGTCACCCCGTCACCGCACCACCCGATTGGAGCCAAGGGCGTCGGCGAGTCAGCCACCGTCGGGTCGCCGCCGGCCATCGTCAACGCCATCGTGGACGCCCTGAAGCCGTTCGGTATCCGGCACGCCGACATGCCGCTCACCCCCTCGCGGGTGTGGGACGCCATGCAGGGCCGCCCCACCCCGTCGATCTGAGCCCGCCCACGCCGTCCCACTAACCCGAAAGGTCATATGACGTACAGGATGGTCCAGTGACACACCGCATGGCGGCACGTGTAGCGGAGCTGACCGCGGCACGAGTGCCCTTCGTCCACGCGACGGTCGTGCGCGCCCAGGAACCGACATCGGCGCGGCCGGGGGACGACGCGGTAATCCTCGGGGACGGGACGATCGAGGGATTCGTCGGTGGTCACTGCGCCGAGGGGTCCGTGCGCTCGGCTGCACTGACCGCTCTCGCGGACGGCCAGACAGTGTTGCTGCGAGTCCTGCCCGAGGGTGAAGAACCGTTTCCTGACTCACCGAGTGCCCAGGTGGTGGTGAACCCGTGCCTGTCCGGTGGCGCACTCGAGATATTCCTCGAGCCCTTGAAGCCAGCACCCTTGCTGGTGGCGATCGGCGACACCCCCATCACGAATGCCCTTGTGGCGATGGCGGGCCCGCTGGGGTTCGTCGCCGAGAAGATGCCACCTGGACAGGGCATGGACGGTGCCACCGCGGTGGTTGTCGCCAGCCACGGGAGCGGCGAGCCCGAGTCGATCAGGTCAGCCCTCGACGCCGGCGTGCCCTTCATCGGACTGGTCGCGAGCCGGGTGCGCGGTGCCGCGGTGCTCGATGAGATGGGTCTCTCCCACGCCGAGCGGGCCCAGGTGCGCACGCCCGTCGGCCTCGACATCGGTGCCCGTACGGCGGAAGAGATTGCCCTGTCGATCATGGCCGACATCGTCCGCGCGGTGCGTGTCGACAGGATCCAGCCAAACCCCGCAGCGACGGAAACTCTTCTCGCGCAACCGGTGCAGGTCATCGACCCGATCTGCGGAATGACCGTGGTGGTGGGCAAGGACACCCCGTACGTGCGCGACGCCGATGGTGACCACTGGTTCTGTGGGACCGGCTGCCGCGACCGGTACCTGGCCGACCATGCGGCACAGCCTGCCCAGGCGGCGCACACACAGATGGGTCATTAGCGGTTGTTCATCACGGGGCTGGTCTTGGCTGCGGGTGGCTCGCGACGTCTCGGCCAGCCGAAACAGCTCCTCCCGTACCGCGGGAGCACGCTGCTGGACGCGACGCTCTCGGTCGCGCGGGCCTGCCAGTTCGACCAGCTGCTCGTGGCACTCGGGGCGGCCAGCGACCAGGTGCGCTCGTTGGTCGATCTGGGAACCGTTGAGGTCATTGAGAACTCGGAGTACTCGACGGGGTGTAGCTCGTCGATCAGCGCGGCCTTACGTTCCGTCGACGATCGTGCGAATGGCCTGGTGCTGATGTTGGGGGACCAGCCTGGCATCAACCCGGCAGACGTGGCGCGGCTCACCGCCGACGAGAAGGCGCCAATGGCTGTATGCCGCTACGACAACAGTTTGGGACACCCGAGGTGGTTCCGGCGGGACATGTTTGCCGAACTGAGCCAGCTGCATGGGGACAAAGCCGTGTGGAAACTGCTGCATTCCGGTCGGTATCACGTACGGGAGGTGCCCGTCGGAGGACCGGTCCCCGTTGACGTTGACACTTGGCAGGACTACGAGATGCTGTTGGCTGGCGACGAGCTCCGGACCGACGGGTCTTGGACGGACGACGAGTCGCGGACCGACGACCGGTTGCGGACCGACGACCGGTCGCGGACGAGCACATGACTACTCCACCCAGTGGGCCGATGGTCGACGCGGACGACATACGGCGGCGCCTGGACCAGATCGACTACCTCGTTGACGACGGGCTGGCAACGGCTCTCTTTCTCGCGTTGACCCTCGAGCAACCACTCCTGCTCGAGGGCGAGCCCGGTGTTGGCAAGACCACCGCGGCCAAAGCGCTGGCGCGTGTCATGGGGGCTCCCCTGATCCGGCTGCAGTGCTACGAGGGGCTGACAGCGAGCGAGGCGCTGTACGAGTGGAACTACCAACGGCAGCTGCTGGCGATCAGACTTGCGGAGTCGCGGCAGACGACCCTGGACGATGCCGATCTGTTCACCTCGGAGTTCCTCCAGGAACGGCCGATCCTCAAGGCCATCCGGACATCCGGACCGGTCGCGCCGGTGCTGCTGATCGACGAGATCGACCGCGCGGACGATGAGTTCGAGGCCCTGTTGTTCGAATTCCTGGGTGAGGCCTCCATCACCATCCCCGAGATCGGCACGTTCGTCGCCGAACGCCGTCCGGTGGTGGTGCTGACCTCCAACCGCAGCCGCGAGCTGCACGATGCCTTACGCCGACGCTGCCTCTACCACTGGATCGACTTCCCGGCACCAGCCAGGGTGGCCGAGATCCTGCGCAGGTCGGTCCCCGCTGCGAACGACCCACTGATCAGCTCGGCCAGCGACTTCATCGGGCGGGTCCGCACCCTGGACCTCGACAAAGCGCCCGGAATGGCTGAGACCATCGACTGGGTGTCGGCGCTCACCGCCCTCGGTGTCACCGATCTGATTCACCCTGAGGTTATCCGCACGCTCAGTGCGATCGCCAAGACACCCGACGACCGCACCGCCATCGCCGACGCGTTCGACGACCTGCTCCGCGCCCAGAATCATTCTGTCGCAGCCGAATCCGAGAGGATCTCATGAAGATCGACAACGAGTTCACCGTGAGCGTGCCCGTCGAGCTCGCATGGCAGGCCCTCACCGACCTGGCGGAGGTTTCGCTCTGTCTGCCCGGTGCGCGACTGACCGGTGTTGAGGGTGACGTCTACAGCGGTGAGGTGAAAGTCAAGGTCGGCCCGGTGGTCTCGGAGTATGCCGGCACGGCCCAGTTCGCTGAGAAGGACGACGCGGCGTACCGGGCAGTGATCGATGCCAAGGGCAGGGACACGCGAGGAGCCGGCAACGCCTCCGCCATCATCACCCTGCAACTGGAGGCAAAGGGCCTGAGCACCTTGGTGACGGTGGACACCGACCTCAAGATCTCGGGGAAGATCGCTCAGATGGGCGGAGGCATGATCGCGGAGGTGTCGCAGAAGCTCCTCGGCCAGTTCGTCGAGTGCCTCGAGACCAAGCTCGCTGCCCCGGCGCCATCCGAGCCGGCGGCGGTTGAGGCGGTTGAGGCACCCGGTGAGGCCGCGGCTGCAGCCGTAGCCCAGCCGCCAGTTGTCCCAGAGCCTCGCGAGCCTCTCGAGCCCCTCGACCTGATCAGCCTGGCCGGGGGGTCGGTGCTCAAGCGCCTCGTTCCAGCACTACTTGTCCTCGCGGCGATCGTGGTGGTGGCGGTGTGGGTCTTTGCCCGATGAGGGGAAGCCCCCGGTGGTGCTGCTGCGTGGAGTCGACCGGGCGGCATTCGCGACTGCGTTCGCCGTCCGGCTGAGGCAACACGGCGTCCCTGTCGGGCTGACGGGCGTCGAGGACTTCGCCTGCGCCCTGGACGTCTCCCCGCCCGACTCGATGTCCAGACTGTACTGGGCAGCACGGATTGCCTTGGTACGTCAGCGATCTGAGCTGGCGATGTTCAACGCCGTCTTTGAGGCCGTGTTCGTCCACGCCGGCTTCTCGATCGACCCACGCACCGGACAGGTTCAGCGAGAGAGCCCGACACGCGAGGATGTGCTCATCTCGGTGCCCAGGTCGGCAGCTGAACCGGCCGAGGGGGAGGGCCTGCCGTGGGCGACGTTGCCCCCCCGCGGTGTCCTCATCGGAGGACTCCGATAGTGACGCTGGTGCGCCTGAGCGGTTGGCGAGCGAGCTCGAGGCATTGACGGACGTTCCGTTCGAGGAGCTCAACCAACGTGATCTGGAGCTTCTCGCTCGTTGGCTGGAGGATGGGCTGCGCACCTGGCCAACGCGTCGGTCGAGACGCCGCGCCCCGGGCCCCCTCGGCAGACAGGTCGCCTTACGCCCCACCATCGCGCGCTCGCGTCGAACGGGATGGGAGCCGGTCGAGCTGGTGCAGGTGCATCCGGTGCGCAGGCCCCGCAAGGTCGTCATGCTCTGCGACGTCAGTCAGTCGATGCAGGCCCAGATTCCTGCGTACTTCCACCTGATGCGGGCCCTGACCGTGGTGGCTGGCGGGGAGGCGTTCGCCTTCGCGACGACATTGACACGACTGACGCCGGTGCTGCGGCACAAATCCACGTCACTGGCGATCGAGCAGGCGACCGACAAGGTCACTGACCGATTCGGTGGGACCCGGATCGCCAGCAGCGTGAACGCACTTCTCACGTCTCACCATGGCAATGCAGTCCGTGGCGGCGTCGTCGTCATCGGTTCGGACGGGTGGGACAGCGAACCACCGGAGCAGCTGGCCGTCGCGATGGCCCGGCTGCGCCGCCGCGCTCACCGGTTGATCTGGATCAACCCTCGCGTCGCGGCCCCGGGCTTCGAGCCACTTGTCGGCACCATGGCCGCCGCGCTGCCGTTCTGCGATGAGCTGCTGCCAGCCCATGACTTCCGTTCACTGGCCGCGGTGATCGCCGAGCTGAGCCGGTCGGTGCGTTAACTGGGTCATCTCTGCCACGGCAGCATTGCTGGCCGATGGACAGGGTTCGGGCCGTGTTCGGCAAGGGCGTGGGAGTTTGTTTGGCCTACCCAGGTGCACGTCGGCAACCGCCCTGTGTTGCAGCGAGATTCCACTACGAGACGCACGACCGCGCCGATTCCGACAAGTGGGTGCCGACCGCGCCAGACGATCTTTGCGACTTAACGCCACGCGCCTCATCTTGCCGCCGCACTCAGGCAGATGTGACCCGGATCCTCGTCCCGGCGACCTCGACCGTCGAGCCCGGACGGACCTGGCGCCCCCGCCGCAGCTCCACCTCGTCGTCCACGCTGACTTGGCCGTCCTCGATCAGTGCACGGGCGTTTGCTCCGTCATCGGCGACACCAGCCAGCTTCAGGAGCTGTCCGAGCCGGATCATGTCGTCGCTGATGGGCACCTCGACAATGTCGCCCACGTTCAGCTCGCGGCTCGGCTCGCGGTGGAGAAGCCGGGCTCGCCGGCATACGCTGCCTCACGTTCGTTCGAGGTCATGGCACCCCACACGCCGTACGGCTCGCGGACCTTCAGCGCGTGCTCACGACAGCTCTGCATGACCGGGCAGCTGGCGCACACGGCCTTGGCCTGGCGGTCCCGGTTGCGCCGCGACGGGCCGCGCTCACCATCCGGGTGAAAGAAGACGTCCGGGCTCTCACGCCGGCAGGATCCATCGAGCTGCCACTGCCACAGGTCTGCGACCGGCCCCGGCAGGCGGGTGACTTCAGCCAACGGTGTCTCCTTTGCTGACCCGGCGCGAGGCCGGTGTGCGAGCCCTTCCCAGGTGGATTTCACCTCATGCGAGCGGTGTGCCCCCCCCCGCAGTGCGGACGCTACCCGCGCGACGGCGCGCGAAACCGGGATGGTCCGTCAAGATTTGACCAAGAAATGTTGACGGCACAAGAGGGCACGTGTGCTGGTGGGCCTGCAGACCGCAGTGTGGGGGGCCGGCGCGCGACTCGTGCGCAGCGGCGTCCCTTCGCTCTGCCTCGCTACCGTAGAATCGGCAAATGAGCTCACCCGGCGCCCCGGAACCCGCCGTCCCAGCGCCGTTCGCGGCGCTCGGCCTGACCTTTGACGACGTGCTTCTTCTCCCTGGAGCGACCGATGTCATCCCCAGCGAGGTCGACACCTCGACCCAGCTGTCCCGCAACATCTCCCTCAAGCTGCCCCTGGTCTCTGCGGCCATGGACACCGTCACCGAGGCCCGGATGGCCATCGCCATGGCCCGCGAAGGCGGCATGGGCATCCTGCACCGCAATCTCTCGATCGAGGATCAGACCCGGCAGGTCGATCGGGTCAAGCGCTCCGAGTCGGGGATGGTGTCGGACCCGGTCACCACCACTCCGGACGCCACGCTGGCCGAGGTCGACGAGCTGTGCGGGCAGTTCCATATCTCAGGCCTGCCCGTGATTGACGCGGACGGGTTGCTGGTCGGCATCATCACCAACCGGGACCTGCGCTTCGAGACGGACTTCAGCCGTCCGGCGTCCGAGGTCATGACCCGGATGCCGCTGGTCACGGCGCGTGTCGGCGTGGACAAGCTGGAAGCACTGGCGCTGCTGGCGCGCAACAAGATCGAGAAGCTCCCGCTGGTCGACGAGGCAGGGCGGCTCAAGGGTCTGTTCACCGTCAAGGACTTCGTCAAGGCCGAGCAGTTCCCCTTGGCCACCAAGGACGCCGAGGGCCGCTTGCGGGTCGGGGCTGCGATCGGGTTCTTCGACGACGCGTGGAAACGCGCGATGTCCCTGGTCGAGGCCGGCGTGGACCTGCTGGTCGTCGACACGGCCAACGGTCACGCCAAGGGCGTCACTGACATGATCCGCAGGCTCAAGTCCGAACCAGGCGTGGCACATGTCGACATCGTCGGAGGCAACGTGGCCACCCGGGCCGGTGCTCAGGCACTGATCGACGCCGGCGCTGATGGCGTCAAGGTCGGAGTGGGTCCGGGGTCGATCTGCACAACCCGCGTCGTCGCCGGAGTCGGGGTCCCGCAGGTCACCGCGATCTACGAAGCCGCCCTGGCGTGCAAGGCAGCAGGGGTTCCCGTGATCGGCGACGGCGGCCTGCAGTACTCCGGCGACATCGCCAAGGCGCTCGTGGCGGGTGCCGACACCGTGATGCTCGGCTCGTTGCTGGCCGGTTGCGAGGAGAGCCCGGGCGAGCTGGTCTTCATCAACGGCAAGCAGTTCAAGTCCTATCGCGGCATGGGTTCGCTTGGCGCCATGCAGTCCCGCGGCAGGGGCAAGTCCTACTCCAAGGACCGTTACTTCCAGGGCGACATCAGCGACGACGACAAGGTGGTGCCCGAGGGCATCGAGGGTCAGGTGCCCTACCGCGGCCCGCTCGCGGCCGTGGCATACCAGCTGATCGGTGGCCTACGTCAGTCCATGTTCTACGTGGGCGCCCCGTCGATCCCCGAGCTGCAGGCTGGTGGCCGGTTCGTTCGGATCACCGCGGCGGGGCTCAAGGAGAGCCACCCGCACGACATCCAGATGACTATCGAGGCACCCAACTACAGCCGGCGCTGACGTCTTTGGCGCGGGTGCCGCTGACACACGGCCGATGGCCGATAGCCTAGGCGGGTGAATGAGATCGAGATCGGCCGCGGCAAACGTGGGCGCCGGGCGTATTCCTTCGACGACATCGCGGTAGTGCCCTCTCGGCGCACTCGTGACCCCGAGGAGGTCTCGACCTCGTGGCAGATTGACGCTTATCACTTCCCTCTCCCCGTGATCGCGGCGCCGATGGACTCGGTGATGTCACCTGACAGCGCCATCGCCTTGGGCAAGCTTGGCGGCCTGCCGGTGCTCGACCTCGAGGGTCTGTGGACGCGGTATGACGACCCGACGCCCCTGTTGGCCGAGATCGCCGGGCTGGACCCCGCCTTGGCAACCGCGCGACTGCAGCAGATCTACTCCGAGCCGATCAAGCCAGAGCTGATCACCGTGCGGATTCGTCAGGTGCGCGAGGCCGGCGTCACCGTGGCGGGCGCGCTCTCGCCGCAGCGGACGCAGGAGTTCTGGAAGACGGTCGTCGACGCCGGTTGTGACCTCTTCGTCATCCGCGGCACGACAGTCTCGGCCGAGCACGTCTCGAGCCGAGCCGAACCACTGAACCTCAAGCGATTCATCTACGAGCTCGACGTCCCCGTCATCGTTGGTGGGGCCTCGTCCTACACAGCGGCACTTCACCTGATGCGCACCGGCGCGGCCGGAGTGCTCGTCGGGTTCGGCGGCGGCGCGGCGCACACGACGCGCCTGACGCTGGGCATCCACGCTCCGATGGCCTCCGCGGTCGCCGACGTGGTGGCCGCGCGACGCGACTACATGGACGAGTCCGGCGGCCGCTACGTACACGTCATCGCTGACGGTGGCCTCGGACGCAGCGGCGAGATCGTCAAGGCCATTGCCTGTGGCGCAGACGCGGTGATGCTCGGGGCTGCGCTCGCCCGGGCGACCGATGCGCCGGGGCGGGGATTCCATTGGGGCTCCGAGGCGCACCATGCGCTCCTGCCGCGGGGCGAGCGGGTCGAGGTCGGAGCCCTGGCACCGCTCAAGGAGATCCTCCTGGGTCCGGGCCGAAAGGCGGATGGCACGACCAACATCATCGGCGCCCTGCGGCACGCCATGGCGACGACAGGCTATTCGGACCTCAAGGAGTTCCAGCGGGTTGAGGTCGTCGTGGCGCCCTACCAGGGCAGCTGACGGAGGCCACGGATGCGTCCGACCATCGCAGCCCTCTCACCGCAGGACCGTTCGCGCGCCCTCGCGGCGATGCAGGAGGACGAGCTCGATCTCGTGATCGTGGGCGGTGGCGTGGTCGGCGCGGGCGCTGCCCTGGATGCGGCGACCCGTGGTCTTTCGGTCGGGATCCTCGAGGCCCGTGACTGGGCCTCGGGCACGTCGAGTCGCTCGAGCAAGCTGATCCACGGTGGCCTGCGCTACCTGGAGATGCTCGACTTCCGGCTGGTTCGCGAAGCACTCAAGGAACGTGGTCTGCTGCTGCAGCGACTGGCGCCACACCTCGTACGTCCGATCCGGTTCCTCTACCCGCTCACCCACCGTGGTTGGGAGCGGCCGTACGTCGGGATCGGACTCGCGCTGTACGACGCCATGGCATCCGTGTCGAGCACCGCGAGCGGCGTGCCCCGCCACAAGCACCTGACCAAGCGCCAGGCGCTCCGGATCGCGCCGAGCATGCGCAAGGACGCGCTGGTCGGCGCGGTTCAGTACTACGACGCCCAAGTCGACGACGCGCGCCACACGATGTTCGTGGTCCGCACCGCCGTGGCATACGGCGCCCTGGCCACAAACCGTTCTCGCGTCACGGGATTCATCCGTCAGGGCGAGCGTGTCACCGGAGTCAGGGTCCGTGACCTCGAGACCGGCGACGACATCGAGATCCGCGCCAAGCAGGTTCTCAACGCGACTGGTGTCTGGACGGACGAGACCCAGTCGATGGTGGGCGAGCGCGGGCAGTTCCAGGTCCGCGCAAGCAAGGGCATCCACCTGGTGGTGCCGCGGGACCGGATCCAGTCCCAGTGTGGCCTGATCCTGCGTACCGAGAAGTCCGTGCTGTTCGTCGTCCCATGGGGTCGGCACTGGATCATCGGCACCACCGACACCGACTGGTCGCTGGACAAAGCACATCCGGCCGCCAGCAGTCGCGACATCGACTACATCCTTGAACACGTCAACTCAGTGCTGGGTACCCCTCTGACGCGTGAGGACGTCGAGGGCGTCTACGCCGGGCTGCGACCACTGCTGGCCGGCGAGAGCGAGTCCACCTCCAAACTGTCCCGCACGCACGTCGTCGGCCACCCAACCCCCGGGCTCGTCGTGGTGGCGGGAGGCAAGTATACGACATACCGCGTGATGGCCGCCGATGCCGTCGACGAAGTCGCTCGCGGACTCGATGGCAAGGTGCCGGCATCGTGCACCGAGCGGATCCCGTTGCTTGGCGCAGAGGGCTATGACGCGGCCTGGAACGCGCGCCACCGCACCGCCGCCCGCTACGACATCCATGTGGCGTGGGTCGAGCACCTGCTTCAACGACACGGGACGCTGGCCACCGAGGTGCTCGATCTGTGCGTCGCCGATCCTGCTCTGGCAGAAGGGCTTTCGGGTGCAGAGGACTATCTGGCTGCCGAGGTTGTCTATGCCGTCAGCCATGAGGGTGCCCGCCACCTGGACGACGTGTTGACCCGTCGCACCCGGATCTCGATCGAGACCTGGGACCGGGGTGTGTCCGCGGCCATCCCGGCGGCATCACTGATGGCCTCGGTGCTCGGCTGGAGCGACGAGCAGCAGGGCAAGGAGTTCGCGCACTACCTCGCCAGGGTCGAGGCGGAGCGTGCTTCGCAACAACAGCCTGACGATGAGACCGCTGACAGCGCACGAATGGGAGCGCCCGAGATCGTCCCGCTCGCCTGATTCAGTGTTCTGCTGGCAAAGAGGACTGTTGCGCTTTAGCCTGAGCCATGACCGAGGACCTGCTCGCCGATCCCGAAACAGACCCCAGGGCGACCTACGTCGTCGATCCCGGGCTGGCTCGCCGCCTCACGGCCCGGGTGGTCTGTGCACCAGTGCCCGAGACCGTGTTGACCCACACGCCGATGACGGGCGCCCCCCTCGCGCTGCTACCCCAGTCGACGCCAGAAGACGTCACAGTGGCTTACGCGTCGGCCCGGTCCGCTCAGCGCTCGTGGTCCCGCACGCCAATGCCGCAACGAGCCCGGATCTTCCTGCGGTTCCACGACCTTGTGCTCGAGCGGCAGGCCGAGCTGCTCGACTTCATGCAGCTCGAGACCGGCAAGGCCCGCATACACGGGTTTGAGGAGATCGCGGACACCGCGATGGTGAGCCGTCACTATGCCCGTCGCGCGGCGGGATACCTGCGTCCACACCGCCGTCCAGGGGCCTTCCCGCTGATCAGCCGACCGGTCGAGCTGCGGCATCCAAACGGGGTCGTGGGCATCGTCGCCCCCTGGAACTACTCACTGTCGATGTCGATCACCGACGCGATCCCGGCTCTCCTCGCGGGCAACGCCGTCGTGCTTCTGCCGGACAACCAGAGCGCCCTGACAGCTCTGGCGGCTGTTGCACTCCTCTATGAGGCGGGGCTTCCCGAGGGTGTCCTGCAAGTCGTGCTCGGCGACGGCCCGACGGTCGGGGGTGCGGTGTTCGAGCTTGCCGACTACGTCTGTTTCACGGGGTCCACCGAGACTGGACGTCTCGTGGCTCAGAACGCCGCCCGGCGTCTTGTCGGAGCCACGCTGGAGCTGGGCGGCAAGAACGCCATGTATGTCGCCGATGACGCCAACATCGGCAAGGCCGTTGACGGGGCCGTGCAAGCGTGCTTCTCATCGGCCGGCCAGCTCTGCATCTCGATCGAGCGGCTTTACCTGCACCAGAGCATCGCCGACGAGTTCTTGGACGCGTTCATCGTCGCGGTGCGGTCCATGAGGCTGTCGCCGGTGCTGACCTTCGACGCCGACATGGGCTCGCTCGTCTCGGCCGACCACCTCGAGAAGGTCATCGCACACGTCGAGGACGCACGGTCCAAGGGCGCCGTCGTTCTCGCCGGGGGTCGGGCCAGGCCCGACATCGGGCCATATTTCTATGAGCCGACGGTCCTTGCCGAGGTCACCGCCGCCATGGACGTCCGAGACGAGGAGACGTTCGGCCCGGTCGTGTCCGTCTACCGGGTGAGCAGTGACGACGAGGCCATCAGACGGGCCAACGACAGCGACTACGGCCTCAACGCCTCGGTGTGGACCCGGGACGTGGCCCGCGGCCGGCGGATCGGCCGGTTGATCAAGGCAGGCACCGTGAACATCAACGACGGCTACGCGGCAGCGTGGGCCAGTGTCGGAGCACCGATGGGCGGTATGAAGAGCTCCGGCCTGTCACGGCGCCACGGCAGCGAGGGCATCACCAAGTACACCGAGAGCCAGAACATCACCGCCCAGCACGTCGTGGGCTTCACTCCGCAGTTCGGGCTGTCGGCCGAACGGTGGGCAAGGACGATCACCGTCGCGCTCGGAGTCATGAAGCGTGCGGGGATTCGCTGATGGCGGCGGACGTGGACGGCAGCGCGTACGACTACGACGTGGTGGTGGTCGGCTCGGGTTTCGGTGGTTCGGTCACTGCGCTGCGGCTGGCCGAGAAGGGATACCGCGTCCATGTCATCGAGTCCGGCCGCAGGTTCGCCGACGAGGACTTCGCCAAGACGTCGTGGGACCTGCGCCGTTATCTGTGGGCTCCGCGGCTGAAATGCTTTGGTGTGCAACGGATCCACCGTTTGCCAGACGTGATGATCCTCGCGGGTGCAGGCGTTGGCGGCGGCAGCCTCAACTACGCCAACACCCTCTATGTCCCGCCTGCCGCGTTCTTCAAGGACCCGCAATGGGCGGACATCGCCGACTGGCAGGCTGAGCTCGCGCCGCACTACGTGACGGCGTCCCGGATGTTGGGCGTGGTCACGAACCCTTGCGAGGGCCCCGTCGAGCAGATCATGCGCCAGACGGCCGACGACCTCGGAGTCGGCGACACCTTCCGCAAGACCCCCGTCGGTGTCTTCTTCGGCACGCCCGGCGAGCAGGTGGCGGACCCGTATTTCGGCGGCGCCGGTCCAGATCGCACCGGCTGCATCGAGTGCGGCAACTGCATGGTCGGCTGCCGCGTCGGCGCCAAGAACACCCTGGTCAAGAACTACCTTGCCCTCGCTGAGCGGCTCGGCGTCACGATCGAGCCGCTGCGAACGGTGATCGCCGTTGAGCCGATCGACGAGGGGCGCCGCGACGACGGATACCGCGTGACGACCGAGGCGACGGGGGCCTGGTTCCGTAAGGCGCGCCATACGGTCACCGCGTCCCAGGTGGTGTTTGCGGCGGGTGCCTGGGGGACGCAACGACTGCTGCACCGCATGTCGTATGGCGGCCGCCTGGGTGATCTTTCGCCTCGTCTCGGTTCGATGACCCGGACGAACTCCGAAGCGCTTGGCGGTGCAATGACAACCAGAGTGCCGCGTGGCTTCGACATGACCAAGGGCGTGGCGATCACCACCTCTTTCAATGTCGACGCGGAGACGCACGTCGAGAACGTCAGGTACGGCAAAGGGTCCAACGCCATGGGGCTGCTCGCCACGATTCTGGTCGAGGGCGGGGGGTCTGTGCCGCGGCCGGTGCGTTTCCTTGCCCAGGCAGCACGCCACCCCGGGACCTTCCTGCGCTCCGTCTCGGTCCGACACTGGAGCGAGCGCACCATCATCGGCCTGGTCATGCAGTCGCGGGACAACTCCATCACCGTGTCGGCCAAGCGTCGTCTTGGGGGTGGGGTCGGCCTCACCTCCAAACAGGGGCACGGCGAGCCCAACCCCACGTGGATCCCGATTGGGCACAAGGCGCTTCATCAGCTGGCCATCCGGTTGCAGGAGCGGGCCGGCCGGGTCCGGGCCCTGCCGGGCGGCTCACTCGGCGAGATCGTCGACGTCCCGCTCACAGCGCATCTGCTCGGCGGCGCGGTCATCAGTGACGACCCGGCCACGGGTGTCGTGGACCCGTGGCACCGGGTCTGGGGCTACCCGGGCCTGCACATCGTCGACGGTTCTGCGGTCTCGGCCAACCTCGGCGTCAACCCGTCGCTCACCATCACGGCTCAGGCCGAGCGGGCGATGTCGTTCTGGCCGAACCGCGGAGACGACGATCCGCGCCCGGCGCAAGGCACGGCATACGAGTGCCTGGCCGCGATCGCTCCGACAGGGACCGGTCGCTGACGCGGCTGAACACCGCTGGCGCTACACGGGGTCGCGAGACCCCCGCGCGGACTCCGGTTCGTCCCGCCACGATCGCCACAAGGCCGTGTAGGCACCGTTCGCCGCGACGAGCTCGTCGTGGGTGCCGATCTCGGTGATGTTGCCGTCCTCAACCACGGCGACGCGATCCGCGTCGCGCGCCGTGTGCAGGCGGTGGGCGATCGCGACGACGGCGCGACCCTGCACGACGGCGGCGAGCGACCGCTCCAGGTGTCGGGCCGCGCGCGGGTCCAACAACGAGGTGGCCTCATCCAGCACCAGCGTGTGGGGGTCGGCCAGGACCAGTCGGGCCAGCGCCAGCTGTTGGGACTGGGCCTCGTTCAGCGTGTGGTTTCCACTGCCGACCATGGTGGCCAGGCCATCGGGCAACCCGCTGGCCCAGCCGTCCGCGTCGACTGCGCGTAGCGCGGACCACAGCTCGTCGGGTGTCGCGGCGGGGCGGGCGAGCAGCAAGTTGTCGGCCACCGTCCCGACGAAGACGTGGTGTTCCTGGGTGACCAGCGCCACCTCGCCGCGCAGCTGCTCGAGCTCGAGGTCCACCAAACGCACGCCCCCGACCTCGACCCGGCCAGCGCTCGGACCGTCGATGCCCGCGAGCAGCCGCCCCAGTGTTGACTTCCCGGCACCGGAGGGTCCCACGATGGCCAGGCGTTCGCCGGGTCGTAGCTCGAGCGACACTCCCTTGAGGACGTCGCGGCCGGCGCGGTAGGAGTAGCGCACGTCCTCCACGCCGATGTCGCGGCCCTCCGGAGATTCGCCGGTGGAGCTGCGATCGGGCGGGACGTCGGCGATGCCGATGACCCGGGCAAGCGACGTTGCGCCGACCTGGATCTCGTCGAGCCAGCTCAGTAGCTCATCCAGCGGCCCGGCCATCTGCTGGACATAGAGGACGACCGCGGTGACGGTGCCGATCGTGGTGTGGCCGCCGGCCACCAGGTAGCCGCCCCACAAGAGCGTGGCCGCAACAGGAAGCAGGTAGGCGAACTCGATCTGCGGGAACCAGATCATTCGCAGCCGCAAGGTGTAGACCTCGGCGTCGAAGCAGCTGCCGACTGCGTCGTCGATGCGCTGCCGGCGACGGGCACGCAGGCCGAGGGCGTCCACCGTGCGGGCGCCGTCGACCGTCTCGCTGATGACGCCGTTGGCCACGGCATACGTCGCGCGTTCGCGCAGGTAGCCGGCGGGGGCCAGCCGCAGGTACCACCGCGTCGAGAACCACATGATCGGCACCCCGATCACGATCGGGACGGCAACCAGTGGTCCGGTCACGACGGCAGCCACCACGGTGAGCGCCGTCGTCACCACGGCGACGAACAGCGAGGGGATGCCGAACCTCACGACATAGGACAGCGCCTCGACGTCGTTGGTCGTCCGCGAGACCAGATCTCCGGTGCCCGCCCGTTCAACGGTGGACAGCGGTAGTGCGGTCACTCGCGAGATGAACTGCTCGCGCAGCTGGGCGAACACGGTCTCGCCCATGATGAACGCCGCGCGTCTGGCCGCCCAGACGAGCACGGTCTGCAGCACAACTGACGCGGCCAGCCAGATGACCAGGGTGTCGATGTGTGCACGCGTGGTGCCATGGGTGACGCCGTCGACAAGCTCGCCGACCAAGCGGGGAGCGACCAGCGACGCCAGAGCGGCAAGGGCATGGAGCCCGATCACGGTGGTCATCGTCCGCCGGTGCTCGTGCAACAGCCCGCGCGCGTGGCGGCGTACTGATGCCATGTCCGCGATGGGCAGGGTGCGCGTGACGGGCTCGGTGGTCAGTGCCATCAGGTCGCCTCCCCTCGGATGACGGTGTTCTTGTATGCCGGGCTGGTCGCCATCAGCTCCTTGTGAGTGCCTCGTGCCGCTGCCATGCCGTCCGCCAGCAGGATCACAGCGTCGGCCTGGTCGAGCATCAGTGGACTTGAGGTCATCACGACGGTGGTGCGACCGGCTCGCGCGGTGGCCAGCCGGACGGCGATACGGGCCTCGGTGTGGGTGTCGACAGCACTGGTGGGCTCGACGAGGACCAGCGTCTCGGCGTTGGTCAGCAGCGCGCGGGTAAGCGCCAGGCGCTGACGCTGGCCACCGGAGAAGGACCGGCCACGTTCCTCGACATCGCTGTCGAGTCCGCTGGGCAGGGCTTCCATGACGTCCTCGCCACTGGCGACCATGAGCGCCGAGAGGATCGCCTCGTCGTCGTGGATGCCGTGCGGGTCAAGCTCTTCACGCAGCGAACCGGTGAACAGACGGGGGTCGATCTCGCTGACGACGATGCGTCGGCGAACTGTGGCCAGCGGCAGGTCGCTGATCGCCACGCCATCCAGGTGAACCTCCGTGCGGGTCTTGCCGAATCGGCCGAGACGGTCGGCGAGCGCCCTGGACTCCTCGGGCCGGGCCGAGACGATGGCGGTCAGCTGTCCCGGGGCGATCGTGACGTTGCTGGCCGGATCCGTCAGGGGCACGCCATGGGGTGGCTCGACGGTGGCCTTCCTGGTGGCGTGGGCGTCAGCGTTGTTGGGGTCCCCGGCGTCCCGGGCGTTCTTGGTGACGTTGGCGTCTTTCGTGTCAGGTTCGGTGGACAGGACACGGATGATCTTGCGGGCCGCGATGTGGGCGCGGGTGGCGCGGTCGGCGAACTCGGTAGCAGTGCGCAGGGGCATCACCAGGAAGGCGGCGTAACCGTAGAACTGGACAAGGTCGCCCGGCGTGATGGTCCCGTCGAGCGCGAAACGGGCGCCGAGCCAGGTCACCAGGACCACGAACACTCCCGGCAGGAGCACCTGTGCGGCATCGAGGGAGGCCTGGACACCGGCGACCCGGACCCCGACAACGCGGACCCGCTGTGACTGCTCCTGGTAACGACGAAGAAACTGCTGCTCGCCACCGATGCCACGAAGCACCCGCAGACCGGCCACCGTGTCGGCGCCGAGGGTGATGAGCTTGCCTGACTGTTCTCTTTGCTCCGCCTGACGTCTCTGCAGCGGGCGCAGGATGAACGAGAGGGTCGAGACCAGAACAGGGACGCCGATCAGGACGACCAGGCCCAACGGTCGCGACTTGCTCAGCAGGATGACCGCTACGACGACGTAGCTCACGATCGCTCCGGCGAAGCGCGCGGACACGTCATACAGTCCGCCCAGCCGCATGGAGTCCGAGGCCACCGTTGCGACCACCTCGCCGGTCGGCATCCGGCGCGGCAGGGCCTCACCGGTGTCGGCAGCCTTGTAGCCGATCAGCTGCATACAGCGAAAGGACGCGCGCAGCCAGTTCTCGACGGCGAACCGGTGGCGCATCGCGCCGGCAAGCGCGCCGACGGCGCCGAGCCCGACCAGCACCCCACACCAGACCACAAGGGCCTGCATATTTTTCGCGATGATGCCGAGGTCGATGGCCTGACCCACGGCGGCCGGGAACAGCGCCTGGCTGACCATCCAGATGACACCGAACAGGACCCCCCACAAGAGGGTGCGCCACTGACCCCGGGCGACCCATCGCAGGAATCGCAGCGGGGTGCGCAGGTCAGGGACTCCGGGATCCGGGTAGGGCAGTCTTTGCATGGCGTCTCTCACCGTATTGGTGCGGGCCGGCGCGGACAAACGATATTTCGGTCGGTGGCGGATGCCGGCAAGACGCCTCTGTGAATTAGCCTGTGCCCGTGCTGCGAACCGCTGTGAAACCCCGCTGGCTGGGGCTCTTGGCGTGCGTCATCGCGGTCATGGTCACGTTCGGCATGCTCGGGCTCTGGCAGCTCAATGTCGCTCGCGACAAGGGCCGGGCGGAGGAGGTTCGCTCGGCGCCGACGCAACCGGTGGCCGACGTCGCCACCGTCCTCGTCCCGCATGGCTCGTTTCCCCACGACGGCAACGGTCGCCGGATCACCGCGACCGGCCGGTATGACGGGACCGGGCAGGTCCTCGTGACGCCGCGTCTCCTGCGGGGCGAGCCCGGGTACTGGGTGGTGACACCGCTGATCGTCCGGTCGACCGGAGCCCGGATCGCCGTGGTGCGGGGCTTCGTCACCGATCCCGCGCAGGCCATCGCGCCCGATCGTGGCACTGAGGTCACCGTGTCCGGGACCTTGGCGCCGGGGGAGTCGCCCGCTTCTGACGGTGCCCACGCTGACCCGGCTCTGGCAGATGGGCAGCTGAGCGCCCTGGACCTGTCATTGCTTGTGAACCGCTGGCCGGGCACGCTGTACAACGCGTTTGTCTTCGCCACCGCCGAGGCGCCGGACCTGACGTCGGTCGCGTCCCCCGCGGTCGAACGGGTGCCGCCACCGGCACTGGTCGGCGGCGGCCTGTCGTGGCGCAACGCGGGATACGCCTTGCAGTGGTGGGTGTTCGCGCTGTTCGCCGGGTATATGTGGTGGAGGATGGTCCGCGATGACTACGAAACACAACGACGTGAAACAGGACGACGTGAAACAGGAGAGGCAACGTATGTCTGAGCAGGTTCGTCCGGTACTGGATGTCGCTCCCGCCCGCAAGGCGCTGATGTTCTTCAGGGTCATGGCGATCCTGGTAGGTATCGGCCTGCTCGTTCTGTGCCTCGGGATGGTGCTCAAGTACGTGTACGACAAGCCGGGCCTATCTGGTTTCTGGGACCAGAAGCATGGTCTGCTCTACATGGTCTACGTTTTCGCGACGGCCAACCTGGGACTCAAGGTGCGCTGGAGCCCAGGGCGCATGACGCTGGTCATGCTTGCTGGTGTGGTGCCGTTTCTGTCGTTCTGGGCAGAGGTCAAGGTCGCGCGCGAGGTCGAGGGTGTCCTTGCCACAGCGGAAGCGCAGGTAGCGTTGCCCCGTGACTGAATCGCTCGCCCAGCTGGCTGCTCGACCGGTTCTCGTCGTCGACTTCGGGGCGCAGTACGCCCAGCTGATCGCTCGCCGGGTTCGCGAGGCAAACGTCTACAGCGAGGTCGTGCCGCACACCATGTCTGCGGTCGAGATGCTGGCCAAGAACCCTGCCGCGATCGTGCTCTCCGGTGGCCCGGCATCGGTCTACGCCGAGGGCGCACCCGAGCTGGACGTCGCGCTGCTGACGGCGGGGGTGCCGGTGTTCGGCATGTGTTACGGGTTCCAGGCCATGGTCCAGGCACTCGGGGGCACGGTCGCGCACACCGGTCTCGGGGAGTACGGCGCGACCCAGGCCTTCGTCTCCGACCTCTCCTCGACGTTGTTCAACGGCCAGGTCGCCGAGCAGTCAGTCTGGATGTCCCATGGTGACTCGGTCACCGAGGCGCCGGCCGGGATGAAGGTCACCGCCTCCAGCCCGGGCGCGCCGGTCGCAGCCTTCGAGGATGACGAACGCAAGCTGTATGGCGTGCAGTGGCACCCCGAGGTGGTCCACTCCACCTACGGCCAGCAGGTGCTGGAGAACTTCCTGATCCGAGGGGTCGGTCTGGCCGGCGACTGGACGGCATCCAACGTCGTCGAGGACCAGGTCGCAGCGGTCCGTGAGCAGGTCGGCGCCGGCCGGGTGCTCTGTGGGCTCTCGGGTGGTGTCGACTCCTCGGTGGCCGCGGCGTTGGTGCAACGTGCGGTGGGCGACCAGCTGACCTGTGTGTTCGTCGACCATGGCCTGCTGCGCTCCGGCGAGGCCGAGCAGGTCGAGCAGGAGTTTGTTGCGGCGACCGGCGTCTCGTTGGTTGTCGTCGATGCGCGAGAGCAGTTCCTGATCGCTTTGAAGGGGGTCTCGGACCCTGAGGAGAAGCGCAAGATCATCGGCCGCGAGTTCATCCGCTGCTTCGAGCAGGCGGCGCGCGACCTGGTCGGGTCGACTGACAGGTCGGGCGATGGGTCTGAACGTCACCCGGTCGAGTGGCTGGTTCAGGGCACGCTCTATCCCGACGTCGTGGAGTCCGGTGGTGGCACCGGAGCCGCCAACATCAAGTCGCATCACAACGTGGGTGGGCTGCCGGACGACCTCCAGTTCAAGCTGATCGAGCCGTTGCGCATGTTGTTCAAGGACGAGGTGCGCAAGGTGGGCCTTGAGCTTGGCGTGCCCGAGGCGATCGTGTGGCGCCAGCCGTTCCCGGGCCCTGGCCTGGGCATCCGGATCGTCGGCGAGGTGACGGCCGAGCGGCTCTCGATCCTGCGCGCAGCCGATGCGATCGCCCGAGAGGAGCTGACCGCTGCCGGTCTCGACCGCGACATCTGGCAATGCCCGGTGGTCCTGCTGGCCGGCGTGAGATCCGTTGGTGTGCAAGGCGATGGCCGCAGCTATGGTCACCCGATCGTGCTTCGCCCGGTCTCCTCCGAAGACGCCATGACCGCGGACTGGACCCGAGTGCCGTATGACGTGCTGGCCAAGATCTCGACCCGGATCACCAACGAGGTCCCAGAGGTCAACCGTGTGGTGCTCGACGTGACAAGCAAGCCGCCGGGCACCATCGAGTGGGAATGAGCCACCAAGCCTGACCTGCGGTTTTGCGGCCGCCATCGACGGTTGTGGACAGTCTGCCCCGCGTGTCAGGGCTTGATCACTCCACGGTTGCGACCCCAGGGGGAGATGCCGTTCTTGGCGACGTCGTCCATGTATGGCGTGTCGACCACGGTGTCGTACTCGTCAGCGGCGGGCACCACGCCGGGCATCCTTCCCAGATGGGTGGCCATCCATCCCGAGATCGTCTCGAAGTAGACCGGGGTGCTCTCGGTGCTGGTGCTCATCTGCTGACCTTAGAAGACACTCGATTGCGGTGTGTCCCCGGATCTCGTAGGGATCGTGGGATGGGATGACCGCCACGTCCGTCAGGGGCGACCTTGCGTGCGACGGCCATCGACTGAACCTGATACCGATGACGGAGAGAGGCCCTACACATTTGATGGGCCTCAACCGGCTGAAAAGGGAGTCCACTGGTTGCACGTCCCACTTCTCGTGGTGTGAGTGGAAGGACGGTGGCCACAAGAGATCGTGGCCAGTCCACCGGACCTTTGCGGGGTATAGATGAAGCAATCAGAAGAGGCCATAAAGACAGAAGAGGCCAGAAAGATGATGGCCGACCGTCATGCAGATCAGGTCAAGGCCCAGATTCGCCGCATCGAGGAAGAAGCGGAGATGAGGAAGCCTCGTCGATCGGACGACTCCGAGATCAGGTCCAGCAACCGTCACTGCCAAACCTAAATGGTGGTCCCTAGGGCGGCGCTGGCGATCTGCCGGCGAGGCGCCGCCGAGTTGGGCGCCACGCGGAACGACTCGAACCTAAGGAGGCACCATGACCATGTATGTCGTGAAGGTCGGCACCAACGTCAAGACCGCCATCCCGCACTACCTCGGTGGCGACAGATTCGACGTCTATGGCCCGTTCACCCGCCCAGTGGCCGATGAGCTGGCCGAGGAGGTGCGTGCCGCATTTGCCACGCATCGACCCGAGGAGCTCGTCAACGGTGAGCCCGTGGTCGAGGTCACTCGCCTCGCCGCCTACATCCCCGCGGGTTACGACGCGGTCGCCAGGTTTGTGCGCGGCTAGGAATCAGTGCCAGACTCCGCGGCCACCGTCGAACAGCCCAAACTCCGGCTCGACTTGCCCGGTATGCGGCCAGTGACCGTTTAGGACGCCGAGACCCGGGGCTGTCAGGTGTCACCACCGGCGGAAGGCGCCACGGCGCCACATCGTCGTGGTGCTCATCAGTTGCTCCCCTTGCTGTTCCCCTTGCCCGCGGCATCAGCCACGGTCTCAGCCGCGGGCCAGGTCCATGAGTCGGAAGGCTCTCGCGATGTGCTTCGCGCACTGTATGACGGCGTGTCCCTGATGTCGCAATCGGCGGTCAGTGCGGGCGTCTTGGCTAGGGTGTGACGGTGTTCAGAACTTCGGTGGCGGTGGCAGCAGGCAAGGTCGCCCGCGCCGCAACGAGGCTCCGTGGTGGTGGTTCGGCGATGCCCGGGCTGGTGGTCGAGAGGCTGGACCCGCGGTTCCTCACCCACGCGCTCGCGGACCTGCCTCGCGGTGTCGTCGTGGTCACCGGCACCAACGGCAAGACGACGACGACCAAGATGCTCGTCGCCATCCTGCGCGAACACGGGCTCACGGTGTTCACGAACCCCACGGGCAGCAACTTCACCCGAGGTGTCATCTCCTCGATGCTTGCCGAGATCCCGTTCTCGGGACGGCTCAAGGCTGACATCGCCGTCCTCGAGCTCGACGAGGCTCACGCGCTGAAGTTCGCCGCCGAGGTCAGGCCGACGCACTCACTGCTGCTCAACGTCGCCCGCGACCAGCTAGACCGTTTCGCCGAGATCGACCACACCGCCAAGCTGCTCGCCGAGCTGGCGGAGCAGACGACGACCGGCGTGGTGCTCAACATCGACGACGCCTACGTCTCGCGGATCTCCGGTCGTGTTCCCGACGGAGTCACAGTCGCCTACTTCGGCGTCGACCCCTCGATCGCGGATCGGCTCCCGGAGCTGCAGGAGGCCGATGTCCGGTTCGAAGACGAGTTCACGCCTCCCCGGCCCACCGCGGCTGATGGTCTGCTCAAGCCTCACGACGAACGCAGCTTTGAGGTGCGGTTCGGGCGCACCGGGCGGGTTGGCCCCATGGTTCTCAAACAACGTGGTCTGGCCGCCATGATCAACGCCACCGCCGCGACGTCGACAGCGAAAGTGCTGCTGGCAAACGAGTTTCGCGATGTCGACGCGGTCGCTGCTCTTGAGAGAGTCACGCCTCCGTTCGGTCGCGGCGAGGTCATCGACGCCGACGGACAGCCGCTCGAGCTGGTCCTGGTCAAGAACCCGGCCGGCTTCACCGTTGCGCTGGGTACGTATGGGAGTGCACCTGTCACCACGATGATCGCCATCAACGACAACTACGCCGACGGTCGCGACGTCTCCTGGCTCTACGACGTCAGCTTCGCGTCGTTGCGGGACAAGGGAGTTGCGCTCACCAGCGGTGTTCGGGCCTACGACATGGCGCTGCGGCTGAAGTACGACGACGTCGCCGTGGCCGAGGTCGAGCCCGACCTGGAGGTGGCGCTGGAACGCTTCCTGACGGCATACAAGAACGAGCCCAAGCGGATCTTCTGCACGTACACCGCGATGATGACGCTGCGCCGCGACCTGGCTGCACGATACGGCCTCGCGAAGTTCGGAGAGGACGCGGCGTGAGCACCAGCAGGCCAACCAGCGACACCACCAGCAAGGGCCGGATCAAGATCGTTCACATCTACCCCCGTGAGATGAGCATCTACGGCGACCTCGGTAACACACGCTGTCTGGCCAGCCGGTTGCGTTGGCACGGTTACGAACCCGTGATCCATCAGCACCACCCGGGCAACGACTTCCCGGCGGACGCCCACCTCGTTCTCGGCGGTGGCGGCCAGGATAGTGGGCAGGCGCGGGTCGAGGACGACCTGGCTCACAACGCCGACGTCCTGCGCTCCCTGGCGGCTGCCGGCACGCCGATGCTGATGATCTGCGGCATGTACCAGCTGTTCGGGAACGCGTTCATCACCGTCGAGGGCGAGCGGCTCCCCGGGATCGGCATCCTCGACGTGACCACCCAGGGCAATGCCAAGCGGATGGTCGGCCCGGTGGTCCTGGAGACAGCATTCGGCGAGGTGGTCGGCTACGAGAACCACTCGGGCTCCACGAAGCTGGGGCCGGCACAGCAGCCGTTCGGCAGGGTCAGGGCGGGGATGGGCAACAACGGCACGGACGGGACGGAGGGCGCCGTCACGGGCAACGTGTTCGGGTCCTACCTGCACGGCCCTGTGCTGCCGGCCAACCCTTGTCTGGCCGATGCCCTCATCAAGCTGGCGGTCGAGCGTGCGCTGGGTGAGCCCTTCGTGCCGGGACGTATCGACGATGAGCTCGCCGACCGGGCCCGGACCCGTCAGGTGCGCAGGCTGATCGGCTGAGCCACCCGTCCGTGCCGGCTGGTCACTGGCCGGGGCTAGACCTCGGGGACCAGACCCCCAGGGGGAGGGTCGTCCGGGGACGCCTCATCGGGAGGGGACACGCCGTCTGTGGGGGCGGTTTTCTTCGAGACGGCCCAGCCGAGGTATGCCAGCAGGCCCAGTGGGACCTCCATCACGTGCGTATAGAGCGAGAACAGGACTATGCCGGCGAGCGCCTGCGCGGGGGCGGCGCCGAACGCGATCAGGACGGCAGCGGCGCCGCCCTCAGTGACTCCGACGCCGCCCGGCGTGATGCCGATGGCGGAGAGCAGCCGCCCTACGGCGTAGGCGGCGAACATGTGCGAGAACGTCATCCGCAGCCCGACCACGTGCAGGCTCTGCCAGAAGAGCACGTAGAAGACTGCGAAGTACCCGATCAGCCCAAACGTCATCCCGAGCCACCTGTGCCGGACGACGCGGAAGATGTGGACCCGCTGGTCAGTGACCAGCTGGTCGAAGGCCACCTCGCGGGAGGGGCTGACCCGTCGTACGAGGGGGCGCAGGAGCCGGCCGAGAGCCAGGCCGAAAGATCGGGCGAGCTTCTCGCTGGCCAGTGCCGCGATGAACAGTGCGAGCAGCGCCAGGCCTGCGGCCGCGCCGATGAGCCCGCCCCGGACCACCGCAGCCGGCAGCTCGCCGCCGGCGACGAGGAGGGCGATCAGGCCGGTCACGGGCAGGATCATCCGGGCGAGGATGTTCCACACCCCGGTGACGATGACTGAGGTCGAGATGTCGCGTCGGGAGAACCCCCAGGACCGGAAGGCCGCATAAGTGACCGCCACTCCAGCAGCACCGCCACCAGGCAGGAAGTTGCCCGCGGACGAGCCGCACAGGTTCACGATGAGCGCCTGCACGTGACTCAGGCCGGGCAGGGACCCGGCGAGGGTAAAGGTGTAACACCAGAGCCCGAGGCACATGAGCCCGTACAGCAGCATGACGGCACCGAAACCAACGTGGCTGAGGGTCTCGAACACCGCACCCCACGTGGTCTGCGCGATCCGAGGCAGCCACCAGACGACGAGCACGATCGCCAGGAGTACGCCCAGCACGCCCTGGATGATCCGCTGGCGGGACGGGCGCAGGCTGTGCGCCACCGCAGCGTCCTCCGTCACGACGACCACCCGCCAATCGTCACGCAAGGCCGGCGAAGACGTCCCGGGAGATCGGGGCGCCAGGCGGATGGGCTGGGTCGACGAACCACTCGCGGCCGAAGACCACGTCAAATAGGGGTCGCGGGATCCGCAGGAAGGCAGCGAGGGTGCGGTCCGCCCCGCCTTCGGCACTGGCCTGGGACGCATGGGCCCGCATCGAGGCCCGTTTGGCGGAGGCGTAACGCCGGACGTTGACCCGATGGGTGATGTCGGCTTGGGAGCTGTAGGAGCGTTCGAAGGTGGTCGGGTCGAACGTTGCGGGGAAGCGGTAGACCTTGCCGGCCAGGGCCACGGCGCGACAGAGCGCATCTCGGGGCACGGTTGCCTGGAGCACCCGCGGAGTGTGCGCCAGCTCCGCCGCCCGCGCGCCGACCTCGTGGACCTTCACATGATCACGATGCCCGTATCCACCATTGGCGTCATAGGTCAACAGGACGTCAACGGACTCCTCGCGCAGGATGTCGGCCAGGCGCCCTGCGGCCTCGTCGACATCCGCCCGGACGAACTGGGTCCGCCCGGGCTGGTCTGGCAGGGGTTGTGGCCCCGATCCGCTGTCGGCATAGCCGAGATGCTCGACCCGGGCCACGCCCAACGCCCGTGCGCTCTCACGCAGCTCGATCAGCCGGAGCTCGCCCAGCCGGCCGTCAGCGGAGAAGCTGTCCGCGGCAAGCCCCTCGTCGCCGTCGGTCGCCACCACCAGGATGACTCGGTGACCTTCTGCTGCCGCGCGCGCCATCGTTCCGGCGGTGAGCAGAGCCTCGTCGTCGGGATGGGCGTGAAAAGCCAACAGGGTGTGCGCCATCAGGCCCCATCCTGTCGCATGCAAGGCTGAGTTACGTGAAGATCGCGCTGTTGTCGGACTGCTACCTGCCGCGCTTGGGTGGCATCGAGGTGCAGGTTCATGACCTGGCTGCCCGCCTGATCGGGCGAGGGCACGAGGTCGTGGTGCTGACGGCCACCCCGGGCGCGCATGGTGAACGGGGAGGTTACGTCGACGAGGTTGATGGCGTTGCCGTCCACAGACTGGCCCTCAGGCTGCCGTTCGAGCTGCCCGTCAACCCTCTGGCTCCAAGGCTGCTGCGCCAACGTCTGGCCGAGGGCGAGTTCGACGTCGCGCATATCCATATGGGCGTGGTGAGTCCCTTTGCCGTTGACTGTGCCCGCGTCGCCACGGACATGGGCCTGCCGACTGCGATGACATGGCACTGCATGTTGGGCGCGCTCGAGCCGGTATTCCGTGCCACCAGACATGTGCGCTCATGGGCTTCCCGGGGTGTTGCCATGAGCGCCGTATCGGCTGTGGCAGCTGAACCGTTGCAGCGCATCGTGGGCGTGGACAGTGTCGTTAATGTTCTGTGCAACGGCATCGACGTCGACCGCTGGGCCAGCCCGGCGGACGAGGTTCCGGCACGCAAGGCGGGCGAGGGTGTGCGGGTGGTGACGGCGATGCGCTTGGCGGCGCGCAAGCGACCAATGCCGTTGTTGCGCATCATGGTTCGCGTTCGCGAGATGGTGCCGACCGAGGTCCCGATCAGCCTGGAGATCCTTGGCGACGGTCCGGACCGCGCCCGGCTCCAGCGCTTCATCGAGGCTCACGACATGCGTGGCTGGGTCCGGCTGACCGGACGGGTGACACGCGATGAGGTGCGCGCAACCTACTCAGCAGCCGATATCTATCTGGCGCCTGCGCCCTTGGAGTCGTTCGGGATCGCCGCCCTTGAGGCGCGCACGGTGGGGCTGCCGGTCGTCGGGCGATTGGGCAGTGGCCTGGATGAGTTCGTCAAAGACGGTCTCAATGGATATCTCGCGGCGGATGACGACGCGATGGCCGGATCCATCGCCCGGTTGATCATCGACCATGAGCTCCGGGGATCGATGGCGGCATACAGTCGCAGCACTCCGCCGGAGCAGTCTTGGGCCCGCATCCTGGACGCCGCCGAGGCAGAGTATCGCCGCGCCATCGCGTTGGCCGGGGCGGCGCGGGGGTCAGGGCGTTGACCACTGGCGACAAGCCGCCGGCCCGCCTGCACCGAGAGCCCCCACTCCTTGTGGTGGTCGGGGTCGACCTCCTGGGCGCCGAGGTTGTGCGTCTTGTGCTCGGCCACGGCGACGATCCCACAGCACTGCTTGCAGAGCATGGCTGGGAGGTGCGGCGGGTCCGAGACCTCACGAGTCATACGGTCGGAATGCATGTGCTGACAATCTCGTTCGAGGTTGAGCCTCGCCCAGCATCCTCGCTCTACCGTCGGGCGCGAGCGCGTCGGGACCACGACCTGGTGGTGTCTGAGGGCGAAGTTCCCGAGCCTTACCAACGCGTCGCGGCCTACGCCTTGGTGACCAGCTCGCGCGGCGTGCTGATGACGCAGTTCTCGGCCCGTACCAACGCAGAGGGCCGCTGGGGCCTGCCTGGTGGGGGCATCGATGGAGGCGAAGCGCCGGAGCTCGCTGTGGTCCGCGAAGCGTGGGAGGAGACCGGTCAGGTGATCGAGGTCCGCGACCTCGCGCTGATCCGGACCAGTCGCTGGATCGGACGTGCACCGGCCGGTCGGCTCGAGGACTTTCATGCCGTTCGGGTCGTCTATCGCGCGATCTGCCCCGCGCCGACCGATCCGGTCGTCCATGACGTCGGGGGCACCACGGCGTCTGCCGCCTGGGTGCCCCCGACCGATCTGGACCGGCTCGACATCACGTCCAGCTGGTGGTCGCTCCTGTCAGATGTCGTCGTGACGCCGGACCAGGCCGATGGCCCCGATCACCGCGAGCACGACACCGACGATGACGATCGCGCCCGGCCCCAGCCCTGACCAGTCGACGTTCCAGGCCGTGGTCTCGTTGACGATGATCACTCCGGCAAGGACGATGGCCACCAGCCCGGCCACGATCGCCGAGGCGTTCGGTCCCTTCGGACGTGCGGGCGCATTGACGCGGTCCTGGATCGAGGTGCCCTGCGGGGATGACGGCGTACCAGGTGTATTCGCTTCCATCGTCCTACTCCTTCACCACAGTGAGCTGTCCGATGCCGACACCGGCATCGACCACGACTTCGGTTGGCCCGTCGCCTATGACGACCGACCGTGATAGGTCTGCGCCGCTCTGCCTGCTGCTCCCCGCATCGTTCGGCAGACGAATCTCGCCCAGGCCCACGTGGCCCACGACCTTGACGGTCAGGTCCTGTGGGACCACCACCTTCAGCTCGCCCATCCCCACGTATGCCGGGATCTCGGCCTCGATGAGGCCTTCGGTGGGCAGCCCGCTGAGATTGAGTACACCGTTACCGACACCCAGTTGGTAGTTGGCGTCACCGGATACCGACGTCGGTGCCCAGGTAGCGTCCCCGAACCGTCCGCCGAAGCGGATGTCGTTGGGTACAACGGCGCTCGACCAGGCCGCGATCGCCAGGATGATCGCCAGGAAGGTGACGAAGCCGGGCCGCCAGCCGGCAATACCCAGCACCACCATCAGCAGCCCCATCGCCGCCAACGAACCGGCGAACGCGATCGCCTGGTGGTCACCGGTCCAGTCGAGCTCGGCGCCTGCCCAGAGCAGGGAGCCGTATGTCGCCAGGGCCAGCCCGATGGCGATCAGGGCCATCAGCGGACCACCTGATCGGCGACCCAACCTCTTGTAGGAAGCCGGGTCGTAGGAGACCGGGCCGGGCCCAGTCGGTGACGGGGGGGCGGTGGATGGCGCCCGGCCGCCGGTAGCCATCGCCGGCCCGGAGGCTGCTGGCGACGGGACAGAGGTGGTCGGGGCGCCCGTGGTCGGAGTGCCGGTGGTCGGCGTGCCCAGCTGTTGGTTCATCACCCGTTGGTCGGCGTCAGGAACGTTGTCAGACCGTTGAACCAGCCACCAGATCAGGAGGCCGACGAGGGCCAACCCCCACGGGAACCCCCAACCGGGGCGGTTGCTCCACCAGGTGCCGCCGAACGCCGAATCGCCGAACAGCGCCAGCCCCGCGAATACGAGCAGGACGATGGAGCCGCCGTGTCCGTCACGCAGCGCTCGCTGCGCCGGGATCTCGTCCCTGTCGTTGGGCAGCAGGGCCCAGGCGACGAGGTAGATGGCGATGCCGGCGCCTCCCAGCATGGTGATGATTACCAGGGCAACACGGACGATGATCGGATCGATGCCGAGCCGGTCGGCGAGCCCCGAGCACACGCCGGCGATCCACTTGTTGTGGGTGCGGCGTCGGATGCCGATGCTTCGCAAGGCGCCAAAGAACTTGTCCATTCCCGTTTGAGGGCGGGATGTGTTTTGTTCGCTCATGTCAACGATTCTTGGCTTTCGCGGATCGCCCCGCCATCAGGTTTGACCCTGAACCGACCCTGAACCGACCCTGAGATCAGGTGGTCCGGACTCGCTGGACCCCGGATGTGGGCAAGGATGGATGTCGTGCGCACGCCATACGAGATTCCGACGTCTCCGAACGACCCGGGCGCGCGCCGGCGCCGGCTGGAGCGTCCGGTCCGGGGCCGTTACCTCGGCGGGGTCTGTGCCGGGCTGGCCGAGCACCTCGGGCTCAACGTGCGGCACGTACGTCTGGCGTTCGTCCTGGCCAGCTTTGCGGGCGGAGCTGGTGTCGCGGCATACCTCTTCCTGTGGGCGCTGACGCCTCAGTTGCTGGGTGCCACCCCAGTCGCCCGCGCCGATGCCGGGGCCGCCAGCCGGCGGGCCAACGAGTCTGTGCGCAATCTCGTGGTCGGTCTGGGGCTGCTCTTCGTCGGTGGGGCGCTCGTGGCCCAGCAGCATGGCGTCGACCTGCGCCTCGGCGTGCTCATCCCGATCTTGACCGTGGTGGGGGGAGCGGTCCTCGCCTGGTCACAGCTCGACGATGCCGAACGGAGCAGATGGCTGGTCGGTGACACGGGCCGCGCCGGTCGGCGAGCAGGCCTGGTACGTCTGGGGATTGGCATCGCACTGGCGACGATCGGTGTCGTGGTCCTGGTGACGCGTGGCCGCGGGTTCTCCGGTTTGTGGGAGGTGGGGATCCCTGCCGTGGCGGTTCTTGCCGGCGTCGCTGTCGTCGCAGCGCCATGGGGTGTGCGCCTCTGGAGCGACCTGCGTGCCGAGCAGGCACAGCGCATCCGTGAGACCGAGCGGGCAGACATCGCCGCCCACCTGCACGACTCCGTCCTTCAGACCTTGGCGCTGATCCAGCGCCAAGCGGGCGACTCCGCCGAGGTGGTGCGCCTCGCCCGGGCCCAGGAGCGTGAGCTTCGCGCTTGGCTGTATGCCGGCCCGTTCGGATCGCAGGCGAGCCTCGCCTCCGCAGTCACGGAGGTCGCGCACGAGGTCGAGGATCTGCACGGGATGCCGATCGAGCTGGTGATCACCGGTGATCGACCGCTCGACGGTGGCGGGGCCGCGCTGGTGCGGGCTCTGCGCGAGGCTTTGCTCAACGCCGTCCGGCATGGTGCGGCGCCGGTATCCGCCTATGTCGAGGTGGGTTCCGATTCCGTTGAGGCGTTCGTACGGGACCACGGTCCGGGTTTCGACCTGGATGCAGTTCCCCAGGATCGCTTCGGCGTTCGCGAGTCGATCCTGGGTCGCATGTCGCGACACGGTGGCGCGGCAGCGTTGCGCAGGCTCGAGCAGGGCACCGAGGTCTCGCTCACCTTGCCCGTGACGGCTCCCGGGGCGCATTCTCAGATCCAGCCCGATGAGCAGACCGACAACGAAGCGCGGACCCACACTGAAGTGCAAGCCGAAACTGAAGTGCAAGCCGAAACTGAAGTGCAAGCGGAAACTGAAGTGCAAGCCGAAACTGAAGGACGGCGCTGATGTCCGAGCCAAGGTCGCCCCAGCCCGCCCCGATCCGGCTCGTCCTGGTCGATGACCACCGCATGTTCCGGTCAGGTGTCAAAGCCGAGCTTGACGAGTCGATGCTGATCGTGGGGGAGGCCGCTGACGTCGACAGCGCGATCGCCGTGGTGGCGCAGACGCGGCCCGATGTTGTCCTGCTCGATGTTCACCTGCCCGGCGGCGACGGGAATGGCGGCAGCGACGTGATCTCCGGATCGGGTGGCGTGACAACCGAATCCGGTGCCCCGGTTCGCTTCCTCGCGCTGTCGGTGTCCGACTCGGCCGAGGACGTGATTGCGGTCATCCGCGCCGGCGCTCGCGGATACGTCACGAAGACGATCAACGGCCCCGACCTGACCAGCGCCATTCAACGGGTCGCGGACGGCGATGCCGTGTTCAGCCCGCGGCTGGCAGGTTTCGTCCTCGATGCCTTTGGCGCCGTCGCGGGCGAGGTCGCCGTGATCGACGAAGAGCTCGACCGGCTCAGCACCCGTGAGCGTGAGGTGATGCGGCTCATCGCTCGCGGCTATCAGTACAAGGAAGTTGCCAAGGAGCTCTTCATCTCGATCAAGACCGTTGAGACTCATGTGTCCTCGGTGCTGCGCAAGCTGCAGCTGTCATCACGTCATGAGCTCACAGCCTGGGCAGTGGGGCGCCGCCTTCTGTGAGCCCACCTTTTCGAGCTCATGGAGGCGGGGCTTGACCGCCCGTGACTCGCACCGCCCCTGTGGCCAGACGTCGTCGCGGTCAGACGTCGTCGTGGCGCCGGACGAGGCCGATGGCTCCAACCACCAGGAGCACGACCCCGACAACGACGATCGCGCCCGGCCCCAGCCCCGACCAGTCGACGCTCCAGGTCATGGTCTCGTTGGCGATGATCAGCGTCCCGAGGACCACGGCGACAAGTCCGAGGGCGATGGGTGAGGCGTTCGGTCCCGTCGGGTGAGTGGGCGTACCGCCGTTGTCCTGGACCGCGCTGCGATCCGGCGCTGGCGGCGTTGGCGTTGGCGTGGGCGTTGGCTGAGTTGGCGGCGTCTCGGGGACTGGCTCGGTGGGCGGCGTCGCTGGCGTGTTGGCATCCATCGTCTTACTCCTTCACCACGGTGATCTGTCCGATGCCGACACCAGCGTCGACGACGACCTCGGTGGGCCCGTCGCCGACCACGAACGACCGGGAGACGTCTGCGCCGCCCTTTCCTTGACCGTCGTTTTCGCCGGGTTGGAGGATCTCGCCGAGGCCGACGTGGCCCACGACCCGGACGGTCAGGTCTACGGGCACGATCACCTTCAGGTCACCGAGCCCTACATATGCCGGAATCCTTGCCTCGCTGAGACCCTCGGTGGGCAGCGAGCTCAGGTCGAGGACGCCGCTGCCGGCCCCCAGGTCGTAGTTGGTGCCGGACGTCACGGTCGTGGGCGCCCAGGTCTGGTTTCCTAGTCCTCCGCCGCAGTGGATCCCTGTGGGCACAATGCTGGCCGACCACGCGGCAATCGCCAGGACGACCGCCAGGAAGCTGACAAAGCCGGCTCGCCAGCCGGCCAGGCCGAGTCCGACCAGCAGCAGCCCCATCGCAATCAGCGAGCCGGCCATGGCGATCGCCTGGTGGCTGCCGGTCCAGTCGAGCTCGCTTCCCATCCAGATCAGGGAGCCGTAGGTCACCAGAGCCAGGCCGAACGCAACCAGGGCCATCAGTGGCCCGCCAGACCGACGGCGAGGCTTGCTCGCGAAAAGGTGGGGAGACGGAGCTGGCGAGCCACCGGGCACGGATGCCGCCGGGCCCGGCTCGGCAGATGGGGGACGAGCCGCGGGCGGGGGGCCGGGCTGTTGGTTGCTGACCCGTTGGTCGGCGTAGGGATGGTCCAGTGACCGTTGATACAGCCACCAGATGAACAGCCCGGTCAGGACCAGGCCCCACGGGAACCCCCAACCGCCACCGACGCCCCACGGGAACCCCCAGAATGAACCTCGGAACAGCGACAGCGCCGCGATGACCACCAGCACCACGGAGCCGCCGTCCCCCTGACGCACAGCTCGCTCCAGAGGGAGCTCGTTCCTGTCGTTGGGCAGCAAGGCCCAGGCGACGAGGTAGATGGTGACGCTGGCGCCGCCCAGGATGGACAGCAGTATGAACGCGATGCGGGTGACCACCGGGTCGACGCCGATCCTGACGGCGAGCCCAGAGCAGACGCCCGCAATCACCTTCTCATCGGTACGGCGTCGAATGCCGAGGTCGCGTAAACCGCCAAAGAACCGAACAGACCGGATTTCCGCTGGGACTTGCTGTGTTCGGTCATGTCTCGATGCTGGCAGGCACCGGATGCCGTCCGGTAGGACTTTCGGCCCTGAACCGGCCCTGAGACCGGGTTATCAAGGTTTGTCACTTCTGTGGTGATGGGACCGGATCTGCCCAGGTTGCAACGGTACTCAGATCACGAGCTCACGGCGTGGGCCGTGAGCTGACCGCGGCGAGCTGAACGAGGCGGGACTTCCGCTCAGCCGTGTGGCGTGCCACGGCACGCTCCAGCCGTCGCCTGAACACCGTTGAGACAGCGATGCCAGCACCGACGGCCACGGCCAGTCCGATCCAGGAAGACTCGTGGAGCCACTGCTCGGCGCGGGTGCCCATCGTGTAGACCGCCGCGGTGGTCCCGCAGGCCCAGACGAACCCACCGAGCGTGTTGGCGGCAAGGAAGCGTGGGTATGGCATGTGTAGCGCACCGGCCACAGGGCCGGCGAAGATACGAAGCAGCGCGACGAAACGGCCGAAGAACACTGCCCACACGCCATACCGGGCGAACACATGCTCGGTGAAGGCGAGGCGATCGGGGCCTGCATGTTTGGGGAACCTGCGTCCGAGCAGGTCGAACATCCGGTCACCCCAGCGTCGCCCGGCCAGGTAGCCGATGCTGTCGCCGACGATGGCCCCGCCACTGGCCGCAGCGGCTACCCAAACGGGGGAGATGTCGAGATCCTGGCGCGTGGCCAGCAGCGCCGCCGACACCAGGATCACCTCTCCGGGCAACGGGATGCCCATGCTCTCGAGCCCGATCACCAGAGCGACCAGGACGTAGACCACGACGGGGGAGACGCTGATCAGGAAGGCGTCGACGCTCACCGGCTCACCGGCTCAGCCCAGATCCATGATGTGGAAGCACTCGCCCAGCCGGCCCTCGCCGAGTCCGAACACCCCGGCGATCCCGCTGCCCCAGCCGCGCAAGAAGTCCTCCAGCTGATCGCCCCGATGTCCGGTCTGCGACTCATGAGCCCGCAGGGCTGAGACCTTGCGGAGAAAGGTGCCGGTGATGTCCACGGCATGGGTCATGTTCGGGTGGGCCATGATCCAGACCTCGTTCACGTGCCACGGCTCCAGGCCCTGCTCGAGCAGCTCGGGCCAGGCGAAACGGTTCTCGGAGGCGGGATAGATGGCACGGATGGCGGCTTCGCCTGCGGCGAGGTGATCCGGATGGGAGGCCTGGAACCGGTCGTACCAGCGTTCCGGGGACTGGATCAGGACGCGCTGCGGCTTGACGTCGCGGATGACCTCGACGATCTGGCGTTGCAGCTCCCATGAGGGCTCCAGCCAGCCGTCGCGATGTCCCTGCAGAAAACGCACGTCCTTGACACCGAGGACGGCGGACGCCGCGATCTGCTCGCGTTCGCGAATGGCAGGCATCTGTTCGCGGTTGGTGTCGTCGAACCCGCCCTGTTCCCCGTGCGTGCACAGCAAGATGGTGACGCTCAGCCCGGCGTCGACCCAACCGGCGATGGTTCCGGCGGCCCCGAAGTCACAGTCGTCCGGGTGGGCCGCCACCACGAGAACCCGCTCGATGTCGTGATCGGGCCGCGGCGTGGCCGGTTGGCCGAAGGTCCGTTCAGTCATGGCGTCAGGGTAGTTGGATCACAGCCGGCGCTGGGCCACCATCTCAGTCCGCGTGGGTCGGGGAGGCCGTTCCAGCCAGTGCGTCCAGACCCTCGCCATCGAGCCGATAGGTGAGCCACTCGTCCATCGGCTGCGCGCCGAGCGAGTCGTAGAAGCCGATCGACGGGGCGTTCCACTTCAGTACCCACCACTCGAGCCGGCCGTAGCCGCGTTCGGCGCACACCGCCGCAAGCGCCGCCAGCAGCCCCTTGCCCAGGCCGGACCCTCGGTGCTGCGGCAGCACGAACAGGTCCTCGAGCCAGATGCCGCTGCGTCCCAGCCACGTCGAGAACGTGACATACCAGACCGCCATACCGACGACCGTGCCGTCCACGACTGCGACGTGCGCGAATGCCGTGGGGGCGTGGCGGTCCGGGAACAGGGCTGCCCGGAAGTGGGCCTCGGTCGCCTCGACCGAGTCCGGCGCCTTCTCGTACAGCGCGAGCTCGTGGACGAGCCCGAGGATGGCCGGCACGTCGTCCGGCTCGGCTGGTCTGATGGAGACGGTTCGCTGTTGCCCCGCGTCCGATTCGGTATGCCGTGTCGTCACCGTCCGAGCGTAGGTCAGGCTCCGGCCAGCGCCTGGGTCAGGAGGTGGCCCGACCGCCCAGCACCTCGCGGAGCTTCACCCGGTGGCCGGTGATGAGCAGGGCGCGCCGGTAGATGGACGAGGCGACCGAGACCAGCAGCACCCCGGTGGTGGCGGTCAGAGCCATGGCGAGCGGGAGCTGGTAGATGGGGACCTCGCCGGCGGCCCAACGGATCGGCATCGCCAGCGGTGCGGTGAACGGGAACATCGAGACGGCGACGCTCCAGCCGCCCCCTGGGTCTGCCATGACGACCGTGATGGCCAGCATGTAGCCGATCACGAGGCCCATCGTGACCGGCAGGATCGCTGTGTTGACCTCGGTGATCTTGTCGACCAGGGCCGCAGAGGCCGCGAAAACGAACGCGTAGAGCACAAAGCCGAGCACGAACCACGCCACCGCAAGCCCGATGTCGCCGGCCGCGACCGGGGGCAGCCCGATGTTGTCAGTCACCTGCACCGCGACGGCGAGCGGTGCTGCCAGCACAAGCAGCTGCACGAGTGTGACCGTGCCGACCGCCGCCACGGTGCCGACGAGCACCTGGCTGGGACGCAGGATGGCGAGCAGCACCTCGGAGATGCGGGTGGACTTCTCCATGGCGACGGCTGTGGCGATAGCCGTCCCCCCGAACGTGAGTGCCAGGTACAGGACGATACCGACGGCGAAACCGACGCCGGCCCGCCCCTCGTCGGTCACCCTCCCGACGGTGACCTGCTTGGGTGGCCGGACCGACTGGAGGGCCGCGACCTGCTGCTGGCTCAGCCCCGCCTGGGCCAGCAGCCGTGATGTCTCCAGGCTGACGACAGCCTGGGCGACCACGACCGGGAACGTTCCTCCCCCCCGTTCCTCGGTGTAGAGCGTGTCACCGGCGAGTCCCGCGTTGGCGTCGCCGTTGCGCACTGCCTGCCGGACGGCTTCCGCGTCCTCGCGGGAGACGTACTTCACAGTGAACTTGGCTGACTTCCCAGCCGCGTTCAGCGCCGCTACCACGTCCGCAGGGGCCTTGCCGTTGGTCGCGAGCGTGTACGTCGTGCTCTCATTGCCGATGATCTGTGGCACCGTAACTGCGGCGATGGACATCAGCAGCAACAGCCCGGTGACAACCTTGAAGGTCGTGGACCTGACGTTCTCGAGGAGACCACGCTCAGCGACCAGACGTGTGCCCTGCCACCAGCTGCGCATCAGCTCACGACCGTCTGGTCGAGGGGCCGGTCGGCGGCTGCGAGGAACAGCTGCGACAGCGTGGGCAGGTCGAGCCCGAAGTCGTCCACCCGGCCGCCCGCCCGGGCGGCGTCGAGCACATCGAGGGGGTCGACGCCATCGGGGACCTCGAGACGTAGGTCGTCGGCCTGGTCGCTGACAACGGTGACACGGGGGTATGCGCTCAGCCAGTCGCGGTTCGACGGCTCCACATGCAGTCTCAGCTGCCGTCGGCCCGAAGAGGCCCGCAACCTGGCGACACTGCCCAGGAGCACCGTTCGTCCGCGGTCGACCATGGCGATGTCCTCACAGAGATCCTGCACCAGATCGAGCTGATGGCTGGAGAACAGCACCGTGCAGCCGATCCGGGCCCGCTGGCGCAGGGTCTCGGACAAGCTCACGACCGCCACGGGGTCCAGACCGCTGAACGGTTCGTCGAGGACGATGACCTCGGGGTCATGCACCAGGGAGGTGGCCAGCTGGAGGCGCTGCTGCATACCGCCGGAAAGCTTGTCGGTCCGGTCCTTCCACCGCTCTGCCAGTCCCAGCTCCTCGAGAAGGGCCTTGGCTCTGCGCGTCGCGTCGCTGCGGGACAGCCCGTGCAACCGCCCGAAGTGAACGACCTGGTCGCCGGCCGGCATCCCGGGCCAGAGCCCTCGCTCCTGCGGCATGTAACCCCAGCGGCGTCGGTCCTCATCGTCCACCGACCGGCCGTCGTACCGGACGCTGCCGCTGTCGGGGCTCAGGACCCCGAGCATGATCCGCAGCAACGTCGTCTTGCCGGCACCGTTGGGTCCGAGCAGCCCGGTGATCACCCCAGGCACGGCGCTGAAGCTCACTCCGTCGAGGGCCACCAGGTCACCGAAGGAGTGCTTGATCTCCCGGATCTCAAGCCCCATGTGCCGACCCTATCGATGGCGCGACCTCGCCCATGGTCGATCGGCTGATTGTCCGTATGCCGCGTGCTAGGTTCCGTTCCGATCGGCCCATGCAGGGCCGGTTGAGGGCATCGCCCGTGATCTAGCCGCGGTGCCACGTGCTGTGGCACCGCCTCAAGGAGAATGATGTTCGACCTCATCGCCGGCCTTCCGCTGCACCCCCTCGTTGTCCACGCGACGGAGGTCATCGTCCCCAGCGCCGCGCTCGTGGTCGCCCTCGCCGCGTTGTGGCCGGCGTTCCGCCGGTGGGCGAGGTTCCTGCCGCTCGGCCTCGTCCTGGTGGCGCTGGTTCTGGTGCCGGTGTCCACCCAGTCCGGCGAGGCTCTGCAGGAGCGGGTGCAGGAGACTCCGCTGATCGAGACCCACATCGAGATGGCCGAGGGCCTGCTGCCCTGGGTGTTCGGCCTGGCGGTCGTTGCGGCCGTCCTGCTGTGGTGGGGCTGGGACGAGCGAGAGGCCGCGTCTCCCCGCGCCCCGAAGTGGGTCGCTCTCGCGCTGGCTGTGGCCGCAGTGCTCTTCGCGGCCGGGACCGTCGTCGAGGCCGTACGGATCGGGCACTCCGGAGCCACTGCCACCTGGTCCCACGTCGCCGGCTCCACGACGCTCTCGCCGTCAGGCGGCTCCGAGAACGACTGACTCCGGCGTCGTCCGCGCGGAAGGCCGGCAGATCGTGTCCGGTGCTGTCGCCACCGCGACGTAGGCTGGAACTCACCATGAGCACTCTTTTCGGCGACTTCCCCCTGCCCCGGCTCAGCCCTGCCGCCGCCACCGGTGAGGTGGATGAACGTGGCGTCCCCACCTGGGCCGAGGCGGGCGGCGAGGCACCTCAGGACGGTGATGACCGGCATACCGGCTCGGTGCCCGGCCGCGACCCGGAGTCGTTGCTCGAGGGGCTCAACGAGCAGCAGCGCATCGCGGTCACCCATCAGGGGGCGCCGCTGTTGATCGTCGCAGGCGCGGGCTCGGGCAAGACCCGCGTGCTGGCACATCGCATCGGCTACCTCCTGGCGGCGCGCGACGTCAAGCCGGGGCAGATCCTCGCGATCACCTTCACCAACAAGGCAGCCGGCGAGATGCGCGAACGCGTCGCCTCACTCGTCGGCACACGTAGCAAGGCGATGTGGGTCTCGACGTTCCACTCAGCCTGTGTGCGCATCCTGCGTCGCGAGGCCTCCCACGTCGGCCTGAAGTCGACCTTCTCGATCTATGACGCCGCCGACAGCCAGCGCCTCATGTCGATGGTCATGCGCAGCCTCGACCTGGACCCCAAGCGCTATCCGCCGAGGTCCTTCTCGGCTCAGGTCTCCAACCTCAAGAACGAGCTGATCGACGACGAGACCTACGCGGCCGGACTTGGCGAGGCAAGCCATCACGAGCGCATGGTCGCCGAGGCCTACCGGTTGTACCAAGCCCGTCTGCGCCAGGCCAACGCCATGGACTTCGACGACCTGATCATGACCACGGTCCACATCCTCCAGGCCTTCCCCGACGTCGCCGAGTACTACCACCGGCGGTTCCGGCACGTCATGGTGGATGAGTACCAGGACACCAACACCGCGCAGTACCAGCTGGTGCGTGAGCTAGTCGGCCATTCACACAGCGAGTCTCAGGCGGTTCCGCCGGCCGAGCTCGCGGTCGTCGGCGACGCGGACCAGTCGATCTACGCCTTCCGCGGCGCGACGATCCGCAACATCGTCGAGTTCGAGCAGGACTACCCGGACGCGCAGACCATCCTGCTCGAGCAGAACTACCGCTCGACCCAGACCATCCTTCGCGCGGCCAACGCGGTCATCGCCAAGAACTCCGATCGTCGGCCCAAGAACCTGTGGACCGACTCCGGTGACGGTGCCAAGATCGTGGGCTACGTCGCCGACTCCGAGCATGACGAGGCGGCGTTCATCGCCCGCCAGATCGACAGTCTCGGCGACGAGCACGGCGTGAAGCCCAAGGACGTGGCCGTCTTCTACCGCACCAACGCCCAGTCACGTGCCGTCGAAGAGGTTTTCGTTCGAGTTGGCCTGCCCTACAAGGTCGTTGGCGGGACGCGCTTCTACGAGCGCCGAGAGGTCAAGGACGCGCTCGCCTACCTGCGGGTCATCTCCAACCCCACCGACACCGTCAACCTGCGACGCATCCTCAACGTCCCCAAACGGGGCATCGGAGAGCGAGCAGAGGCCTGTGTCGCGCAACTTGCCGAGCGCGAGCGCATTCCGTTCGTCGCGGCTCTGGGGCGCCCACAGGATGCTCCCGGCATCGCGACCCGGTCGGTTGCGGCGATCACCACGTTCACGTCCCTGCTCGAAGCTCTGCGGACGGTGCACGAGGGCGGCTCGGGGGTGGGAGACCTGCTCGAGGCGGTGGTCGAGCAGACCGGCTACCTTGCTGAGCTCCGCGCGAGTCAGGACCCCCAGGATGAGACCCGGGTCGAGAACCTCGCCGAGCTCGTGGCCGTCGGTCGCGAGTTCGACGAGTCCGAACCTGGTGGTTCGCTCCAGGACTTCCTGGAGCGTGTCTCCCTGGTCGCCGACGCCGATGAGATCCCCGATGGCTCTGACGAAGCCGAGGACAACGGCGTGGTGACATTGATGACCCTGCACACCGCCAAGGGGCTGGAGTTCCCTGTCGTCTTCCTCACCGGCATGGAGGACGGCACCTTTCCGCACCGCCGATCGCTCGGCGACGCCAAGGAGCTCGAGGAGGAACGGCGCCTCGCCTACGTCGGGATCACCCGTGCGCGGGAGCGGTTGCATCTGTCGAGGGCGATCGTGCGCTCCGGGTGGGGATCTCCGCAGTACAACCCGGCGTCGCGTTTCCTCGATGAGATTCCGGCCGAGCTGATGGACTGGCAACGCACCGAGACAACCGGCATGAGGTCCTCATCCACCCCTGCTGTTGCGACCCTGGCCGGCCGGCCAGGGGTGCGGTCGCCGGGCAACCGCCCGATGATCTCGCTGCGCTCGGGTGATCGGGTCAGCCACGACTCCTTCGGCCTCGGCACGGTGGTGAGGGTCGAGGGCGAGCTCGAGAAGGCCATGGCTCACGTCGACTTCGGGGCTGACACCGGAGTCAAGCGACTGCTGCTGCGTTATGCGCCGCTCGAAAAGCTGTGAAGCGTCCTGCTGGTCGCGTACACCGCTAGCGGGTGATGCAAGTCGCTCTGGCGGGTGACGGAACGCGTTAGAACGCGATCTTCCGATCGGTAAGCCACGGCAGGGGATTGACAGGCTGGCCGCCTTTGGGGTGGATCTCGAGGTGCAGGTGTGGGCCCGTCGACTCGCCGGTGTTGCCGGACTGTCCGACAAGCTGACCGGGCATCACGGGCTCGCCGGTGGTGATCGAGAGGCTCGACATGTGGCCGTAGAAACTGACGGTGCCGTCCCAGTAGTGAATCTTGACAATGGTGCCGTAGCCCGACTCTTGGCCTGCAAAGGTGACTGTGCCGGTCGACATGGAGATCAGGTTCGTGCCCACCGGGGTCGCGAAGTCCTCACCCGCGTGCAGGCGTCCCCACCGCATGCCGTAGCCGGACGAGATCACGTAGTTCTTGATCGGTAGCTGCCAGCTGTGCTCCTGGGCAACGCGTGCGTCCTCCAGCTCCCGAGCCGCGAGGCTTCTCCGCTCGGCAGCGCGGGCCACCCGCGCCCCGCCGTCCTCGCGGGCGATGTCCCGGGCGTTGTCCTCGATCGCCTGGACGCGGGGGTCCTGGAGCTGTTCAGCGACGACCGCGGCCTGGAGCGATGCAGCGGCAAGCGTGGCGTTCTGGCTGACGGGCTGGGTCTTGGAGGTAGTGACAACGGCAGCGCCAGTTGCGGTGAACATGAGTGCGGCGGCCGCTGCGGTAGGCAGGGCCAGACCGGTCATGAATCGGCGTTGCGTGGGGGAGGCGTGCTTGGCCCCACGGTGGCGACCGCTATGCGAACCAACAGACACGAGCAGACCTCACAGGCAGGGAGCATGGAAGCGGCAAGGCTACCGTGACCGTTTCGTAATGCAAAATGCTGCCGGTATCTACGGCTAAATGCGTAGTGCCCCTTCTGCAGAATTCGCGTTTGCGTCTCAGCCGCGTCGACCGGGGGGTTTCAGCTCGGTGACGCCCGCAGTGAGCGTGCTTCCGTCGGCGTCAAGCTGGGCCAGCGTCGTCGAGATCCCGTGGACAACGTCGCCGTTGATCGGAAGGCTCATGTGGCCGATGCCGTGCAACCTGACATTGCGGACCGTGAGATCGGGGTGAAGCAGCCTTGCGTTGCGTTGCGGAAAGATCATCTGGTCGAGGTCAGACCAGTAGGCCACGAAGCGGGTCTGACAGTTGGGCACAGCTGCGCTGAGCTCAAGCATGAGCTCGCTGCCTGGTCGCAGCTGACAACACAGGTTGGAGGGCAGCGCATAGGCGTTGAAGGTGCCACCGTGCGGTGACCCGAGCGAGACCAGCGTGTGCACCCTCGCATCACCTCCCAGGCGGGTGACGTAGTAGCGGGCGATGAGGCCGCCAAGGCTGTGTCCGACGACGTGGATGCGTTCGTAGCCTGTCTCGGCCACCAGTGCCTCGACCTCTTGAGCCAGCTGGGCCGCCGCGACGCGTACGTCGGTGGTCCACGGGGAGTAGTTGATGGAGACGACCCTGCCGAAACCGCGTCGCCGCAAGCCCCGACGCAGGAGCGCGAAGACGGACCTGTTGTCGACCATGCCGTGCACCAGCAGGATCGGGGTGCCGGCCGCCTCGACGTTGCCGATCACGAGCCCGCGCTGCACGGGTGGCAGTTCCCCGAGGCTGTAGCGGTGGCCGTCGTAGGCATCCGGGCGGCCGAACAGGCCGAACGGGTAGAGCGCGAGATGGGTGCTCACCCATGCCACCTCGATTGCCGCGCCGACAACACCGGTAGGGGTACCCAGAGCCTTGGCGGCGCCACCGAGGATGTCGTGGGTGCTTCGCGCGCGGTCACGGGCCACGCCGGAGAGGGCGTCGAAGGCACGCCCGAGATGGCCTCGATCGCCGGTATCCGGCGTCGCGGCGGGACGAGGCCGACGCACCGAAGCTGATCGCTTCGGTGCTGAGGGCCGGGGCACTGACGGCTGGGTCATCGTTACTCAAAGGTAATGCCTCAATGGCCCGTTTTCGAAGACATACCGTGACGTTGCGCAACCGTGACACGCGGCGTTGTCTTCGGCGCATTTCAGGGTCCTCGACTGGCTGGATGTCCATCGCGATCGCCGGTTGGCTATTCTGCTTCCCATGAGCGAATCTCCGTTACGCATCGTGGTGGCCAAACCTGGACTTGACGGCCATGACCGAGGAGCCAAAGTGGTGGCCCGAGCGCTTCGTGACGCCGGGATGGAAGTCGTCTACACGGGCTTGCACCAGACCCCGGAGCAGATTGTTGAGGCAGCCATCCAGGAGGACGCGGACGCGGTAGGTCTCTCGGTGCTCTCTGGGGCCCACATGACTCTGTTCGCCAAGGTCGCGGCGTTGCTCGAGGGGCGGGACGCCAAGGACATTGTCGTCTTCGGCGGCGGGATCATCCCGGAGGCTGACATAGCCGAGCTTGAGAAGCTCGGCGTGGCCAAGGTGTTCACTCCCGGCGCGACGACGACCGAGATCGTCGAGTGGGTCCGCACCCACGTCACCCCGAGCTGAGTCGGTCCACGCCGCCGTTGGGTGCGTGATGTCGCTGCCTTCGATCGCCGTCGATCGCAGCACTCAACTGGTCCCACCGACGATCGGGTGCCTTCTGGGGTTGACGGCGATTGCGGACGAAGTCTCCGAGAGGTGGATCACGGCGCGGCGCGATCGCGAGGTGATGAGTCATTGGCTTGGCCGGATGATCGAGCGCAACAGCGAGGGCCAGATCGCTCGCTTCTGCATCCACTCGGGAGGTCACGGTGGTGGAGGCGATCGTCAGCCCTGACAACCACGCCTCGATGGAGTTGGCCAATCGGCTGGGAATCCACGTCGCCGGTTCCATCTCCAAACACCGGACCGACACGGGTGGCTGCATTCAGCGTCGTCGGCTGGTGCTTGAGTATCAACCGTGGGTGGCTGCCGGCCCAGCTTCTGGCTTCTGGTCGGGACGTCTTGCGACACATGGCGGAAGACATCCCACTTCTGGCTTCTAGCCGGGACGTCTTGCGACACATGGCGAAAGACGATCCACATCGGATGGTCTGGGGGGTCAGCGGGTGATGGCCATGACCACGCCCGAGCGCTCCCAACGCATCACGGACAACAGCGCCGACGTGGGGAGCGAGACGCATCCCGAGGTGGAATGCCCTTGGTCCACGTGCAGGAAGATCGCAGACCCTGCGCCCGCAACCCGGGCCTCTTTGTAGCCGATCACCTGCGCGTAGTTGTACGCCGGAGACTGATGCAGCTGCTCTGCACTGTCCCACCGGCCGCTGGTCGGCGAGCGCTGGTGGGTGTTGTACAGCGCCGATCCGGGGTCGTCCACCCAGACGTCTTGTGCGTCGACCCTCAACCATGACCCGGCCCCGAGGCCGGGGTTGCCGTTGACGCCGAAGCCATTGCGCAGCGGGTAGATGCCAGCCGGAGTGCGGAGGTCGCCCTCGCGCTTTGCCGAGCTCACCCCGTTCCGGCCGACGTGGCCGGCATACGGCCCCAGAGCAACCACGTATCGCGAGCCGGAGCGCTCGCAGGCGCGGAGGGTCGCCGCTGAGCCCAGGGCATCGACCAGAACGACCTGCCGAGAGGTCACGCCCGAAGGGACGTTGGAGCCGGGACGCGCCTGCTTGAAGGGCGCCTGCTTGAAGGGCGCCTGCTTGAAGGGCGCC
>DASRVZ010000006.1:0-3484 GCA_035654835.1 Dermatophilaceae bacterium | reverse complement strand
GTCGCAGGCGGGCTTACCCGGAATAAGTGTTCACACAAACTGATTTGTGGATACAGTTGTTCTGGAACCAGATTGGAGACGCGATGCCGAGGACCGCCTCGACGCAACCGCTAAGCGCTTTGCCGACGACGTTCACTTACGCCCAGGCGCGCGACGCCGGCCTGAGCAAGCACGCCCTTTATCGCCTTCGAGAAGGCGGACTCATCGCAGCCATCAGTCGCGGCCTCTACCGACAAGCTGGCGCCGAGCCCGCCGACACCGATCTCCTTGCATTCGCCGTCAAAGCGCCCCGAGCCACTCTGTGTCTGGAGACCGCGCTGGCCCGCCATGGGCTGTCCGATGCCATCCCGGTTGCCCCGGACGTCGCGCTGCCTCGCGGAACGCGAATCCCTGCCACGGACGCGATTGCCCGGTGGCACCACTTCGCGACGGCGACGTTCGACGTCGGCCGGGAACAGTTGGCCCTGGACGGGGACATCAGCATCGGCATCTATAACGCCCCTCGAAGCATCATCGACGCCTTCCGGATGCGGGCCACCGAAGGCCACGAGTTGGGATACGAGGCGTTGCGCCGCTGGCTGCGCCTGCCGGGCTCCCAGCCCGGCCAGTTGATCCACCTCGCCGGCCTGTTCCCCAGAGCCGAAACGCCGATGCGGACGGCGTTGGCGGCATTGTTGTGAACCGACCAAGCCGGAACACCCCGGAGGGTGAGGCCTACCTTGACCTACAGCGGCTGGCCAAGGCTGATGGTCGAGCCACCGACGAACTGCTGGCGTTGTACGCCCTCGAGGGCTTCCTCGACCGGCTCAGCTCTTCCCTTCGATCAGATGACCTCGTGCTCAAGGGTGGTGTGCTTCTGGCCGCATACGACACGCGGCGTCCCACCCGCGACATCGACCTGCAGGCGACGAATCTGGCTGGCGACGCCGACACTGTCTTGGAGCTGGTCCGTGACATCGCGGCCAGCCACAAGAACGACGGTCTGGTCTACGACTCGGGCAGCGCCACGGCCGAAGTCATCCGGGACGAGGAGGAGTACTCCGGGGTGCGCGTCAGGCTCATCGCTCACTTGTCGCGCGCGCGCATCCCGTTCCACGTCGACGTCAACGTTGGCGACCCCGTCTGGCCTCCGCCAGGAAACGTCGAGGTGGCCCGCCTGCTCGGGGGCGCCATCACCGTCCGTGGTTACCCGCTATCCATGGTGTTTGCGGAGAAGATCGTCACAGCAGTTCAACGCGGGACGGTCAACACCCGCTGGCGCGACTATGCCGACATCGCCATCCTCAGCGCGGCACACGACGTCAACGGCGACGAACTCGCCGGGTCCATCGACGTGGTCGCCACGCACCGCAACGCCACCCTGAACCCTCTGGATGAAGCTCTGGCCGGCTACGCCGAGATCGCGCAGAACAAGTGGAGCGCTTGGGTTCGCAAACAGCGACTCACTGACCGCCTCGCCCAAGACTTCACCATCGTGTTGCGGGACGTCTCCGCGTTCGCCAGACCCGCTGTGGCTGGCGGCATCGCTGGGCTCACATGGGCTCACAACGTCAAGCGTTGGATGCCCTGATGGCGAAGGCTCGGGACGGGGATGGCCACGCCCACATCGCGGCATAGAGGATGTTGGTCGAAGCCGACCCTGAGCGGAAAACTCACGTCACACGCGGCTACTAGAGACTTCTCGCAGGGCCGGTGTCAGGCCAGACTCGGTCCAGGTGTCCGGCGGAGGGCTCTCCACGCGGCTGCCCACCAAGTGTTGGTGTGGCTCTCTTTCGGTCTGCAGTCCGTCGGGCACCGTTGACGAGGCGTGGCTCGAAAGGGGACTGCCCAGCTCGTAGTAGCACTGCCCACCTCGCCGTCCCTATCGGCACCAGGAGAAGCAGGAGAACGCTATGGCGAAGGTGATCATCGGGGTCGATCCCCACAAGCTCTCGGCCACCATCGAGGTCGTCGACCATCACGAGAAGCTGCTCGGCTCTGGCCGGTTCAGCACCGACCAGCCCGGCTACACCGCGATGCGGGCCTACGCGAAGACCTGGCCCGAGCGGATCTGGGCGATCGAGGGAAGCAACGGCGCCGGCCGACCACTGGCCCAGCGTCTGCTCGAGGCCGGCGAGCACGTGGTGGACGTCCCGGCCAAGCTCGCCGCCCGGGTCCGGCTCTTCGACACCGGCCACAACCGCAAGACCGACGCGCTCGACGCCCACTCCATCGCGATCGTCGCGGTCCGCACCAAGACCCTGCGCGTCCTGCGCCCCGACGGCGAGCTCGAAGCGCTGCGGATGCTGTGCGACCGCCGCGAGGAGCTCACCCGACTGCGGGTCCAGACCGTGAACAGGCTCCACCGGCTGCTGGCCGAACTGGTCCCCGGCAAGGCCAAGAAGGACCTCACCGCCTTGCAGGCCAAGGCAATCCTCGCCACCGTGCGCCCCCGCGACATCGCCGGCAAGACCCGACGCAGCATCGCTGCAGAGGAGCTCGCCGACCTGCTCACGGTCGAGGCAAAGATGAAGAAGGCCACCGCCGAGCTCAAGGTCCTGGTCAAGGCCCGCGGGTCACGGCTGATGGACCTGAACGGTGTCGGACCCGTGGTCGCCGCCCGGACCCTGGCCGACGTCGGCGACATCGCCAGGTTCGCCGACCGCAACCGGTTCGCATCCTGGACCGGCACCGCACCCCTGGATGCCTCATCGGGCGAGCAGAACCGCCACCGCCTCTCCCGAGCCGGGAACCGCAGGATGAACCACATGATCCACATCGCCGCAGTCAGCCAGATCCGCCTCGACACCGACGGTCGGGCCTACTACAGGCGCAAGCAAGCGGCCGGCAAGACCAAGCTCGAAGCGCTGCGCTGCCTCAAGCGCAGGATCTCCGACGCCCTCTACCGCCAACTCCTCGCCGACGCCGAACAAGCACAACTCCTCAGCGCGGCGCAGCCAGTTGACACGGGCCCGGGAGGGCACTGCGGGGCGACTCAAGAATCCAGCGCGGTCGACCTACCCCCGCACATCGACACTTCGGATCAGCCACTTCCCGGACCCGCAACTCAGACGCTACAACCGGCCAGGCCCACCGGGAAGACCTCCCAGCCAAAGACGCCCCAAACCACCGGTTGACAACAAAGGGGAGCCGAAAAGACGCACTCCTACACCGGAGTTCGGAGGGGTCGCGACATCTGCCGAGCCCGAGTCGAACAGTTACATCGGGCGGCGGCACGGCCTTGAGGCAAAGCCCGAAGCACAGTCCCTATCGACAACCAGCGCGTCCTAAAGGAATAGCAGCGGGCGACTACCCCTCAGTAGCGCCGCTGCGCCCGCGCCTCGACGTACTCCTTCTCCAACATTGCGAGGGCCGCTCTTGCGCGGCCAATGTCGCCTCCAAAAAGGCCACCCGCGACAGGCCACCAACGGCTTCCTTGCTGCGCAACATCGCCAGCGAGGAACGCGGGCGTGGTTTCCTGGGAGTACCGCTCGTTGCGCACGAG
>DASRVZ010000005.1:0-3274 GCA_035654835.1 Dermatophilaceae bacterium | reverse complement strand
GTGATGCGGTCCTTGCGGCCCTTCCCATGGCAGACGACGTGTGGGGCGGTGCCGAGGTGAACATCGGTGAGTTTCAGCGCCGTGAGTTCGGAGACACGCATGCCGGTGGTGACTGCAACCTGGATCAGCGCGTGGTCGCGTCGCCCGGCCACGGTGGACCGGTCCGGCGCGGCCAGCAGGGCGGTGACCTCGGACGGACTGAGGTAGGTGATGTCGGTGCGATGGGCTCGTTTCGCCGGGATCGCCAGGACCCGGCTGATCGTGGCGGCGTGCTCGGGATGGTGGTAGGAGGCGTAGGAGCACAACGAATGCACCGCCGCGAGGCGGGCGTTGCGGGTGGTGGTGGCGTTGCCGCGTTCGGTTTCGAGGTGGGTCAGGAACCCGGTGATCAGGTCGGTGTCCAGCTGGGACAGGTCCAGCGCCGCCGGGGCAGTGCCGGTTGCCTGGGCGGCGTAGCGCAGCAGCAGCCGCCAGGTGTCGCGGTAGGCGGCGATGGTGTGCGGGCTGGCCCCGTACTGGCTGGTCAGCCGGGTGGTGAAGAAGGCTTGCAGGATGGGCGCCAGCTGGGTCATGACCGGCTCCGATCGTCGTGTGGACCGCCGGTTTCCAGACGCTCGGTCGCGGCGGCCAACAACTCCGCGGTGCCGCTGAGATACCAGTAGGTGTCGCTCGGTTCGGTGTGTCCCAGCCAGGTCGACAGGACCGGGAGGACGACGGCGGGGTCGGCCCCGGACCGGTAGGCGTCGAGCATGGTCGAGACCGCGAAAGTATGGCGGAGATCATGTGGCCTCGGCCGACACGACGACGAGGCTGGCCGCAGGCCGGCCTGCTGGGTCAGGCCGCGAAATGTCTCGTGGACATTGGATGGGAGCAGTCTGGTGCCGTTGGTGGAGATCAGCAGCGCGGGGCAGGCCGCAGCGGGCAGCAGCCGATCGCGTTGATGGAGGTACCCGGTCAGAGCATCGAGGACGGTTGGGTGCAACGGCAGCATCCGGATCTTGCCGTACTTCCCCCTGACCGTCAGGGTGTGGCCGTCCTGGTCGAGGCTGGCGATGTCCAAGGCGATGGCCTCCCCGGTGCGGATCCCGGTGGCGGCCATCAACCCGATCAGGGTGCGGAACGTTGCGGCCCGCAGCTCGGACCGCAGCAGACCAGCAGCCTCCAGCAGGGCATGGATCTCCTCAGCGGTGTAAATGTAGGGCGCGACCCGGGTTGGTCTGGCCGGGAGGAGTCTGGCCGGTGGCACCTCGATGTCGGGGTCCTGGCATCTGGCCCACCGGGCGAAACATCGGATGGCTGAGAGCCGCAGGGCCTGCGTCCGGGGCGAGGCAGCTGGGGGCGCGGTCGCGAACTCGAGCGCATGCTGCACGGTCACGCCGTGGGCGCCGTGATCATGCAGATAGCCCAGGAACCGACCCAGGATGTGCTCGGCGTCGTCGAGCTTGTAACCCAGTGCACGGCGCACTGTGGGGTAGTCGGTGACCAATTGCTGGAGTTCCTCTGCCTCGGTGCTCATGACGCGCCGCCGCCGGTCGGCGATGTTGGCGCTGTCGGCCAGGGACGCGCAAGCGTCGAGAGCCTGACCTGGTCTGTCTTGGCGTAGATCGCGGTGGTAGCCGGGCTGGCATGACGAAGCAGGTGCGCGACCTGCTCCAGGCTCGCTCCGGCGTTGAGGGAGCGGCTCGCCGCCGTGTGACGCAATCGGTGCGCATGGACGATGCCCAGCCCGGCACGACGCGCGGCCGGGCCACGATGCAACTGACACCCGACGACGTTAGGACGGTATGGGGCGCTCGGGCCTGCACGAACACGGTCCGGGCAGTGGTATCGGGTCGCCCCTCGCGCAGATAGTCCACGATGGCCTGCCCGACGTCGACCGGCAGCGGCAGCAGGTCGATCCGGTTGCCCTTGCCACGGATCCTCAGGGTCCCTGCCTGCCAGTCCACGTCATCGAGCCGCAGCCCGGTGAGCTCCGCGCATCGCAGACCCAGCCGGTGCAGCATGGTGATCACCGCGAAGTCGCGGCATCCCACCGCGCTCAACCGGTCGCAGGCCTCCAGCAAGGCAGTGACCTGGGCTGGGGTCAGCGGCTGAGGCAACCCGGAGAGTCTGCGGTGCGCCACCGCCGGAACCGCGTCAGCCAGCGCGACCGCAACCATCTGCTCCTCATGCAGGAAACGCAGGAACGACCGCAGCGCGCACGCGGTCATCTGCGCCGTCTTCCGCGTCATCGTGGGTAGCTGCCCGGTCAGGAACCCGGCGACGTCGCCGGCAGTCAACTCCGCGAACCTCACCTGGCCCTCGCCGTCAGTCCGGTCTTCGACGAAGGGAGTGACCCAATGCGAGTACGCGCGGGCCACGGGAGCACTCAGACCACGTTCCTCGGTCAGGTACTCGCCATAGCGGCCCATCAACACCTCGCCCGGCGACGACGGCGCCGGCACCACTGCCGCTGGCGCCACACCTTCGCGCCGCAAATACCCCAACGTCGGCTCCAGCGCCTCCAGCGAGTAGTGGCTGGTGTAGCTGCCGCGGCGGGCGGCCAGGAACCGCTCGATCACCGGTCCCGTCAGGTCCCCTGACCCCATGCCCTGGGACGACAACCACCTCGACAGGTGGGCTGCGAACTGCAGCTGGGCAGTCGCCGAAGTAGCGGTATAGCCGAGCAACGCGAGTTCCTCGACCAGCCCTGCCGCGAACCGCGTCAACGGACCGGTAAACCGAACGTGCGACGGATCGGGAGTGGAGTGCATGAGCGTGGTTCCTTCCAGTCGGGAAGAACCAGCCTCACGCGAAGCCGGATTATGCCGACCTCACCAGCCCGAAAAGCCCACCACGACAGAGCATCCCCACCGACATCGGCATAACCAGGACCTCGGCATAAAATGGATCCAGGCACAGCTCAGCGTTCTTACACCGAGCAGCGACCACGAGCGCGATCCACTCGGCCGCATCGGCGCTGACCAAGGTGATCTGGGCGCAGCGTTCCTCACCGAGCTGGTCGAAGAACCTCTCCAACGTCTTCTGATCCCGGCCGGGGTGGGCCCACAACAAGACACCGGTGTCGTGATCGACCACGACAACGAGGTACTTGTGGCCGCGCTTGTAACTGATCTCGTCGATCCCGATCCGGCGCAGGTTCGCGAACCGGTCGGTGCTGGCCTCGGCGTCGGCGACCACCCGGGTCACGATCGACCCGACCGTGCGCCACGCGATCCGCAGGAGGTCACGGACCGCGGACTTGCTGCAGTGCGTAACCAGCCAAGCGGCGGTC
>DASRVZ010000004.1:0-4339 GCA_035654835.1 Dermatophilaceae bacterium | reverse complement strand
TCGTCGCCTCAAGGACCGTGTGGGCGACCTCACTGGACACCCGTATGCCGACTGGATCAGTACCTACGGTGACCCGGCGTTCGCCGCGTCGACCGAACAGGCCAAGCAGATCCTGGATCGCACTGCGGCACAAGCGGATCGCCATACGCCGATCGGCTTGCGGTCCCTCGCAGACTTCAATGGAGCTCCCTGGGGTGAAGCGAGCCTGTTGGTGAGCTGCACCCGGGCGGGCGAGAGACGTCTAGCCATGGTGACTGGACCCGATTTCACGAGGAACGCACGATCGTCCACCGCGGGCCGCCCGTCATCAGCAGGCACGTCGTCGATGCGGTCCGCCACCGCAACGAGTCGGTGTAGGAAAGCAACACCGGTAGCCGGCTGTGGCGGGTGACGGAACTCTTGGCGATGGAATTCACGAGGGCGGTGAGCGCCGCAGGCCCGGTTTCTGGCAGCGTAGGGACCATGACGTCCTCGACCCTCGCCACTGCTGGCCTGTCCCGAGCCCTCGCCAAGTACGCATGTCGCCTCCACGAGCATGGTGGGGGTGGGCATTCCGTGACAAGCGCGCTTGGTGTCTGGCTGCTGCTTGCCTTCGCGTCCGACACTGTTGCTGATGGCGAGCGGAGCGACCTCGTGAACCTGCTGGGCATGCCACTGGATGACGCGAAGAACCTAGCGGCCACGCTCCTCGACAGCCCCCACGCGCAAGTCTGCTCGGCGACCGCGGCCTGGACCCCGGATAGTCACGAGACGGCCGCGTTGCGAAGGTGGATGGAGACGCTCCCCAGCAGCCTGAGCCGTGGGCCTGTGCCATCGCAGACCGAAGCCGACGTGTGGGCTGCTGACAACACTGATGGACTCATCGACCACTTCCCGCTCCCCATGAGCCAGGACACCTTGCTGGTGCTCGCCTCCGCGCTGGCGACGAAGGTTGACTGGCACCAGCCGTTTGAAGTTGCCTCCGTAAAGTCAACCCCAGGGGGCGCTGCTTCCTGGCCGTCTGATGTGACCACGGTGCTGCGTTCGCCAAAGGATGTTCGCCGGTACATCTGCCGCAGCGAGTTCTCCCGCGCGGGCGACATGGCGGTTCATGAGGCGCGCGCCGAGGGTCTTGTTGTCGTGAGCGTCGCAGCAGGACCTGAGGTCAGCCAGGCGCAGGTGATTGCCGCTGCGCACCGGGTGGCGCAGACCGCCGCAGTCCCGCGGACCCCCGGCTCGATCCCGCTTGAAAGGTCGTTGTTCGATCTTGAGGTTGGCCGTCACCCTTGTTGGCACCTCGAGGAGCGTCCGGGTCAGGTCACCTCTACGACGGGCCGCGAAGAACGGGTCGAGGCCTACCTGCCCGCGTGGGAGGCCGAGACGGACCTGGACCTCACTGCCGAGCCTCAGTTGGGAGTCGGATCGGTCCTGACGGGACTGAGCCGACTGCTCGTTGCGGACCCCGGCGGCGCCGAGGCCTCGGCGCGGCAGGCTGCCAAGGCGTCGTTCTCGAAGACAGGCTTCACAGCCGCAGCCGTCACGGCGTTCGGCCTGATCGCCACAGGGCCACCACCGCAAACTCGCAGCGGGGTCGTCCGCACAGCGACGCTGCTCTTCGGCGGTCCGCACGCGGTGGTTGCCGTAGCAATCGACTCGCCGCGGCTCGACGGCGGCGCGGAACCCGATGGACAATGGCACGGCATCCCCGTGTTCTCGGCATGGGTGACAGAAGCTGTCGAGGCGCAGATAGCTCCGCTCACTCATTCTGATTGAACCGCCCGACCAACAACCGCTGTGTCACAAGCAGAACGACCATCGGACGCAGCCAGAGCCGCCAACCCTCGTAGGGGCGATCGTCACATGGGGATAGTCCTGCGGACGCGACACGCCGACGGCCGTGCTGCCCGGTTTGACATGGTTTGCGGCCCGTCAGAGGGTGGAGGGTCCGGAGGAACTCCAACAGAGCAGGAGCAACCGTGCTTACCTTGACCGACCACGCCCAGGACGCCGTCCGCGCCCTGACGCCCCAGGCCCCCGAGAGCGTTTTTCTGCGCATCGCGCCCGGCAACCAGGGGTTCGAGTTCTCGCTCGTCACCGAGCCGGTCCCCGGTGATGCCCTCATCGATGACGGCAAGGTGCAGGTGTTCGTCGAGCCCCAGACCGCGCAGCTGCTCGATGAGCAGACCCTGGACGCCCAGCTCGACGAGGGCGGCGAGGTCAACTTCTTCCTCGCCTCGCCCGACCCCTCGGGCGCCGACGTCTGATCGCACCCGTCCCCGCCCCTGCGGGGCACCCGTGGCAGCCTGCGGCAGCCTACGATGCGTCGTAGGCTGCCGCCGTGTCCAGTTCTGAGCAGAGCGCCCGCCTTGTAGCCGTCGTCACTGGTGCCAGCAGCGGGATCGGGGCCGCGACCGCCCGTCGTCTCGCCGCCGAGGGGTACGACGTCGTGGCCGCCGCCCGGCGCCGTGACCGTCTCGACCGGCTGGCCGGCGAGCACGAGTGGATCCGCGTCGTGGGCCTGGACGTCACCGACGGAGCCTCCGTGGCGGCGCTGGCCGCCGACCTGCCCGATGTCGCCCTGCCCGATGTCGCCCCGCTGGTCGACAACGCCAGCGGCGCGTTCGCCATGGACGAGGTCGAGACCGCAGAGGTCGAGGACTGGCCCCGGATGTGCGACGTCAACGCGCTCCGGGCTGCTGCACGTCGTCCAGACGCTGCTGCCAGCGCTCGAGGCTGGCGACGGAGGCCACATCGTGGTGACCGGATCGACCGCCGGACACATCGTGTACGAGAAGGGCGGGGGTACACCGCAGCCAAGCATGCCGAGGCAGCGGTCAGGCAGACGCTGCGGCTCGAGCTCAACGGCCGACCGGTACGGGTCAGCGAGATCGCGCCGGGCATGGTCAAGACCGAGGAGTTCTCGCTGGTGCGCCTGGGCGGCGACGGCGCGGCCGCCGCCCGCTGATCGTCGTGCCCGCAAAGTGGTGGCCACCCCGCTCGGCATCGAGAAGTTCCAGCAGTTGGAGGCACAGATGGCCCGCGCCGAACGGGCGGGTCTCGGCGCGCTCGAGCTTGGCGAGCAAGACCAGTTTCGGTGGTTGCTGAGCAGGGTCGCCCGCCAGGCGCGGGACCAGGCCACACACACCGGCCGTCCTAAATCCCCTGAAGAACCCTGAGATAGGAGCCCATCATGGCTGACAAGAAGAGCATCCTGATTATCGTCACGAGTGTCGGAAAGTACGAGAAGGTTGGTTTCCGCACCGGCCTGTGGCTCGGTGAGCTCACCCACTTCTGGGACGTCGCGAAAGACGCCGGATTCGATCTGACCATCGCCAGCACCGACGGAGGCCACGTTCCGCTCGATCCCGAAAGCCTGGCCCACGACGTCCTGGGCCAGTTGGGGACCGACCAGCGCTACGCCGATCGCGACTTCATGAACCTGCTAGAGGACACCATGTCCGTGGCCGACGTCAACGTCGCCGACTACGACGCGATCTACCTGCCCGGTGGGCACGGTGTGATGTTCGACTTTCCCCAGAGCGAGAAGCTCGCGAGCCTGATCACCGGGTTCTACGAGTCCGGCAAGATCGTCTCCGCGGTCTGCCACGGACCGGCCGGGCTGCTCAACGTCAGGCTCAGTAACGGCGACTACCTGGTCAAGGACAAGGATGTCACTGGTTTCTCTTGGCCCGAAGAGGAGGTCGCTCAGCGCGGCGAGGCCGTCCCGTTCAGCCTGCAGGACGACCTGAAGGAGCGCGGTGGAAAGTACACCCTGGCCGACAAGCCGTTTGACACCTACGTCGTCCAGGACGGCCAACTGATCACGGGGCAGAACCCCGGCAGTGCCAAGGCCGTCGCAGACGCCGTGGTCAAGCAGCTCAGCTGACGAGGAACAGAAAGACCGTGCCCGGCACACGGTAAGAGACATCAAGATTCCCACCCTGCGCCAACGACCGTCAGACGCAACGCAACTCCCTGTTGCCTGATCGGAAAATGAACTGTCGCCGGGGCTGGTAGTCAGGCTGCGGGGTGAGGGTGACGGTGTAGCCGAGTGCTTCGAGTTGGCGGACGTGGTTGATCTTGCGGCGTTCGGGCCGGATCCGGTTGTCGAAGAACTCGGGACCAAGATCGCGGTAGCGCCTGGTGGGGTCGGCGAGTAGGTGCCAGACGATGACGAGGATGGAGCGGGCGACGGCGACGAGGGCCTTGAGCTTGCCGATGCGCCCGGCTGATGCGGCGGCCTCACCGAGCACGCTCTTGAGGTAGGGGTTGCCCTTGCCGGTCTTACCTGAGCGAGTCTTGGCGCCGGACTGGTTGGCGCGCGGTGAGAGCTTGGCCCAGGACACCAGGTGCGCGGCGG
>DASRVZ010000003.1:0-4407 GCA_035654835.1 Dermatophilaceae bacterium | reverse complement strand
GAGAACACCGTCGCGGAGCTGATGCGCGAGCTCGGCCTGCAGGCTCGGCGCAAGCGGCGCCGCAAGCAGACCACCCGGCAGGGCCGGAGCCGGTGGCGGGCACCGGACCTGATCGGGCGTGACTTCGCCGCAGACCAGCTGAATCGCAAGTGGTACGGCGACGGCACCGAGATTCCCACCGACGAGGGCAAGCTCTACCTCGACTCGGTGTTGGACATGGGTTCTCGGCGCCTCGTCGGGTTCGCGTTGGGTGAGCACCACGACGCCGACCTCTCCGAAGCCGCGTTGCAGATGGCGGTCGCGGTGCGCGGCGGCAAGGAGGCCATCGCCGAGGTGATCATGCACACCGACCAGGCAGTGAGTACACCGCCGGCACCTTCCGCAAGGCCTGCACCCGGGTCGGGGTCACCCAGTCGATGGGCCGGGTTGGGTCGGCGCTGGACAACGCGGTCATCGAGTCCTGGCACTCCACAGTGGAGTTCGAGCTACGTCAACTCGAGCACTTCTCGAACAGGGCGCAGGCCCGTCGCCGAGTAGCGGCGTGGATCGAGGAGTACAACCACGACCGGCGCCACTCCGCGCTCGGGATGCTCAGCCCGGTCCAGTTCGAGCTCGCCTTTCAAGCAGCACATCGGGAGCAGGCGGCATGAACAACCAGCTCCCGCGCACCGAGCATGACCCCGTCCTCGCTGGTGTCAAGGCCACGCCCTCCGGGTGGCCTACGGCCAGCCTTGACACCAGTTCCGGGCGAGGCCCCCTAGCAGCGAGCGGAAGCCCGCTGCATCAATCCAGCAAAATCAGGTCTCTACGGTTTCAGGGGATTGCCAGTTGGCGGAGTGGAACCCGTAGGCCCGGTTGATGATTAGCCTGACGCGCCGATTCAGTCCTTCGTGGCGGGCGTTGTTGATTCCCAGACGAACCGCGGCCAGGATCCCGGATCGTCGTTTCCGGATGGTCTGGGCCACCGTGACGGAGGGCTTCAGGCCGCTTCGGGAGGCTTTCGAGCAGAACCGGTCCAGGTGCATGCCGACCTCGGCTTCGGACAGGTCGCCCGCGAACACTGCGCGAAGGGCTTCCTTCAGGGCGTAGGCGCGCCATAGCTCACCTCCCTTGCGTTTGAGCTTGCGCAGCGTCACGGCCTGCTCGTCGGTGAGGTCGCCCCGGGTTCTTCAGCAGCGCCCAACGGGCCCCTTTGAACCGGCGGGCCGCGTCCTTGTCCGGGAGTTTGTGCAGCTCCTGCCAGACCTGACGGCGGACCTTCTCCAGCGCCCTGGTGGCGACTTGGACGTCGGCATAAAACGGGTCGTAGCAGATGATCGCGTTGGTGGCGTGTCCGGGCTTGCGGGCCGACTTGTCGTAGGCCGGTCCCATGTCCATCGAGATCGCCTCGATCGCCTCGGAACGTTCGGTGCCGAGCTCGTCGAAGAAGCAGTCCAGGGTGGCGGTGTCCTTGCCCTGCTGGCCCCACACGAACTTGCCCGTCGCGTTGTTCGAGACCATCGTGAGATAGGAGTGGCCCTTGCGCCAGGAGACCTCGTCCACGCCGATCACGAACAGGTTGTCCAGACGCTTGGGATCCAGGCCGGTCGCGATGACCCGTTCGATGATCCTGCCGGTGGTGTCCCAGTCGATCCGGACCAGCCGGCGCAGCGCGGTCTTGTCCATGGTGGTGGCCAGCCAGCCGACCAGGTCCTCGAAGTCCCGAGTGAACCGCGAACCCGGCCGGGCGAACGGGACCCCCTCGGTGCGGACCCCGTGCGCAGGGCACTCGAGCCGTCGCAGGTCCGCCCGGATCTCCAGACGCCACGCGGCCAGGTCCAGGTGCCGCCACGTCGAAGACACCGGCCGCCTGTCGTAGCGAGCCATCGTGGCAAACCCACACTCCGGGCAGCACAACTTCCGGCGCGTCAACTTGACGGTGACAACCACCTTGGCCGGCTGGAAATCCACTTCACTCACGGTGATACCGGACAGGCACAGAAGGCGGTTGAATGCTGTCGTGACGCGCACGGGCTCGGGCTCCTCGGCTCGGTTTGCTTAGCAGCTCCGAACCTAGAGCCCACCCGTGCGCGTCACCCCAGACAAGCGGCACCGGCGGCCTCGCCGAACCCCCGCAGCACGGTCGTACAACGGGTACAGATCAGTGATCAAGCCAAGCGGACCGACAACCCCTGCCCCACAACAAGAACGACACACCGAAGCCGCCTCGCGACCCACACTCATGCCGGAAGACCCAGAATATTCATGTCCTATATATTACATTCGTGTGGTATTGGTGCGATTTTGTGCGGTCTTGTGTAAGTAGGCCGTGACGCGGCCCCGGCGAGGCTTGGAGACGCACGGAAGGTACTCATGACTGGTTTCGCGGTGTTGGCCGTAGACACCTCTGGCGACCTGTTCCGAGTGCTCTTCACCTCGTCCTCCCAAGAGCTCTCGGCCGTGGTGGAGCTCGCCCTGGGGTCCATCTCCTTCGTAGCAGCCGCGTTCGCGGCTCGTGCTGCTTTCCGTGGGCCGGATGCGTCCAGGTTCGCCTGGTGGGCCCTCGCGGCCGCGATGGTGTGCTGGGGTACCAGCAACGTCTTCTTCGACCTGACCGTGCTGGCGCCCAGCTTTGGCTCGGTAGACGTGGCGCGCGACCTGCAGCTGGTCGCGATCGGCTTGATCGTGGTCGGGATGGCCGTCATGCCGGCGGGCAGGTGGCAGCCCGGTGCCGCGCTGCGCACGTTCGTCGACATCGTCGTCATGCTGGTGTGCCTGGCCCTAGTCGGCACCGTCGTGGTGGTCCGTTTCGTGCTCGACCACGCCTCCTCGCCTGGCGACCAACTGTTCGCCCTCCTCTACCCGGTCACGGCCCTGCTTCTGTGCAGCCAGGCCTACGCGAAAGGCCGTCGCGTCGGCGACACGCCTCGCCCCGAGCTGCCCACGTTGGTGACGGCTTTCGGGGTGTGGGCGTTCGCGGGCGTCGGGTCGCCGTGACCACGCCCGACGGTTTCATCGGCGCACCGGTCATCAACCTGGCCTTCTCGTGCGGGACCGCCCTGATCACCGGCGCCGCGTGGGCTGCAGGCAGGCCGGTCCGCTCGACCCGGGCCCTGCGCCTCCGGTCGCACCGGATCCTGCTGGCGCTGCCGGAGGTGGTGGTGATCGCCGCCGCGACTGCGGCCATGCTCGGTGGGCTGCACACCTGGTACGACTGGACGATCGCTTCCCTGGCCGCGGTCGCCGTAGTGGTTCGCCAGTCAATCTTCTCCGCGGACGCCCGCGGCTCGCGCGCCTCACTCGAGGCCGAGGTCGAGGAGCGCACCGACCAACTCCAGCGGGTCAATGCCCGACACGAGCGCATCCTGGCAGCGGTCGGGGAAGGCATCGTCGGTGTGGACGCTGAGGGACGGATCACCTTCGTCAACGTGGCGGCCGGACGGATGCTCGGATACAAGCCGACGGCCCTCGTCGGCCAGGATGCGTGCGCGGCGCTGTGCGGATCGCTGCACGAACACTGCCCGCTGCAGATGGTCGCCACGCTGGGCCACGTCATCACCGACGAGCAGACGATCTATCGCCGAAACGACGGGTCACTGCTCCCGGTGGAGGTCGCCGCAGGCCCCCAGGAGACGCCCAATGGTCTCGGCCGTGCGGGCGTGGTGGTGGCATTCCGAGACATCACCGAGCGTCAAGCCGTGGAACAGATGAAACAACAGTTCATCAGCTCGGTGAGCCACGAACTGCGCACGCCGCTGACCTCGATCCGCGGTGTGCTCGAGATGCTTTCCGACGGCGACGCTGGCGACCTGCCCGAGATTGCCCACGACCTGATCGCTACCGCCCAGCGGGGCAGCGAGCGACTCAGCCGCCTCGTCAACGACATCATCGACGTGGAAAAGCTTGCCGCCGGCAACTTCAGCGTGGTGCCCCGTCCGACTGACATGCCCGCCCTGATCGGCGACGCCATTGCTTCCCTGGAGGGGCTCGCGGCCGCGACCGGCATCCGGCTCCGTTTCGGACAGCTCGCCGGACGAGCCCTTTGCGACCCCGACCGGGTGGAGCAAGCGCTGGTCAACCTGATCGACAACGCGGTCAAGTTCAGCCCAGAGAACGGAGTCGTCCTGGTGAGCGCAGTCCCCGAGGAGACCCAGGTAGTGGTCTCAGTGCGCGACAACGGGCGGGGCATCCCCGAGGACCAGCTCGCGACCGTCTTCGAGCGCTTCCACCAGGTCAACGCCACCGACGCCACGGAGAAGGGCGGCACCGGCCTGGGTCTGACCATTACCCGCTCGATCGTGGAGCGTCACGGGGGCCGCATCTGGGTGGAGAGCGCGTACGGCGAGGGCACCCGCTTCTCCTTCACCCTGCCGCTCGCCCCGTCCTTCGCCCACGAGGAACACGCGCCTCCGCCCAGCGACCCCAAGC
>DASRVZ010000002.1:0-34992 GCA_035654835.1 Dermatophilaceae bacterium | reverse complement strand
GAATGGGCACCTGACGTGAGGTGCGGGGATACGAAAATGAGCACACCCGCGCTTGCGCCGCGCCCGGGGGCACGTCGCCAGGTCTTCACCCGGGGCACCCCACCGCGGTGGAGGGTTGCCGGCCAGCGAGCCGGGGCTTGTCGCTGACACTCGTGACCTATGTGACAACGGTAGATCCCGTGATTACATCTTGGGAAGGCCGTCTCTCAATCTGGACAGCAGCGCCACGGACAGCCTCATTCGCGGCGGGTGGGCCCACCGGTTCCCATCGCATCGACCGTGTTCCGGGATAGTTCCGGCATACCGTGGGACCGTGAGCACACTCCAGCTGACCATCGACCCCAAAGCCGCGACGGCACCGTTCGAACAGGTGCGGTCCCAGATCGCGGCGGCCGTTGCGGAGGGTCGGCTGGACGCCGGTACAAGGCTTCCGACGGTACGACAGCTGGCGGCAGATCTCGGGCTGGCGGCCAACACTGTCGCGCGGGCCTACCGAGAGCTGGAAGCCGACTCGGTCGTCGCCACCCATGGCCGTGGCGGGACGTTTGTGCGTAGCGAGGTCGTGGACGAGCCGACCACGCACTCGTCAGCGGCCGATGCCGCCCGAGTGGCCGCGACTGACTACGTTCGCTCGGTCCGGCCGCTCGGCCTCAGCGCGCCAGAGGCACTGCGTCTGGTCGAAAATGCCTGGAACAAGGGCTAGTTCAACAGGAGGTCGGGCCCAGAGCAAGGTTCAGCTCAGAGCCACACGTTGAGGGTGTGGATCGCGAGACCGGCCAGCCCGCCGACGATGGTGCCGTTGATACGGATGAACTGCAGGTCGCGACCCACGTGCAGCTCGATGCGCTCGGCCGCCTCCTTGCCGTCCCAACGGTCGACGGTCTGAGAGATGACCTTGGCGATCTCGTGGCCATAGGTGCCCACCACGAACCCGATGGCATCGGACGCGTAGCCGTCAACCCGGTGACGCAGGTCGGGGTCGTTCAGCAGCCGCTCGCCGAACTCTGACAGCGCAGCCACTCCCCTGCCTCGCAGTGGGCCATCGGCGTCAGCGACGGCCCCGAGCAGAGCCGTGCGCAACGCCTCCCACGCGGCGACCGCGGAGGCGCCGATCTGCGGGTGCGCCATGACCCGCACCTTGAGCGCCTCGGCGCGAGCGATCGTTTCTGGGTCATGCTGCAGGTCCTGCGCCAGCTGGGCGAGCAGGTCATCCAGCGCCCTGCGTGCCGGGTGGTTCGGGTTTTCTCGTACGTCGACGAGCCACGACAACGCCTCGTGGTGGATGCGTTGGATGACCTTCTGGTCAAGCCACCCAGGGGTCCACCAGGGCGCTCTCTCGGCGACGATCGACGCCACGGTGTCTTCGTGGGTGCGCAGCCACGCGTGGGCTTCCACCACAACGATGTCGACCAGACCGTGGTGAGCGCCGTCCTCGACGACCGACCCGAGCAGGTGACCTGCGACAGGACTCACCGGCTCGTTCACCAGCCGGGGCATGAGCGTGTGCTCGACGAACTCGCGGACGTCGTCGCCTTTGATGGCCGACAGGGCGTGGCTGCTCGCCTTGGCCAGTTCGGTGATCACCCGCGCGCTGTGTTGTTCCTCGGTGAGCCAGCGACCGACCCTGCGGACCACGTCGGCGTGGACCACCCGCTCACGTGCGGCATCGACGGTCAGGAAGTTGCCCGTCACGAACTCCTCGAGGCTCTGACCGAGGGTGTCCTTGCGGTTGGGGATGATGGCTGTGTGCGGGATCGGGATGCCCATCGGGTGGCGGAAGAGCGCGGTCACGGCAAACCAGTCCGCAAGCGCTCCCACCATCGCTGCTTCGGCGGTCGTGTTGACGTATCCCCACGCACCATCACGGTTTCGGGTCGCGATGAAGACGAGCGCCGCGAACACCAGCAGCGACAGCGCCACAGAGCGCATCCGTCGCAAGCCACGCTTGCGAGACAGGTCAGCCGGGCTGAGCAGCATGGCCGTCATGGCTAGGTCGACTCGCGTACGCCGTGACGCTCCCACCAGCGTCTGAGCGGGCCCGGGGCCCACCAGTTCACGGTGCCGAGCAGCCGCATGGTGGCCGGGACCAGAAGTGCGCGCACGACAGTCGCATCGATCAGGACGGCGACGAGCATGCCGACCCCGATCATCTTCATGAGCACGATGCCGGAGGTGGCGAACCCGCCGATGACCACGGCCAGCAGCAGCGCGGCGCTCGTGATGATCCGCCCGCTGCGCTGAAGTCCGTTGGCCACGGAGGTCGTGTTGTCACCGGTGCGGTCCCACTCCTCACGGATCCGCGAGAGAAGGAACACCTCGTAGTCCATGGACAGGCCGAAGATGATGGCGAGCATCAGGATCGGCTGGGTGACGTCCAGGTAGCCCGTTGGGGTGAAGCCAAGTGGGCCCGACAGGTGACCTTCCTGGAAGATCCAGGTCACCACCCCGAAGGAGGCGCCCAGGGAGAGGACGTTCATCACGACGGCCTTGACGGGGAGGACCACGGAGCCGAACGCAACAAAGAGCAGGACCAACATGATGGCGATGACGACGACGACCATCAACGGCAGGCGTGAGCCGATCGAGTCGACGAGGTCGACGGCACTCGCCGACAGCCCGCCCACCAGAGCGCTGGCCCCGGTGCCGGGATGGACGGTGCGAAGATCCCTCACCAGCTGCTGCGACTTCTCGGCCTGGCTGTTACCGAGCCAGCTGACCTGGACCAGGCTCGCCGTGCCGGAGCCGCTCGGGCGGGCAGCCGCCTGGTCGATCAAACGGGCTGACTGAACCCCGCTCACCGTGCCGAGGCGGCCGATGTAGGCATCGAGCTGACTCTGGCTGGCTCCTTCGACCACGATGTTGGCGCTCGCGGTCCGGCCACCGAACTCGCGGGTGCCCAGGTCTGCGGCGACCCGGCTGGGGGCGTCGATCGGCAGGACCCGCTCGTCGATGCTGCCCCACTTGGCTGAGAGAAAGGGAGTGCCGAGCGCGACCAGGGCCACTGCGATGACGACGACGTATGCGACGGGTCGTCGCATCACGCTGTGCGCCAGTCGTGCCCACCCGCCATGCATCGCGGTGAGGTCACTACCGGCTCTTGCAAGGCGAGCCCTCTCCTGTGCGCGCACGCCCCGGCGCCACGGCATTCGACCGGCTTCGATCCGGGGTCCCAGGACGGCGAGCAGTGCCGGCAAGAGGGTCAGCGCGGCCGCCATCGCGACGAGGACCGCGGCGACTCCGCCGTAGCCCATCGAACGCAGGAAGCTCTGCGGAAAGATCAGCAGTGAGGCCAGCGAAGCGGCCACGATCAGGCCCGAGAACAACACGGTGCGGCCGGCGGTCGCCATCGTTGTGGTGATGGCTGCGTTGACATGCTCACGCTCGGTGCCTGGGTATTTGGCGAGCTCCTCACGGAACCTGCTCACGACGAACAACGCGTAGTCGATCGCCAGACCCAGGCCGATCAGGGTGATGACGTTGATGGAGAAGATCGAGACCTCGGTGACCATGGTGATGGCGCGCACGAGAGCGAAGGCCCCGAAAATGGCCACGACGCCGACGAAGGCCGGCATCAGAGCGGCTGCGACGCTGCCGAAGAACACCAGGCACAAGAGGATCACGATCGGCATCGAGATCGCCTCGGCTCGGGTGATGTCCGCTGAGACGTGCTTGTTCACGTCGCGGAAGACCGCCCACGCCCCGCCGACGCTCGTGCTCAGCCCCTTGGCGTCCAGGTGGGGCCTGACCTGGTCATAGAGGGTGGCTTTCTCATCCTGCGTGGTGCCGCTCAAGGCAATGATGACCCGGGTTGCGTGCTGGTCCCCGCTGATCAACGTGGGCGACGGCGTTTGGTACCAGGTGGTGACGCGCTGGGTCGACCCTTTGGGGAGCCCCGAGATGACGTTCGAGACCGACTCACGGAAGGCCGGGTCGCTGACCTTCATCGAGGGGCTGGAGTAGATGATCACGATGTCGGCGTCGTGGCTGGCAAAGGACGCACGTTCCGCGACGAGTGATCGAGCCGACTCGCTGGCCGGGTCGTCGAAGCCACCGTTGCTGAGGCTGCCGAAGACACCCAGACCGAAGACGGCGGCGACGGCGACGAGCGCCAGTCCGGCACCAAGGACCGTCTTCGCTCGTCGGGCCACCAGGTGACCCCACGACTGCATCATGCCTGGCACCCTTCGTTCCGGGGAGGTCAACGGAAGTCAACAAGGTCAACGGAAGTCCACAAGATCAACAAGGTCACGTTATCGGTGCGTGGGCAGAACCGATGCAGGTAACGCGACGGAACCTGGCAAACCGTCGTCGATCAGGAAGCCCACACCATCGGGAAGCTGGGCCACGAGCTCTGCCCCGGTGCACGCCATCCAGCCAAAGCCGCCCATCACATGACGCAGCGCCCTGATCGTCGACCAGACCGGCACGATCGGTGCCGCGCCGGGGCGCGACATGACGAACAGCCCGGGGCGCACGGGACACAACACATAGACGCGAGAGACCAGGAACCGATCGACGAACCGGTCGATGTCGATCTGATGCGTGACCAGCTCGTGAACGGCGTGGCCAAGCTCGGTCGCCGCCGCATCGGTGCTGAGGGTCGAGGCCCCGATCGCGCTCATGCCCGGCATCCTGCCGGACCCGACGATCTTCAGTCAGACTTATCCACAGTCGTCCGCCATCGCCGCCACGGTCGCGACCAACCGATCGAGGTCCGACTCGGCGGTGTAGGGCGCGAGGCTGACCCGGATGCCGCCACCGGTCTCGCGGAGGCCCAACACCCGCGTGAGCTCCCATGCATAGGCGTGACCGCTCCACACGCTGATGTCCTGCTCCCCCAGCCGCGCGGCCACCTCGCCGGGCGTGATGGAGCCCATCGTGAAGCAGATCGTCCCCGTTCGACGAGTCGGGGCGCCCACCATCCGAACCCCCGGTATACCGATGAGCCGGCTGATGGCGCTTCGTACGAGGACGTCCTCGCGGGCGGCCAGAGCGGCGAACGAACGATCAAGTCGCTGGCGCCGATCTCCTTCTCCTGCAACAAGATCGGCCAAATGGTCCACCGCTGCGCTGATGCCGGCCATGTTGGCCAGTCCGTGGGTGCCGAGCTCGAAACGATCAGGCACCTCGTCGGACGACGGCTCGAGCTTGTCCGGTCGCAGCGTCTCCAACAGCTCAGATGAGGCCACGACGGCCCCGGCGTGCGGACCACACCACTTGTAGGAGGAGAGGGCAATCAGGTCGGCACCGAGCGAAGACATGTCCAGGCGGAAGTGGGGCGCGGCAGCGACGACATCGACATAGACCAACGCCCCTGAGTCGTGGGCGATCTGGCTTATCGCCGCGACGTCCGTGATGGTCCCGATCAGGTTCGATGCGGCGGCGACAGCTACGAGCCTCGTGCGTGAGGTGACCAGCTCGGCATACTGCCCGGCTGGCAGATCAGTGGTCTGTGGATCGATCCTCGCCCATCGCACCGTCACTCCCGCAGAGGCCGCGGCCTGCACCCATGGCCTGACGTTGGCGTCGTGGTCGAGCTCCGAGACGACGATCTCGTCGCCGGGCTTCCACGTCTTGGCCAGGGTCGCGGCCATGCGATAGGTCAGCGTCGTCATGTTCGGTCCCAGGACAACCCCATCCGCCTCGCCACCGACGAGATCAGCAACCGCTGCCCGGGCGTCAGCGATCAGCTTCATCGAGCGGCGGCTCGACGCGAACGGGCCGTGAACGTTGCTCAGACCCGAGCGGTGGGCCTCGGAGATGGCGTCGATCACCGAAGCGGGCACCTGTGTCCCTCCGGCACCATCGAGATATGCCGCGCCGTTCTTGAGCGCCGGGTACTGCGAACGGATGCGTTCTGTCTCCCACGTCGTGTCCATGCGTTCGAGCATGCCCGATCTTGCCCACGACAATTCGCCGGCCCACCATCTGCCGACTTCCGGGACCCGGAAACACCCCTGAGGTGACGCGGTATCGGCCACTCGCGCGATATCCGGCTCGTCCGTTCGGGTGACTTTTCTCGCCAATGCCTGGGATTGGCAGACGCGAACCTGATCGGCGACCATCCTTGTCCAATGGACAGCAATGCGCTCGACCAGCTCTTGTCCGAGGTCAACGGCTCCTCCCCGATGTCATTGACGCTGGCACCGGCCGAGGGCAGCGAGGTCGCTCAGGCAAGACGCGTCACCGAGAACGACTGGCGACTGACGTTGGAGGGAACTCAGTCCCTGGCTGACAGGCTTGAGGCCGTCATCGACGCCGCGCCGGACGCCGCGGAGGGCACCTGCGAGACCGTGGGGCGTCTCGGCCCTGATCTCGTCTGCCTCGAGATCGGCTGCCGGGGCCCGCACCTCTTGACCAGCTTGCTCGACGCCGTCATCGACGACCACGCCGCCACGCATCCGCAGGTGCACCTGCAAGCCATGCTGCGGGTCGATGACTCGATGCGCCCACGCCGGATCGACCTCTTGATGCCGTCGTGGCCGGCGTCACATGGTCACGCACAGTCGGGGACGTTCGGGCTCTTACCGGCCCAGGCAAGCTGAGCCGAGCCTCGCCCAGCCGGGGTTAGGCGCGGACGAAACGGACCCGCCAGGCTTCAGGCCCGCGCTCGAGGTAGTCGATGCTGAACCGTCCCGGCAAGCGCGTTTCCAGCTGTTCGAGGAGCGGCAGTGGGTCATGCGGAGCGACGAGGACCATGCCGTTCCCCGGTCCCACGGAGTCCAGGGCGCCGAAGATCGTCGCATGACGGATGGCGTGCGGCACGGCTCGTGCGTCCAGCTCGGGCAGCACGTCGCCGGGGGCCTGTCCACCACAACCACACTCGCCACCGCATCCACCCTCGGCGGCCTGAGCGCTCTCACCGTGGTCGGTTCCGCCGAGCAGCTCATGCATGCCGCCGAGGATGCCCGCGAGCGAGACCTCGCTGGACCCGGCCAGCAGTGGCAGGATCTGCTCGTTCTCCTTGACCAGATGCGAGTCGAACATGGCCCGTAGCGCCTGCGCGTTGGCAGCTGCACGCACCGGACCCGTGGAACTCCGGATGGCCTCGACCAGCTCGACGAGGTCGCGGTGCTCGGCGAGCATGGCGTCGACCAACAGCCGGGCGCGGGGGTCTTCGTGGGCCTTGGGGTACATGGTCTGCTCTTCTGCGAGCGCGTGCGGGATGAGCTCCGCCTGACACCACCTGACCAGAGCTTCGGCCGCAGTGGCGGCACCGGGCAGATCGCCGCGCGCCGCGGAGTCGACAAGGGTCTCCACCTGAACGGCAAGGGCGCCGGCAAGCTGGGCGTGATGATCCTTGACGGCGTCAACCGCCTGCGCGTCTGCGGCGCTTGTTGCGACAACGAGCATGCTCATGGGAACTCCTCCGACTCAACGCGATGAGGGGCCTTTGGGCACCTCGGCCGACCGCCTGTGGCGGAGCCTGCCGGGAAGTTTATTACACTTTGTTCCGTGAAAACTAATCAGGACTCGACCACCGGGCGCAGACAGGAGCTCACGGCCTCTTTGAAGGACATCTCACGTTCGCGCATGATGCTTCCATGACCAAGAGCGCGGCAGAGCACTGGGACACCGTCTATGGGACCAAGGCCACCGACGAGGTGAGCTGGTTCCAACGGCAACCCACGACATCGCAGCGGTTGCTCACCTCGGTGTCGTCACCGTCGGGTGCCGTCATCGACGTCGGAGCGGGCGCGTCGACGCTCGTCGACACTCTGCTCGATGCCGGGTGGTCAGACGTCACGGTCCTCGATGTGTCCGCCAAGGCGCTGGCCCTGGTCCGCGCCCGGGTCAGTGACCGGGTCAGTGACCGACCCCACGACCCGCCCCGCGAGCGCCCGGGGTCGGCGTCGTTCGTCGTTGCGGACGTGCTGACCTGGCGACCAGAGCGCACGTACGATGCCTGGCACGATCGGGCTGTGTTCCACTTCCTGGTCCATCCCGACCAGCGAGATCAGTACGTCGCCACGGCCTCGCGTGCTGTCCGGTCCGGCGGGGTTGTGGTCCTTGGCACCTTCGCCGCGGACGGCCCGACCCAGTGCTCGGGGCTGCCAACGGCGCGATACGACGCTGTCGGACTGGCCGCAGTCTTCGAGCCCGGCTTCAGCCTGGAGCACTCCGAGCGCGAGGAGCATGAGACACCGGGCGGCGCGGTCCAGCCCTTCACCTGGGTTGTCCTTCGCCGCATTTAGCGACGCCGCGCCCAGCGCCCAGCGCCCAGCGCCCCCGCGGGACTGGCGGACTTTCGGGCACCAACCGCCGTCCCACACCTGCCGCGATCATCCAGACCCGCAAGTACGGGGTCTTCGCCCGCGCCCTTGCTACCCCGATCCGGCCCCGGGACCTTGTCCTCGGCGAGGGCCTGTGCTACCTCGCGCTCATCCAGTCCGTGCTCATCGTCTTCGTCGGGGCGGTGATGTTCGACGTGAGCTGGGGCGACCTGGCGGCAGCTGTCGCGCTCGTCGGGATGTGGGCATTGGTGGGGACCGGCGCGGGCATTCTCAGCGGCACGCTCTTCCGCACCCCCGAACAGGCGGCAGCGATCGGTCCGGCGGTGGGCATCGCCTTCGCGATGCTGGGTGGGTGCATGTGGCCGCTCGAGATCGTCCCCGACTCCGTACGCCTGGCCGGGCATGCCTTTCCGCACGCCTGGGCGGTGGATGCGTGGACGAACCTGTTGTCGCGCGGGGGCGGCCTGGTTGAGATCGGTGGCTACCTCGGCATCCTCGCCGCGTATGCCGTGGGGCTGCTCGCCATCGCATCCCTCCGCCTTCGCCGTTCCCTGGTCACACCCTGAGACAGCCGCAAGAAGAGACAGTCACACGCAGAAGAAGTCGCACCGTCAGATTGGGCCGAGGACGGGACGTTAGGCCCTAACAGTCCCGGTACTACGGCCGCAAGGATCGTACCTAGAGGTGCTCATGGACGACGAGGTGCGCATGGACGACATCCGAGGAATGGTCCTGTTTGTCCCCGGGCTGCAGTCGCTGATCGACCTGCTCCGCGAACGCGGGTGGGCGGTCATCGGTCCGACCGTGCGGGACGGCGCCGTCGTCCACGCCGAGATCGAGTCCGTCGATCAGCTTCCGCGCGGCGTGGGAGATCTCCAGGACGCCGGCAGCTACCGGTTGCGTGAGCGCGACGACGAAGCGCTGTTCGCCTTCGCCGCGGGTCCTCAGGCGTGGAAGTCGCTGCTGTTCCCCTCTCGCGAGCTGCTGTGGAGCGGGCGACGGGTCGGCGCCGACGTGGAGGTGAAGCCCGCTGTCGTCGACGCGAAGCGCTTGGCGTTGTTCGGTGTTCGGTCCTGCGACCTGCATGCACTTGCGATCCACGACCGCGTCCTCGCCAAGCGGGAGGTGACGGACACGGCATACGTCGCCCGGCGAGATGCCACGTTCATCGTGGCGCTGACCTGCTCCGACCCCGGAGGCACGTGCTTCTGCGTCTCGATGGGCACCGGTCCGGTCCCCGACGAGGGCTTCGACCTCGCACTGACCGAGCTGCTCGACCAGGACGGGCACCGCTTCCTCGTCGTCCCGGGCAGCGGTCGCGGCCAAGAGATCCTCGACGACCTGACGTCCCGCGCTGGAGGTGGCGAGGTCCTGCCTGCGGGCGAACAGGACCATCTCGCAGCGCAGGAGGTCGGCGCCGCGACGGCGCAGCACATGGGGCGGTCGCTCGACACGAACGGTCTGCGCGACCTGCTGTACGCGCACCCCGAGCACCCGCGGTGGGCCGACGTGGCGAGTCGCTGCCTGTCCTGCACGAACTGCACGCTTGTCTGTCCCACGTGCTTCTGCACCTCGGTCGACGTCGTCAGCGACCTCACCGGCAGCGAGACGGAGCGGTGGCGGGTGTGGGACTCCTGCTTCACCACCGACTTCTCCTACCTCCACGGTGGCAGCGTCCGCACCTCGGTGCAGTCTCGCTACCGCCAGTGGGCCACGCACAAGCTCGCTTCGTGGGTGGACCAGTTCGGCACGTCGGGATGCGTCGGCTGCGGTCGCTGCATCACCTGGTGCCCGGCCGCAATCGATCTCACGGCAGAGGTCGCCGCCATCCGCTCAGGAAAGGACTGACATGCGCACTATCGAGCAGTACCTGCCCGGCCACCCCTTCTTCGAGGGACTGGACGAGCCAACGTTGGCGCTCGTCGCTGGTTGCGCGACGAACATCAGCCTCGCCGCAGGCGAGTACCTGTGCCACGAAGGTGACTCAGCCGACCAGTTCTTCGTGGTCCGGCGCGGACGGGTCGCCATCGAGGTACACGGTCCCGCCGCCGGAACACTGGTGCTGGACACTGCCGACGAAGGCGATGTCGTGGGTTGGTCCTGGCTCGTGCCGCCGTACGTCTCCACCTTCGACGCCCGCGCTGCCGAGGCCACGGGCGTGGTGGCTTTCGACGGGGCGTGCCTGCGCGGCAAGTGCGACACCCATGCCCACCTGGGATATGAGCTCATGAAACGCGTTACCCAGGTGATGAACGGACGGTTGGAGGCCGCCCAGATGCGGCTGCTCGACCTTTACGGAGGCCCCGGAGCCACCGATGCCTCGCCTCGCTGAGCCGACCGCCGTGCAACCGGTCGACGGCGCAATGGTCCCGCGACTCTTCCGCCTCGTCGATCGGCGCCAGGACACGGCGGACACGTTCACGATCATGCTCGAGCCCCATGACGGCGTGCCCCTGGCCTTCATCCCCGGCCAGTTCACGATGCTGTCGGCCTTCGGCGTCGGAGAGGTGCCGATCTCCGTCAGCGGTGATGCACACGTCTCCGGTCCGCTGCAGCACACGGTGCGCGATGTCGGCGCCGTCACGCATGCCCTCGCAGGCGCGGCGGTCGGCGACCTTCTGGGCGTCCGTGGGCCCTACGGCACCGGCTGGGACGTAACCGACGGTCACGGTCGGGACGTAACCGACGGTCACGGTCGGGACGTGGTCTTCGTCGGGGGCGGCATCGGGTTGGCGCCGCTGAGACCGGCGGTGCTCGAGGTGCTCTCCCACCGAGAAGACTTCGGCCGGGTGGTGCTGATGTATGGCTCCCGCAGCCCGGAAGAGCTGCTCTTCGTCGACGAGCTGAAGCAGTGGGAAGACCAGGGGATGGAAGTCCTCGTCACCGTCGACTATGGGCGGGAGTCGTGGCAGGGTCGCGTCGGCCTGGTGACGAAGCTCATCCCGCGCGCCGGGTTCGACCCGATGTCCACGCTCGCCCTCATCTGCGGCCCCGAGGTCATGATGCGGCACACGGCTCTGGCGCTCGTGGGGCGCGGCGTGCGCTCCAGCCGCATCCGGGTCTCCCTCGAGCGCAACATGCGCTGCGGGGTGGGCCTGTGCGGGCACTGCCAATACCGCGAGCTGTTCGTCTGCGTCGACGGCCCGGTGCTGCCCTACGCGCAGGTCACTGGTCTGCTCGGACTCCGGGAGGTGTGACGTGACAGAGAATGGTCGCCCCAAGCTGGCCGTCTGGAAGTTCGCCTCCTGCGACGGCTGCCAGCTGACGCTGCTCAACTGCGAGGACGAGCTCATCCCGCTGGCGGGCGCGGTGGAGATCGCCTACTTCCCGGAAGCCACCCGCGCGGTGGTCGAGGGGCCATACGACGTCTCGCTCGTCGAGGGGTCGGTGACCACGGCCGCTGATGCCGAGCGCATCCAGGAGGTACGCCAAGCCTCTCGCCTCTTGGTCACGATCGGTGCCTGCGCCACGAGTGGCGGCATCCAGGCGCTGCGCAACTTCGCTGACGTCGCCGAGTACCGCTCCATCGTGTACGCCCACCCGGAGTACGTCGAGACCCTCGAGCGCTCCACGCCGATCGCTGCACACGTGACCGTCGACTATGAGCTGCACGGCTGCCCGGTCGACTCCAAACAGCTCCTGGAGGTTCTGGCCGCGTTCGTCCAGGGCCGCCGCCCGCGCATTCCGACATACAGCGTGTGTGTCGAGTGCAAGCGTCGCGGATCGCTCTGCGTCGCGGTCGCTCACGGGACGCTCTGTCTCGGGCCGGTCACGCTGGCCGGATGTGGCGCCCTCTGCCCGGCATTCGCGCGAGGTTGCTACGGCTGCTTCGGCCCGCAGGACACCGCGAACACGGACTCGTTGGCGGACCGCCTCAGCATTCTCGGCATGGACGAGTCCCAGGTGCTCCGGGTCTTCCGCACCTTCAACGCCGGCGCCGAGGCGTTCCGCCGCGAGAGTGAACGGCACGACGGCGCACGCCACGACACCGAGAAGCACGAGAGCCAGCAGCATGAGGAGGCGACTCCATGACGCACAAGCTCACTCAGGGCGATCAGGTCCTGCACGTGGACACCTTGGCACGGGTCGAGGGCGAGGGAGGCATGCACGTCGTGGTCAAGGACGGCCTCGTCGCCGATGTGGAGCTGCGCATCTTCGAGCCCCCACGGTTCTTCGAGGCGTTCCTGCGCGGCCGGGCGTGGACCGAACCGCCAGACATCACCGCCCGCATCTGCGGGATCTGCCCAGTCGCCTACCAGATGAGCTCGTGCCTGGCGATCGAGGACGCCTGCGGCGTAACGGTTCCCGAGGAGATTCGGCTCCTGCGCCGTTTGCTGTACTGCGGCGAGTGGATCGAGAGTCACGCGTTGCACATCCACCTGCTGCACGCACCGGACTTCCTGGGCTACGCCGGGGCGATCGAGATGGCAGCCGACCACGGCGCCATCGTCGAGCGTGGGCTGCTGCTGAAGAAGACGGGCAACGCCCTCATGACCCTGGTCGGTGGACGCGCCATCCACCCCGTCAACGTCCGCGTCGGTGGCTTCTACCGCTTGCCGACCGTTGAGGAGCTCCGCAGCATCCGTCCCGCGCTGGAGCGGGCCCGCGACGACGCCGTGGCGACCGTCGCACTGGTGGGCGGCCTCGAGTTCCCCGACATGGTGCAGCCCCAGGAGTACGTCGCGCTGCGCTCGCCGCACGGATACCCGTTGGAGAGTGGCTCGGTGGTCACCAGCACGGGTCGCGCCTTCGAGGTTGCCGACTTCGGTGCCAACGTCGTGGAGGAGCACGTCGCCAGGTCCAATGCGTTGCACGCACACCTTGACGGCACGACGCCGTATGTCGTCGGGCCGCTCGCGCGCTACGCGCTCAACCACGACCAGCTGGGGCCACTCGCAAAGCAAGCAGCGCACGACGCGGGGCTGGGCGACGAGTGCCGAAACCCGTTCCAGTCAATCGTCGTTCGTGCCGTCGAGCTCGTCCACGCGATCGACGAGGCCGCGCGGATCATCGACACTTGGGACGGTGCATCGGCGCCCTTCGTCGACGTGCCGCCGCGCGCCGGGGTCGGGTACGGCGCGACGGAGGCGCCGCGAGGCCTTCTCTACCACCGCTACGAGCTGGCCGAGGATGGCACGATCCTGGACGCCACGATCGTCCCACCGACGTCGCAGAACCAACCGAGCATCGAAGCGGACCTGCGGGCGTTCGTGCAGGACCGCCTCGACCTCCCCCACGAGGAGCTGGTCAGGCAGTGCGAGCAGGCGATTCGCAACTACGATCCCTGCATCTCGTGTGCGACACACTTCCTCGACCTCACGGTAGAGGAGCAATAGCGTTGCAAGCACTCGTTATAGGTCTCGGTAACCCCGACCGCGGCGACGACGCCGTGGGGGTTGAGGTGGCCCGCCAGGTGGCGGCCGAGCGCCTCGACGTCACCGTGCTCGAGTTCGACGACCCCAGCGAGGCGATCGACGCCTGGGAGCCCGACGACATCGTGGTCGTCGCGGATGCGGTCAGCTCCGGCGGCTGCCCCGGCGACATCCACGTTGTCGACGCCATCGCGCAGAAGCTCCCCACGGGCCGTTGGTCCGCGGGAGGCACCCACGCGCTCGGACTCGCCGCCGCCGTGGAGATCGCTCGCGCTCTCGGCCGGCTGCCCCGAAGCCTTGTGGTGGTCGGCGTCGAAGCCAAACACTTCGGCCACGGCACCCCCATGGCGGCCGCCGTCGCGGCAGCGGTGCCGGCCGCGGTCGAAGCTGTTCTCACCGCGCTCGATGACACCGACGCCCTGCTCACCGCGCTCGATGAAGCCGACGTCGTGGACGAAGACTTCGTAGTCGCCGCGATCGATGACCTGGGAGGTGAGCGCTGATGTGTCTCGGCGTAGTGGGCCAGGTCCTTGCGGTGGCGCCTGCCGGGTGCGTCGAGGTCGACACAGGCGACCGGATCATCACTGCGTCACTGCTCGCCATGCCTGACGCCGTCGGGCCCGGCGACTGGGTGCTCATGCACTCGGGACTGGTGCTTGGGCGGCTGACCGAGCACGAAGCCAGAGACGCACTCGAGCTACGCAACCTGACCAACGAGGGAGTCCAATGAACACGACACGACGAACCGGCCTGCTGCTGGCATTCGGCACTGCCTGTGTCAGCGGCGTGGCCGTCTTCCTGAACTCGTACGGGGTCAAGGCTTTCGGCGACGCCTCGACGTATACGACCGCCAAGAACATCGTCGCGGCAGTGGTGCTGGTCCTGCTCACCGGAGCGATGTCCGCGCGCCGACCCGGGACCGTCCTGACCCGCCCCTCGCGGCCGCGGCAGTGGGCCGGCCTCGCCGTCGTCGGCGTGTTCGGCGGCGCGGTCGCCTTCCTGCTCTTCTTCGAAGGATTGGCCCGTGCGTCATCGACGGACGCCGCCTTCCTGCACAAGACCCTGCTCGTATGGGTCGCCCTCCTCGCGCTGCCTCTGCTGGGCGAGCGTCTCGGAGCCATCCACGTTGTCGCCATCGCGCTGCTCGTGGTCGGACAGATCGGGCTGGCCGGAGGCGTGACGACGATCTTCGGCCAGGGCCAGCTGATGGTGCTGGGGGCAACCCTGGTGTGGGCTGGCGAAGTTGTGGTCGCCAAGCGGCTGCTCGGTGAACTGTCGTCGTGGACCGTCGGGCTGACCCGTATGGGCGTGGGCTCCGTTGTCCTGGTTGCCTGGACGCTGATGCGCGGCCAAGGTGGAGCGCTCACCACCCTCACTGGCACCCAGTGGATGTGGGTTCTGCTCACCGGCCTGATCCTGGCCGGCTACGTCTCGACGTGGTTCGCTGCTCTGTCGCGGGCACCGGCCGTCGACGTGACCGCGGTCCTCGTCGTCGGTGCAGTGATCACCGCTCTGCTGGCGGCCGGTGTCAAGGGTGCGCCCCTGGTCCCACAGCTCGGCTGGGTGGCCCTCGTGCTCGTGGGCGCGGTCCTGGTGGCAGTGCCCGTGCGGCGCGGTCGCGACGCCCTCACAGGCGCGCGGTGAACGGTGCGACGTGGGGATGCATGTCGTGGGCGCAGATGACGTCGGCATGAGGGTGGCGAACGGACCCGCACCGTTGGCCGACGGCCCGCTGCTCTTCGCTCGATACGCGTACCCGCCCAACCAGCTCGGGTACTGCGGCGGAGACGACCATCGGGCGCTGCTCGAGCAGACCTCTGCAGGTGTCGTCGACGGAGGGTTGCGTCAGTCGTTGCGGTCGTTCGAGGGCGCCTGGCCGTACCTCGAGCTCATCGCCGCCGCCAACGGCCTTGACGACCCGCTGGACGCACGCGTCGTCGAGGCTTACTGGCTGGGCAGCCCGCTCCTCGACCGAGTCGGGTCTGCCCTCCTGGGCGGCTCGCTGGACGAGCGTTTCCGTCGCCGGGCAGGCCGGTCATGGCCTAGCCTCGCGGAGGCCATCCCTAACGGCGCACTCCCCCACCACAGCTTCCACGTGCTCGGCGTCTACCCGTTCGTGGGGTTGCTGCGCAACGGTGTCGTCACTGAGCCGTTGCACGTGCTCGACCGTTGCCGGATCCGCTGGGGCCGGGTCGCCGCCGTCAACGGCGACCACGCCGTCGTGCAGTCCCGGCCACTGGAGTGGGACGGTCACCACCTGGTTCTCGGCGCGGTCCGCGACGAAGTTGCCGTGACCGGTGAAGGGACCATGCACCTGACCAGAGCGCTCGCGCCTGGCGACTGGTGCTCATTGCACTGGGACTGGGTGTGCGACCGGTTGGAGCCCGCCCAGGCGCGTGCCCTGCAGCACTACACCGAGACACAGCTCGCGGCCGTCAATGACGCGCCCGCAACGGTACTGGCCTGACGCGGTACTGGCCGGAGTCATGCCGGCCGGATGTTGGGCAGCGACGGCGAAAGGTATTCTGCCGACATGATTTTCTGTGCGCCTGTGACAAGTGAAGGCATGATCGACCCACGCTGGGGCCGTGCCGACTGGGTCGCTCTTGCCGACGTGGTCGACGGCGAGATCATGAGCTGGCAGGTGGTCGAGGTCTCCTGGAGCCGGCTGCACGACGAGGGGCCCCCGGGCTCACACCACGCCCGCGTGGTCACGTTCCTGCGCGAGCATGACGTCGAGGCCGTGGTCGTCGACCACATGGGCGACGGCATGGTGCGGATGCTGGACACCATGCGCCTGCCCGTGCACTCCGGCGCCGCTGGGGATGCCCGCGCAGCGGTGAAGGCCGCAAGCCTGAAGCCATAGGAGACGGTCGTTCTCCCGCGTCGACATCTCGGTGGCCATCGCCACGGATGCAGGCTTGGTCGCCCCGGTGCTGCGCGGCGGCGACCGGCCGAGCCTGTCGGGAGCCGTCACGGCACGGTGGATGTCGGCCTTCATCTCGCTCCTGGAGGAGCCGGTCCGGATCCTCGTCTGACAGTGCGCGCGGTCTGACAGTGCGCGCGGTCTGACAGTGCGCGCGCGTGACTACTCGCGCGGTCGACGGCCCCGTGCGAAGTAGGCGATGGGGCCGAAGAAGTTCACCCCGATGATCGCCGCCCATAGAGCCTTGCGCCCGTTGACGAGCTCCGGCGGGCGGGTCGCGAGATCAGCCCACGCCGTCGCCGCCAGCGAGATCTGCACCGACGCCGCCACCAAGAGCACGGTCCGCTTCCGCTGGCTTAGGTCGCTCCATCGCCGTGCTTTCATGTCCCTCTCCCTTGTCGCCTTCGCGCCCCGCTGCCCTGACCGGGCCGGTTCGGGTGCGCGCTCTCAGCCTGCACACCGAACGGCGCCAACGGCGAGGGGCTAAAGTCCCGCGCTTTACCACAAACCTCCGGATCCACAGAAGCTATTTTGCGAAAAGTATTGGCGTGTTGGAAATAATGCCTATGATCGGACAAGAGCGCACAGGGGGCGTTAGGTCACCAAGCCAGGTGCCGAGCGGAACAAGCGGTCTCACGGATCACCCGTGAGACCTTCTGTCCCTGCTATCGCAACCGAGGTGTTGCCCGTGTCCCGCACTGGTGCAGCCAAGTCCACCGCCGCCACCCTTCCTCGCCTCACCGCGCACCCCACCTCGCCCGGACCGGGTCGAGATGACAGGGCCGTGCAGGCCGGTTCCACCAGCGAGGACTCCCCGGCAAGAGACCCACGCTCACACCGATCGGCTGATTCTGACCGAGTGGACCGGTCGTGGCGGTTCGACCCCCATTCGTGCAACGACCCCTGCAACTACCTTGGATAAGGGCGAGTCGCCGTCGGCTCGTGACCCGCACCGGCACCCGCACTCCGGCGTGAAGCACCCCACCAAGAGGGACACGAAGGGCGACACGAAGCAGTCGTGGGCCGTCATGAGTGAGACCCTGTCAGCCGAGCTGGAGGGGAGGGTCCCCGCCGATCTTGTCGCCGACCTTGTCCGGGCCGTCCTCGACGAGAGCAGGCAAGCCGCTCACGATCGCGGGGTCGAGCCCACGATGCGCGAGGCCCGGGCACGCCTGGAGCGCTTCGTGCGCGCTCGCTCATCCATGTAAACGACATCTCTCACCGGCACGGGAGGACGCCGATCGTGAACACCATCATCATCGCCGTCGACACCGGAGAACGCGCCCGGCTGTTCGCCAACACGGTCAGGGCCATACGTCAGGGCCTGGGGATCACCGTGCCGCAGCTATCGAGGGCATCGAGTATTCCGTGCCCCAACATCGAGGCCATCGAGGCCGGCGGCACGATGACGCACGCCGAGCACCATGACATCGCCGTTGCCCTGAGCTGGTTGTCGAGCATTCACGCGGCAACCGCCCTCGCCACGTCGCCGAGGGCAACGCCCGGCCTCGGGTTGGCCGCGAGGTGGCTCGACAAGATGGATTGCGCCCTTTCAGATCGCTGCAGTGCTGCACCACTCCGGCTTGCTGTCGCCGAAGTTGGCGTAGCTCCACAGGACGACGTCAAGGCCACGCAACACTGAGACGTAGCCGACGTCTGCCTCGCGCATCGCCATGCCGACCCGGAATCGGACCTCGTTGTCTTCGCCATCAACACGCATGGCGTGCCGTAGCGAGAACCACCAGCTGGCGCCCTCGACGAGAAAGACCACGCTTCGCACCTTCTCGTCGTACAGGGGGATCAGGCGGGGTCGCTTGCGCGCCAGCAGCTTGTTGGCGGCGAACCCCCCGCCGGTGGTGGACGTGGTACCGGCCTCGTGGATGGTCCGGATCTCATCCCATGCCTTGGTCGCAACCGCGAGGGTGTCGTCCTCGGCGTCCCACAGGTCGATGTCGGTGGGCAGCTGCCGCAGCCAGTTCGCGAGCCGACCTGACGCGGGCTGAGTCAGCAGCAGGGAGGCGGCGGCGGCAGGCACAGGTGCGTTGACCGCAGCGACAGCCAGCACGTCCTCGCGGGTGATCTGGTTCTCGATGTCCGAACGGTCTCCACCACCACCGATGGAGTCGAACAGCGATCCGGAGAACCGCCGCGTCGTGCCATGGAAGTAGGTGGCCAGGGCCACGGCGGGCGAGAACCCCACGCGCCGTTGGCCGGGGATCAGCGGATCGGGGGTCGTACGCAGCGGACCATCCAGCAACCGTTGACCCAGACCCGCGTCAACCACGCCCACCACCCCAAACGCCACTTTTCATGGTCAGCTGCGTCGCGAGTCGGCGCGCCGCCGTTAATCTATGGGCGGTTGCTCGGCCTCGTATCCACCGTTCGACCGAGGTTCGTCGGAGAACGATCGGACTGCCCGGAGGTTGTGTCGGACTGCCCTGACGTTGTCAGTGCGCCCAGACATGGACGAGGTGGCGTCGATACGGCACGCTCACGCTCATGACGATCATCAACCTGCCCGATGGGCGATCCCTCGACGTGGACGTGTCCGGGCCTGAGGACGGCATACCTCTCGTCTTCCACCATGGCACTCCTGGCTCGGTTCGGCAGTTCCGCGGGATGCAACGTGCAGCCCATGACCGGGGTCTGCGGTTGGTGACGTTCTCGCGTCCCGGTTACGGGGACTCGACTCGACAGACCGGGCGCAGGGTCGTCGATGCCGCAGCCGACGTCGCGGCCGTGCTCGCGCACCTCGGTGCCGCACGTTGCCTCGTGGCCGGCAAGTCCGGCGGCGGTCCGCACGCGCTCGCGACGGGCGCCCGTCTCCCCCAGCAGGTCGCCGGCATCCTGTGTATCGCCGGCGTCGCGCCGTACGACGCGGAGGGCCTGGACTTCCTCGACGGGATGGGCCAGCAGAACATCGACGAGTTCGGCCTGGCGCTCAAGGGCGAGGAGGCCATGCGACCCACTTTCGAGGCTGAGTCCGCAGGTCTGCGCGACACCGATGCAGACGGCCTGATCAAGGGGATGGACACCCTGCTCCCGGACGTCGATCGCGCCGTGCTCACGGCCGAGCTCGGCGAAGACATGGCCGCCAGCTTCGCCGAGGCGTTCCGCACCGGGGTGGACGGCTGGGTCGACGACGACCTCGCCTTCTCCGCCCCCTGGGGCTTCACGCTGGCCGAGATCACGGTGCCCACCTTCGTGTGGCAGGGCAGCGCAGACCTGATGGTGCCTTACGCCCACGGACAATGGCTCGCCACGCACGTCCCCGGCGCGACGGCACGGCTTCAGCAGGGCGAGGGCCACATGTCCATCACAGTGAGTGCTCTCGACCAGATGTTCGACGAGCTCCTGACAACGCTGTCCAACTGATCTGGTCGCATGCGCGCGCTACGTCATCCCTTTGGATCCCTGCCGCCCGAGGTGGCGGTGCTCACCGCCGTGGCGTTCTCGGTGGCGCTGGGATTCGGCATCGTCGCCCCGGCAATCCCGTTGTTCGCCAAGGCTTTTGACGTCAGCAACTTCGCCGCGGGCGCCGTCATCTCGGTCTTCGCGCTGGTGCGGTTCGCCTCGGCGCCGGTGGCCGGCCGGCTGGTCAACCGCCTCGGCGAACGCGTCGTGCTTGCTTCCGGGATCGGCATCGTCGGGGTGTCCAGCCTGCTGTCCGGGCTGTCCGGCAGCTACGCCCAGCTGATCCTGCTACGCGGCATCGGCGGCTTCGGCTCGGCACTGTTCACCGTGTCGTCGTTCGCGCTGCTCATGCGCGTCGCCGCCCCCGGCCAGCGCGGCAGGTCCGCCGGCACCTACCAGACCGGGTTCCTGCTGGGAGCCATCGCCGGTCCCGCTTTCGGCGGCCCGCTGACGGCATGGTCGCTGCGCGCGCCCTTCTTCGTATACGCGGCAACGTTGTTGGTTGCCGGGGCCGTCGCCATGGTGTTCCTCGCCCGCACCGCACTCCGCGAGCACGAGGTCGCTGCGGGCACGGCCAATGTTGCCCCCACACCACTCGGGACCGCGATCCGGAGCGCGGCCTACCGGGCCGCCGTGGCAAACAACTTCGCGGTGGGCTGGTCGATCTTCGGGGTCCGTGCCTCGCTCATCCCACTGTTCGTCGTCGAGGGGCTTCGCCTGGGCCCGTCCTGGACGGGCGCCGGGCTGGTGCTCTCCGCGGTGGTGCAGGCGCTGGTCCTCATCCCGACCGGCCGAATGGTCGACAGCCGGGGGCGCCGGCCTTTCCTCCAGGCCGGGGCCGCTTTCTCGATGGCTGCGGGGGTGGCGATGGCGCTCGCCGGCAGTGCGCCCTTGTTCATGATCGGTATGGCGTTGTACGGCACCGGCTCGGCGTTTCTCAGCGTCTCCTCGGCGGCTGTCGTCGGCGACGTCATCGGTGGTCGCGGGAGCACGCCGGTCGCCGCCTTCCAGATGGCCTCGGACGCCGGCGCCTTCCTCGGTCCGCTCGTGGCCGGTTTGCTGGCTGACGCGGCGTCGTTCGAGGTGGCGTTCCTGGCGACAGCGGCTGTCTCCGGGCTCGCACTCGCGACGACCCTGGTGATGCCTGAGACCTCCCGCCCCAAGGAGACGACTGAACCTCAGGACCGTTAGGAGGGCATCAAGATTCGGTGTGGGCGCGCGCACCACTCGACACCCGGCGATGGGTCCGACTGTTCGCCTAGGCCCTGACCTCCTTCGTGGCTTGGGCCTCCGCCGGGACTGGCGTCAGACTCAGTCTCGAGTCACGAGGTTTCAGGCTCGAGCTACGAGGTCGCGCCAGCGAACAAGGCCGAGAGGTCGAGCGAGGGGACGTGCCGCTGACAGGCCTCCCCGGCGCTGGCCGCCAAGCCTGAAACTCGTCGGGTCGATCGCCGACAACGGCTCAGACTGAGCCCGTCTCAGCGCACCGTGATGGACGGCATACGAAGCGCGGAGGAAACGGACATCCCCAGCGCGGCAGCGACGTCGGAGAGGTCGGGCAGCATCGCGCCGACAACAGCGCGCGGATCCTCGGTGTTCTTCGCGCGTCCCAGTCGGGCCAGCGGACCTACATGAAGGGCGCGGAGCACCGGGGCGTCGACCGACAAGCCCGCGCGCAAACGGGCGATGCGTATGGCGTCGCGTAGCCCGCCGAGCTCGTCGACCAGGCCGATGCCGAGCGCGTCGCTGCCAGTCCACACCCGTCCACGCGCGATGGCCTCGATCTCGGCGACCGGGCGGCCGCGGCCGCGCGCGACCTTGGCCACGAAGTCGACATAGATCGCGTCGATGGTGGCGGCGAACCGTTCGCGCTCGTCGTCACTGAAGCCGCGGCGCGGCGAGAACATCAGCGACCGGGAGCCCTGCGACACCGAGCCTGTGGTCAGCCCTATGCGATCGAGCAGCTCGCGCACGACCATCTTGCCGCCGAAGACGCCGATGGACCCGGTGAGCGTCGAGGGCAGGGCGACGATCACGTCGGCCGGGCAGGCAATGTAGTAGCCGCCTGACGCCGCCGCCTCGCCCATCGACACGACGACGGGCTTGCCCGCCTCGCGCACGCGGCACACCTCGCGCCAGATCGTGTCGGAGGCGACGGCCGAACCCCCTGGGGAGTCGATGTGCAGGACGACCGCGCGGACATGCTCGTCGTTGGTCGCAGCGCGCAGGGATGCCCCGATCGAGTCGCTGCCGACCTGGCGCCCCATCGGGCTGCGACGCGTGCGCCCGGACGCGATCACGCCGCGCACCTCGACGAGGGCGACGTGGCCCCGTCGGCGCGCCGGCACATGCGGACGACGCCGCGGACGCCACCGATCGGCGAACAGCAGCTCAGCGTCGGCGCCAACCCGCGAGCGCATCGCGGCGTACACCTCGTCGCGATATCCAAGCGCGTCAACCAGACCGGCCTCGAGCGCCTCGGGGGCAGTCCGCGGCCCGGTGTCGGCGAGCTCGCGCACGCGCACGGCCTCGATCGCTCGACCAGCGGCGATCGCGGTGACCGCTTCGGTGAAGACGGACTCGGCTAAACGGTCGAGCGCGATGCGGTGGGCCTCGGTGAACTCGGTGCGCATGTAGCGGTCTGGGGCGTTCTTGAACTCGTAACGCTGCTCGAACTGCGGCTCGATCCCCAGGCGGTCGAGCGCGCCGCGGACGAACGTCGTCTCCACCCCGACGCCGAGCAGTCCGAGTCCTCCGCCGGGCTGCAACCAGATGGTGTCGAAGCCGGTCGCCAGGACGTACGCCGGCATGTCGCCGGAGCCCTCGCCGAAGCTCTCCGCCCACGCGAACGTCGGCTTGCCACTCGCGGCGAAGGCGCGCACACCAAGTCGCAGCTCCTGCATGGTTGCCCACGGCAACGCTCCTCCGACCTTGGCAATCAGCCCGACGACGTGACGGTCGGCTGCGGCCTCGTGAAGCGCACGCAGGATGGAACGGAGCTGGGGGCGGCCGCGGGCGCGCAGCCGGGCCAGAGGGTCGTCCGAGTCCACCTCGACGGGAAGCTCGGTGAGGTCCATCTCGAGCAGCAGGAACGGTCGGTGACCAGGGCGCGCCGGCATGCAACCACTTTAGGGCGCGGTCGAGCACCTTTGTCAGTGCTTGCCGATACGGTGCCTGCCGTGGGTCGAATCCTGTTCTCGCAGCCGGGTGCCGCTGCCGTCATGGCACTTCGGATCGTCCTCGATGAGGTGCGGGCCGGTGATCCACTCGCGCCCGTTGACGTGATCGTCCCGACCGGTGTCGCCGGCGTCACCGTGCGCCGGGCCGTCGCTGGTGTCGGTGGGCTCGCCAACGTGAGGTTCAGCGCCTTGCCCCAGGTTGCCGAACGTCTGGCTGCACGGCACCTCGCGCTCACCGGTCACGCCGTATCCCGACCGCTCACCGCCGCGGTACGCAGCCAGGCCGTTCGCGCCACCGTCGCAAGCGCCGACGGCATGTTGGCCCGGGCAGCGAAGCACCGGGCCACGCTGAGCCTGCTCGACGGTCTGATGGCCGAGCTCGACGAGGTCCAGCTCGACCCCGACGTGGACCGAAGCGCATTGTCTCCCAATGGCATTGAGGTTCTGGACCTGTTCGCCGATTACCGCTCACGCGTCGAGCACCTGGTGGCGCCGGGGCAGATGTTGTTGCGGGCGATCGAGGCCATCGACGGCGGCCACGCTCCCCCCACCCACGTGATCCTCTACTCCCCCAGTCGGCTCACCGCGGTGGAGATCGATTTCCTGCGCGGCCTGCACCACCATGGTCGCCTCAGCGCGGTGCTCACCGGCTCGCCCCACGACGCCTCCGGCTGGCTCAAGGAGGTCACAGGCGAGGTCACCACGGAGCCCAGCCAGCCGGCATACGAGGACATTCCTCTGAACGAGATGCTTCCGAGCGAGATGCATCTGACCGTCGCCCCGGACGCCGAGGAAGAGGTTCGTCTGGTCGTCCGCACCGTGCTCGCGCACCTGGACGAATCGACCTGCCGTCCCGAACGGATCGGCATCGCCTACCGGGCCAGCACTCCCTACGCTCGGCTGTTGCGCGAGCAGCTCAAGGCCGCCGGGGTGCCGCATCACGTGCCGAGCCAGCGCACTCTCGACCAGACGATCGCCGGCCGCGTCGTCCTGGGGCTGCTGGAGCTTGCGCTGCACGACTTCCCCCGCGCCGACGTGATCCGATGGCTCTGCGACGGACCGCTGGTCGACGAGGGGGGGCGCCGACTGCCGGCTGACCGGTGGGATCGCCTGTCCCGAGAGGCTGGGGTCGCTCGCGGCGAGGCGACGTGGTCCGAGCTGCTCGAGCTCCATGCGGCTGACCAGGAGCAACGCGCCACCGGGCTCATCGCTGGCGAGACCGACAGGGTCGCAGGCTTTCACCGCAGAGCAGCCGAGGCGCGCGCGCTGGCCTCGTTCGTCTCCTCGGTGGCGGCGGTCGGTGAGCAGGTCGTCAACGCGTCGTCGTGGGCAGGCGTCGCCGAGTCGCTCGCCGCCGCACTGAAGCTCCTGCTGGGAAAGCGCCCGAAGGTCGACGCGTGGGCCAGCAGTGACCCAACACTCACCTTCGAGGTCGCCCTGGAACAGAGCTCGTATGACGCGGTGCTTGCCTCCGTGGCCGCTCTCGCCGAGCTGGACGAAGCAGTGGCAGCACCGACTCCCGCGACCGTCCTCGACGTACTGCGCACCGAGCTCGACCGATCCGTGTCCAGCGGCACGACGTTGGGCCGCGGTGTCCTGGTGGCGCCGTTCAGCCAGTTCGTCGGCAGCGACATTGACCTGCTCTGCGTGGTCGGCATGACCGAGGACTCCTTCCCTCCGCGGACGCGGGAGCACGCGATCCTGCGCGACGCCGACCGCGCCCTCATCTCCCGCGAGCTGCGCACCGTGACCGCACGACGCAGGGACGAGCGCGCGCGTTGGCTCTCGGTGCTGCACAGCGCGCGAGTCATCGAGCTGAGCTACCCGCGGGCCGATACCCGTTCGCAGAGAAGGCAGTTCGCGGCGCCGTGGTTCCTGGAGCAGGCCACGCGCCTCAACGGCGGCGACCTGGTGGGCGCAAACCAGGTCGACGCGCTCGAGCGCCCCTGGCTGACGGCATACCCCTCGTTCATCGCCTCGCTCGATCGGGCGACGACGTTCGCCTCCGCGCACGAGCTCGACGTGTTCACGGCTATGCACGGGGGCCTCGACGCTCTCACTGCGGACGACCCCCGACTCATGCTTGGGGTCGCGGCCGACAGGGCCAGGGCTGCGGGCGAGTTCGGCCCCTGGACCGGTCACGCGGGCCCGCTGCCCACGGGACTGCGCGAGCGGGTCGAGGGTGGCATGTCGGCGACGTCGCTCCAGGGCTGGGCCGCCTGCCCCGCCAGCCACTTCTTCGGTCGGGTCCTGGGCATCCGTGACCTCGAGGACCGTTCGAGCGCGGACAACATCGACGCACGCGCCAAGGGGACCTTCGTCCACGGCGTCCTCGAGCGGTTCTTCGGCGCTCACCTTGGCACACGTGAGACCCCCGGCATCGAGCCCGAAACCCCATGGACCTTGGGCGATCTCGCAGATGCGCGCGCGCTGCTCGACACCGAGGCACGTGCCCTCGAGGCGCGTGGTCTCACCGGTCGTGCGGTCCTCTGGCAGGCCCAGCTGTCGCGACTGCGTCGGTCTCTGCGCCGCATCCTGGACACCGACAGCCAGCTCCGTGCCACGCGTCGATCCTGGCCCATCCAGGTCGAAGCGGCCTTCGGTCGCGACGGCGTCGATCCGCTCGTCATCGAGCTGCCGACTCAGGGGCAGGTGCCATTCACCGGCTGTATCGACCGCGTCGATGCGACCGAGTCGGGGGACCTGATCGTCACCGATTACAAGACGGGCAAGGACTACGGCTACGACGCGATCCCAGAAACCGGCAAGGCCGCCTCTGAGGTCGACCTGATCGACCGCGGCCGCAAGCTGCAGCTGGTCCTCTACGCCCTCGCCGCCAAAGCCCTGTCCGGCCAGCCGAAGGCCCAGGTCGAGGCCTACTTCTGGTTGGTGGAGCAGGGTGCCTTGCACCGCGGCGGGGTCGTTGACGACGATCAGACAACTCGGCTGCGGACGGTCCTTGACGTGGTCGTGCGCGGCATTCGTGATGGCGTCAACCCGGCGAATCCCGGCGCGGAGCAGTCGTTTCCGCGGGAGACGTGGGATGCGTGCTTCTACTGCCACTTCGACCGGGTGTGCCCCTCGACGAGGCTCGAGCAGTGGCGTGCAGTGCGAGACGACCCGGCGGTCCGCCCCTACTCCGACATCGCCGATCCGCAGGACGCCCAACCGACCACGGACGAGGAGGTGCCTGCATGACCATGCCAGCTGACAACGAGGACCGCGAACGCATCCGCACGTCCCTCCGGGAGACCTTGTTCGTCGAGGCCGGGGCAGGCACCGGCAAGACAACCTCGCTGGTCGCGCGCGTCGTGCACATGGTGGCGACGGGCCACCTCGAGCGAGTCGGCGATCTGGCCGCGATCACCTTCACCGAGAACGCCGCCGCCGAGCTGCGGAGCCGTATCCGGGAGGGTCTGGAGGAGGCCAGCCGGGGCGAGTATCTCCAGCACTCGTATGACCAGGTGCAGCGTGATCGGTGCCTGGCTGCACTCGGTTCGCTCGAGGACGCCGTCATCATGACGCTTCACGGCTTCTCTGCCCGCATCCTCGGCGAAGCGCCGATCGAGGCCGGGCTGCCGCCGGGCTTCAGCGTCGCCGACACGATGGCCAGCTCGGTCAGCGGTGACGACGCGTGGCGCGGTTTTCTCGACACGCTGCTCGACGACGAGGCGGTGCGACCGCAGCTGCTTGCCGGCCTTACCGTCGACCCGCGCATCCTTCTCACTCTGCGCGACATCGCGGGTGCCATGTCGGGGTCGTGGGACCGGCTGGTCGACCACCCGTTGCAGGTGCGCCCACTCCCCCGCATCGACGGTCGTGAGGTCGTCGCCGCTCTGCATGAGGCCCTGAAGGACCGGGACTCTTGGCCCGGCGACGACAGGCTGACGACGTGCCTCGAGGGGAGCACGACCGAGACGCTGCATGCGCTGGAGACAGCCACGGACCGTATGGACGTGCTCGAGATCCTCACTCAGACGTCCCTGGGGTCCAAGGCGGGTGCGGCGCCCGTGTGGGTCAAGGCGGGTCTGGACAAGGGCGCCGTCGTCGACGCGCTGACCGACGCGGAGGACGCACGTCTCGAGCTGATCGGCGACGTCGGGGCGGCGGTGACCGAGACGCTGGCCTCACGGGTGCAGGACTGGGTGCTGGCCGAGGCAGAACGTCGCCGCTCCGAGGGCTCCCTGGACTTCCATGACCTGCTCGTGTTTGCCCGAGACCTGTTGCGCGACAGCCCTGGTGTGCGCCGTCGCCTGCACCGGGCCTGGCCGATTCTCATGGTTGACGAGTTCCAGGACACCGATCCGCTCCAGGTCGAGATCGTGCATCTGCTGGCGGGATCACACGACGACACGACGGACAATGACCAGACATTGGCGGGACACGGGCCGAAGAGCTGGGCAGCCGTGGAGATCGACGAGGGCCGCCTGTTCTTCGTCGGTGACGCCAAGCAGTCGATCTTCCGCTTCCGCCGGGCCGACATCGCCACGTTCCGTGCCGTGGGCGCCCGATACCTTCGAGGACAGACGGCCCTGACCGTCAACTTCCGCAGCGTCCCCGGGGTCATCGCGGCCGCGAACGCCGTCTTTCAGAAGCTCATCGGCGACGACACCAGCTCAGGCATCGACTACTCCCCGCTGCAAGAGTTCCGGAAGGCCCTGTCGCCGAACGAGCCCGGCGACACGAGCGTCGTCGACACGAACGGGCACGTCGACACTCACGGCGTCGACACGAACGGCGTCATACCGGTGCAGCTGCTCGGGGGGCCGCAGGACGCAGACATGGCGACGATCCGGATGTACGAGTCGACGCACATAGCCGACCTGATCGTCCGCGCCAAGGCGGAGGGCTGGGTTGTTGGTGCAAAGCAGCGACGCAAGGCGTCCTACGGCGACGTCGCGATCCTCCTGCCGACCCGTACCTCGCTCGGGTCGCTCGAACGGGCGTTGTTGGCCCGCGACGTGCCCTATCGCGTCGAGAGCCGGTCGCTCGTCTGGGCCACGGACGCAGTCCGCGACCTGGTGACGATGTTGCAGGCGATCGACAATCCCTCGGACGAGGTCGCGGTCCTCGCTGCGCTTCGTCACCCGGGGCTTGCGTGCTCCGATGAGGCGCTCCTGGAGTGGCGCGCGGCCGGCGGGCGCTGGAGCTACATGGCCAGGACGATGGAGTCGCTCCCGGTGAATCACCCTGTCGCTGCTGGGCTTTCGGAGCTGCGCCGGTGGCACGAAGCACGCTGGTGGATGCCGGTGAACGAGCTTGCCGCATCTCTGGTGCGCGAGCTGCGCCTGATCGAGCTCACTGCGACCAGGAAGCGACCGCGCGACCACTGGCGCCGGATGAGGTTCGTCGTCGACCAGTCACGGGCGTGGTGCGATGCCGGAGGGTCCGGGCTGGGCGGCTTCGTGGACTGGGCGATGCGGCAGATAGACAATGAGGCGGACGTGCTCGAGACGGTCGTGCCCGAGCCGGACGACGACGCCGTCCGCATCCTGACCGTGCACGGATCGAAGGGCCTGGAGTTCCCGATCACCATCGTGGCCGGGCTCGCGTCGACCGGCGGGCGGCCCGCGAGCCTCGTGTGGGACGTCGACGCGAAGCCGCAGATCCGGCTCAAGAAAGGTGCGCTGGAGACCCGCGGTTACGTCGACGCGAAGGCATATGACGACAAGGAGTCGAAGCTGGAGTCAACGCGACTGCTCTACGTCGCACTGACCCGGGCCATGGACCATCTCGTGGTCGGCTGCTACTACAAGCAGTCGAAGAACGGCCAGAAGTCGCATGCCCAGAAGGTGTGGGACCTGCTGTCGAACAGCACCCTCGCAGCGAATGATCCGATATCGGCTGGTTCCACCATCGAGGCCCCCGCCGAGCCTCCGCTGACCGATATCGGCGGATCTCTGACGACCCGTTTGCCTGGCCGCGATGAGTTCGCGCGCGCCCGCGACGAGTTGTTGGCTGCCGTCAATGCGCGGGTGGCGACGAGCCCGACGGCACTGGTCAAAGAAGCGCTTGTCAGGGCTGCGATCGAGGAAGCCGCCATCGAGCAGGCTGCGATCGAGGAAGCTGCTACCGAGCAGGCTGCTACCGAGGACGTCGCAACGGCCGGTGACGTCACGCCGAAGAAGTATCCCCGTCGCGGCTCCAACAAAGGGACCGCGATCGGGACAGCCGTCCACCGCGTGCTCGAGCTGGTCGACCTGGCGAACCCGACCGACGACGAGATCACCCGGCTCGCCGAGCTGGCCTGCGCGGAGTCTGAGATCCCCGAACTGGTCAAAAACGTCGCGGGTCGTGCGGGCACGGCGTTGGGCGCCGGCGTGGTCCGGCAGGCCGGTCAGGTGAGCCGCGCCTGGCGCGAGGTCTATGTCATCACCCGCGACGGTGACCGCTACGTCGAGGGCTATATCGACCTGCTGGCCGAGCCCTCCGACGGGAAGCTCGTGGTGGTCGACTACAAGACCGACAGGGTCGACTCGGCGGAAGACATCCTGGCCAAGGAGGCCTATTACGCCCCGCAGCTGGCGCAGTATCAAGAGGCGGTGAGGGCAGTCGTCGGGGTGGACGACGTCACCGCGCAACTGGTCTTCGCGGCGCCTGCCGTGGGCAGTTCGTCCGGCGCGCGCCGGGATTCGCCCACTTCGCTCGAAACCGAAGAGCCCATCGCCTGTTTGGACTAGCTCTCATTGGCCAAACGACCACTAACTGCCTCTCAACGGGCAGAACTTTGACCAAGTACTTACCGAGGCTTTGCCGGATCCATAGCCTTTTATCAACGGTGGCCCACGAGGACCATCTGTGTGAGCGAGGAGGAACCATGAACAACCATGGTGAATTCAGGAACGGGCGGGATCGCGGATCCACATTGTTGTCGTATGTAGGGTTGCGGGGCAGCGACCTCGAAAGGTCTACCGACGGTCTTCCTGTTGACCGTCTCGCCGCTCTCGTCAACGGCGACTACCACCTCCCTGCGGTACCCACGATGCCCACGGATCCTCAGCAGGTGGATCAGCAGGTAGAGGTGGAAGATGACGACGCCGGCGCATCAGGCGTGGGCTCGGCGGCTGGCCTGCTGGCTCTCGCTCAGAAGTTGCACGACGAGTATGTGGCCGAAGGCCAAGCCAAGTACGACCACCTTGTGTCCGCCGGCGAGGCCAAGTACGACGTGATCATCACCGATGCCGAGTCGCTTCTTGCCGAGGCCAGTGCCGAGCACGAGCATCTGATCACCGATGCACGCGAGCGTTCCACTGAAATCGTCGCAGAGGCCCAGCAGAAGAGGGACGCGATTCTTCAAGAGCTCGGCTGCGAGCGTGCTCTGCTGCAGAAGAAGGTCGATGACCTACGGACTCTTGCGCGTGACCACCATGCCCTCCTGAAGTCATACCTCGAGGGCCAGCTGATCGAGCTGGAGAATGCCGGCGGCGAGCAGACCGGCTCTGATTCCGGTAGCTAGCGTTGCTGGACTATCTTTCGCCCGAAGGTGAGGATCCCCCGGCCACCTCACCGTGCTGCCGCGCCCGGGAGTAGGTGAGGTTCACAAAGCCGCTGGGCCAGCTCTGCACGCTCTCGAGCCGCAGCGATGTGCTCACACCGATGGGGTGGAACAGCGGCAGGCCATCCCCGAGAAGGACGGGGACCTTGGTCAGGGCCAGGTCATCGACCAGTCCCTCAGCAAGGAAATCGCTGATCAGCCGGCCGCCGTCGAGGTAGACCCGGCCGAGTCCCATCGCGGTCCAACGGGCCAGGGCCGCGCGGGGCGACTCCTGCCAGAACGTGACCCCGTCGCGCGGTGCGGGCGGGCGGTGGGTGAACACGAACACCGGCCGATTACCGAACGGCAACGGGTCGAGATGGGCGATGTGGTCGTAGGTCCCCCGTCCCATGGCGAGCGCGTCCACGCTGTCCAGGAATGCTTCGAAGCCGTAGTCCTCGTCGCGCCTCGCGGCCTCCTCCAGCCACGCCAGATTCCCGTCACGAGTCGCGATGTAGCCATCGAGGCTCGAGGCGATGAAGACCGACAATCTTGTCCCGCTCAACTCAGCTCCTCCTAATGGTCAGCGCCATGGGACCTTCGACTCTGGCGAGGGCGGGCGCGTCGATTCGAGCATGGGCTGGAGGTGATGCTGATGTCCACATCGTTCTTGCCCCGGCGCAGTCAGGGCGCGGACGGAGCTCATCGCCGGCAGCCCGTTCGATACCTACACCTGGCCCGGCATACTGCTCCTGGTTCTCTTCGGCGCGACCCCCTGCGTGTTGGCGGTTGGTCTCATCGCCCGGAGGCGCGGCGCCGTTGAGCTTTCAGGGTTGTTCGGTGTCGGTCTCATGGCCTGGATCGGAGCTCAGTGGGCGCTGCTCTCGGACCGATTGTGGCTGCAACCAGTGATATTCGGTATCGGCGTGTTGATCGCCGCGCTCGCGGCACTTGCGGTGCGTCGCCGCGCCCGTTGAAGCGCCGGCCAACCAGACGCCACACCCGCGACGCCGTACCCGCTTGGGCAGCTCGAAGCGTCAGGGCGAGTTGGAGTCAGGGTGAGCTGGACTTCGAGATGATCCTGGCGCCCAAGGCGGTGCCCACGGTGACCGGGCCATGCGTGGTGACCCCTATTGCGATGGCCCCGACAGCCGTCAGCCCGATGGCGATCGCACCAGTTGCGGTGAGGCCCAACGCGATCCCTCCGAGGGCGACCAAGCCGATTGCTATGCCGCCGAAGCTGACCAGTCCTATCGCGACCCCGCCGATCGCCACCAAGCCAACGGCGACGTCACCCACGGCGATGATCCCGCGGGCCTCGCCCAACCGGTAGCGGCCGTCGTCGCCTCGACCGCCAACGCTGATGTGCACGAACGGCCACTTGGCCAGCGTGTGTTCAGATCGGTACTCGAACCGCTGACGCCCGAGATTGTGGGGTCCGCGGATGGCGCTGCCTTGATTGCTCATGACTCCCGCCTTTCTCAAGACGTCTCGCACTGCGGGCCGCGGGTTCGACGTGGCCGCATGTCAATCGTGGTAGGGACTGCCGTTGATCGACTAGGGCCGAAAGGCCCGATGTCGGGGAAGGAGGGCGCGACCGGCGTCATCGTCACCTGGTTCGTCGAGTCCGGCGACCAGGTGACGCCGGCGACCCTCATCGCCGAAGTCGCCATGGACAAGGTTGACGCGGAGGTATATCCCGAAGCACCTGGCGTGATCACGCTGCTCGTAGAGGAGGGCAAGGAGGTCCCGCAGGGTGCGGTGATCGCTCAGGTCACCTGACCCTGCGTGGTCGTCGCCCAATGATCGTCAGCGGATTCCGCTATCGACGGTTAGCGTGATCTGCACCGGCGTGGTCGAGACAGTCACTTCTTCGGAGGCCGTTGACGCGTATCCACCGGGATTGGTCGCCCGGATGGTGTAACGCCCTGGCAGCAACATCAGTCGAAACTGTCCTCGCTGGTCGCTGGTTGTCTCGCCTCGCTGCTCGTTCCCGATCACGGCGACCACCAGGGCATCGGGAACCGGCCGGGGTGGGCATGGCTGACCCACACGCTCGACCGGGCAGCTCGGCGCCGACAGCACCTGGCCGGTGACCACCACGGCTGATCCACCATCGGCGACGGGGCCGCACGCGGTCAGGACAACAGCGGCACCGAGCACGGCCAGAACTTCACGCTTCAACACATCCACTGAGACGCGCCGCAAGCCCCATCGGTTGCATCCATGGTCTCGGCGAGACTCATGGAAGGCCAGCCACGCGCAGGGGTGGTTGGCGCTCGGCCATAATGCAGGGCATGGACGCACCGACATACAAGACGATCATCGAGCCTTTCCGGATCCACTCAGTGGAGCCGCTCCGGATGACCACACCGGAGGAGCGCAAGGCTGCGATTGCCGCGGCCGGCTACAACCTGTTCAAGGTCAACGCCCAGGACGTGCTGATCGACCTGCTCACCGACTCGGGCACCGGCGCGATGAGCCGCGACCAGTGGGCCGCGATACAGCATGGCGACGAGTCGTATGCCGGGTCGCCGTCCTTCTTCATCTTCCGCGATGCAGTGCGCGAGCTGTTCCCGTTCGAGCACGTGCTCCCCACCCACCAGGGCCGGGCAGCCGAGAAGATCATCTTCAGCGTCCTCGGGGGCCCCGGGAAGATCGTCCCGAACAACACGCACTTCGACACCACCCGCGCCAACGTCGAGGCCTCGGGGGCAACGGCCGTCGACCTGGTCATCGCCGAGGGCCGCGACCCGCAGGCCGTCCACCCGTTCAAGGGCAACATGGACATCGAGGCGCTGGACGCGTTGCTGCGCGAGCGCGGCGACGACGTCCCGGTCGTGTTCATCACGATCACCAACAACAGCGGGGGCGGGCAGCCGGTGTCGCTGGCCAACCTCCACGCGGTCCGCGAGGTCTGCGACAAGCACGGCAAGATGCTGTTCCTGGACGCCTGCCGCTTCGCCGAGAACGCGTGGTTCATCCACGAGCGCGAGCCCGGGCAGGGCGACCGCGACGTGGCCGACATCGTGCGTGAGATGGCCTCGCTGGCCGACGGCATGACGATGAGCGCCAAGAAGGATCCGATGGGCAACATCGGTGGATGGCTGGCCATGAACGACGACGACCTGGCCCGCGACTGCCGCAACGTGCTGATCCTCACCGAGGGGTTCCCGACGTATGGCGGGTTGGCCGGCCGCGACCTCGAGGCGCTGGCCCAGGGGCTGAAGGAGGCCGTCAGCCACGACTACCTGCGCTACCGGATCCGCTCAACCGGGTACCTCGGCGACGCGTTGGTCAAGGCCGGAGTCCCGGTGCTGACCCCGATCGGCGGACACGCCGTGTACCTGGATGCCCGGGCCCTGCTCCCCCACATCCCGCCGTTGGAGTACCCCGGCGAGGCACTCGCTGTCGCGCTGTACGAGGCAGGCGGGGTGCGCAGCGTCGAGATCGGCACGGTAATGTTCGGCCGCCAGCCGGACGGCTCGGAGGTGCCCGCCGCCCTGGACCTGGTGCGGCTGGCGATCCCGCGACGGACGTACACGCAGAGCCACATCGACTACGTGATCGAGGTGTGCGAGCACGTCGCGCGCAACGCGGCTGATCTGAGGGGCTACCGCATCGTGGACGAGCCCCCGGCCCTGCGCCACTTCACCGCCACCTTCGAGCCCCTGAGCTGACTCCGGGCCCGTTCTCGAGGCATCCAAAGTCTCAACGCTGGAGCAGTGACAGAGTCGTCGCGGTGCTGACCCCGATCAGCGGGCCTGTCGTGTGCCTGGCGGCCGGGACCTGCTCCCCCATACAGCACGTGAGCACCAGCCAAACGGCTTGTTCCGGCTGCGCAGATACTCCTGATGTCGGGGAAGGAGGACGCAACCGGCGTCATCATCACCTGAGACGTCGAGTCCGGCGACCAGGTGACCTCGGCGACGCTCATCGCCGAGGTCAGCTGACCGAGCGATCTCAGGTGACCTGGGTCTGCGTCACGGCAGGAACTGTCGGCCGGTCCGCCCACAACACCCGAGGGTCGCAGCCGGACCGGCCAGCGGTTCTCCATGGTCGGCTTTGCCCACCGCGAGGAACCTGGCGCTGGTGGGCAGCAGCACTACGGCTGCCGCCCACCAGCGCAGGGAACTGCGCTAGCTACTGCCGGGCGAGGTGACCGACTTCATTCACGCACACCCGATCCTTACTTGTCGGTCAGACCTGACGGCGTCGGCGAATGGCCGGGACCATCGCGGCACCGCCCAGCAGCAGAGCCAAACCGCCAAGGCCCGTCAGAGGGCTGTCACCGGACTGAGCAGCGCCACCGGCACCCGTGGCCGGGGCACCCGCCGGAACGACAGCGGAAGTAGCTGCTGCCGGGACGACTGCGGCCGAGGCCGCCGACAAC
>DASRVZ010000001.1:0-4002 GCA_035654835.1 Dermatophilaceae bacterium | reverse complement strand
TACTTCGAGGCGGTCGGGGTGATCGTCACTCTGATCCTGCTGGGGCGACTGCTGGAGACCAAGGCCAAGGCCGGGACCGGTGAGGCGATCCGCACGCTCATCGGGTTGCAGCCCCGCACCGCCCGCGTCATCCGCGAAGGGGCCGAGGCCGAGGTGGCCATCGCAGATGTAGCCCTGGACGACATTGTCGTGGTCCGTCCCGGAGAGAAGCTCCCGGTGGACGGGCAGGTCGTCGAGGGCAGCTCGCCAGTAGACGAGTCGATGGTCACCGGTGAGCCGATCCCGGTGACCAAGAACGTCGGGGACGAGGTGATTGGCGCCACGATCAACCAGACCGGGTCGTTCAAGTATGTGGCGACCAAGATCGGCGCGGACACCATGCTCGCCCAGATCATCAAGCTGGTCCGACAGGCCCAGGGCTCCAAGGCCCCGATCCAGCGGGTGGCCGACCAGGTCTCCGGCTACTTCGTGCCGGCCGTGATCGCGATCGCGATCTGGACCTTCGCTGTGTGGGCGCTGGTCGGGCCGCCGCCGGCGTTCATTTTCGCGCTCGTCGCAGGGGTTTCCGTGCTGGTCATCGCCTGCCCCTGCGCCCTGGGCCTGGCTACCCCACTTTCGATCACGGTCGGCACGGGCAAGGGCGCCACCGCCGGCATCCTGATTCGCTCAGCGGAGGCCCTGGAGACGGCGCACAAGCTCGACACGGTCGTGCTGGACAAGACCGGCACGATCACCAAGGGCACCCCCGCCCTGACAGATGTCCTGCCCGCGCCTGGCTTCACTTCAGAGGAGGTCCTGGCGCTGGTTGCGGCCGTCGAGGTCTCCTCCGAGCACCCGCTCGCCGCCGCGATCGTCGCCGGTGCCCGGGAACGCCGTCTGGTCCTGCCGGAGGCCACCGCTTTCGACTCGATCACCGGCCAGGGTGTGCGCGGACTCGTCGCCGGTCAGGAGGTCCTGGTGGGCAACCGGCGCCTGCTGGTCGGGGCGGGCATCGACCCCGGCCCCCTGGAGTCGGACTCCCAGAACCTGGCAGCCGACGGCAAGAGCCCCATGCTCGTGGCCGTCGACGGAATCCCCGCCGCCGTGGTGAGCGTGGCCGACACCATCAAGGCCGGCTCAGCTGGCGCGGTGGCCGCGTTGCAGGCCCGCGGCATCGAGGTGGTGATGATGACCGGCGATAACCGTGCCACCGCAGCCGCTATCGCCCGTCAGGTCGGCATCAGGCGCGTCCTCGCGGAGGTCATGCCCGAACACAAGGCGGCCGAGGTCCGCCGACTCCAGGCCGAGGGGCGGGTCGTGGGCATGGTCGGTGACGGCATCAACGACGCCCCCGCCCTGGCGCAGGCGGACGTCGGCTCCGCCATCGGCACCGGCACCGACGTGGCCATCGAGTCCTCGGACATCACCTTGATCTCCGGAGCCCTCTCCGGGTTGGTCACCGCGATCGACCTGTCCCGGGCCACGATGCGCAACATCCGACAGAACCTGGTGTTCGCTTTCGCCTACAACGCGATCGGTATCCCGATCGCCGCCGGCGTGCTTTACCCGGCGTTCGGTCTAAGGCTGAGCCCGATGATCGCCGCGGGCGCGATGGCGGCCTCCTCGCTGTCCGTGGTGACCAACGCCAACCGGCTCCGCGGCTTCAAGCCCGGCGCCATCCCCGACAACGTCCGCGTACCAGCCACCGACCCGGTGGTGGAGGTCGGACGCGATCAAGAAAAGGAGCACGACATGTCCGAGGACTCCCCCAAGGCGATCGATCCGGTTTGCGGCATGAGCGTGGACCCAGCCACGGCCGCCGCGACCGTTGACTACGACGGCCACTCGTACTACTTCTGCGGAAAGGGATGCGCCAAGAGCTTCAGCGCCGACCCGGGCAAATACGCCAGCGCTGCGGTGTCCTAGCGACCTCGCCGGGCATGGCTGCTCCATGCCCGGCGAGCACCTGGCCAGCCGATACGACGTCCCCGACGCGCGGGGTGTGCCGGCTGCGGATCGCGGGTTCAGACCTGGTTACCAACCCCGACAGGGGTGACCCCTTGCGTGACTCGGCGAGGTGATCGTCACTGCCCCGGTCGGTCAGGCCCCACGTTCACCAGCGCGACCAGGCACCGCCCGCTGTACCAGTAACTGGGCGACTTGCCCCGACCCTGAGGAGGACCCTATGAGCCACAACGACTCTCCGTTGGGACTGCGGCCCAACGGCAGTGCCTTCGTGAGCAAGAGCTCAGCCGTGACAGCGGGACGGCCATCTGATGGCTCCTCGCCCCGCATTCGCCCGCCCAAGCCGAGGCGAGGCTCGCGGCCGATCCCGGGACGGACCAATCTGTCGGCCCAGGCCCTGCTCACCGCGGCTCAGGAGGCGCCGCCTATACCACCGCGGCCGACACACAGCGCGTCGACGAAGCCGCTGGTGCCCACGCCAATCTCAATCTCGCAGATGCGCCCGCCACGGCTTGCCCTGCGCTCCGGCTCCACGCCCGTGGAGATGAGCTCCTTCACCTGCCAAGCCCTCGCGGACAAGGAGCCGCAGACTCTGGGCGTCACCTACTGGTTCGACGCCGCCCCAAACGGCGCCCCCTACACCGTCCGGGTGCACCTCAGCGGACGCCTTCGGGAGGAACCGGCAGCAGGCCAGCGCGAGACGTTCACCGCCCTGGCCACCGTCGACGACGTCGTCCCCGGGAGCGGTCGCATCGCTGTCACGACCAGGGTCCCCAACCTCCCGCACGGCACCTGGGACGTCACGGCCACCCCGGTTGAGCCGGCTCCGCAGGACTCACCAGGAAGCTGGATGGCGGTCACCGACCCGCGGCTGCCGAGCGGTACGGCCGTCGGCACCACGGCCTTCGGGCCGGTCGTCAATGTCCTCGCGCCCGGTGCACGCCTCGGGGCCTGGCCGGCGTTGGTCGGCGCCGGCACCGCCTTGGCGCTGGTCATCCAGGGCCTGCTGGCCTCGCGCCTCGGGCTTCCCATACCGCAGCTGCTTGCCTTGTCGCTGGTGACGTGCCTCCTCGGACTGCTGGGTGCGAAGACGTACTACCTCGCCACGCACCCGAGGGAGCGTCGGACCTTCCTGACGCCCGGCATGTCGATTCAGGGTTTCGTGCTGGTCGCGGTCGCCACGTTGTTCGGTGGCTCCTTGCTGCTGGGGTTGTCGCCGGGCATGGTGCTCGACGCGACGGCGCCAGGCCTGCTGCTAGGCATGATGGTGGGGCGCTTCGGCTGTCTGCTGGGCGGGTGCTGCGCGGGCCGCCCCACCAGCTCACGCTGGGGCGTTTGGTCCTCGGACCGGTGCCTCGGTGTTCGCCGCGTCCCAGTTCAGCTGTTGGAGTCCTCGCTCTCCGGGGTCGTCGGCGCTCTCGCCCTCGCGGCTGTCGTCTTGGTCGGAAGCAGGGCCGGGGGTCTCGTCTTCGTCGCCGGGTTCGCCGCCTACACAGCCGGACGGCAGCTGCTCTTCCCGCTGCGGGGGATCCCGAGAACCACCGTCCACGGGCCGATGGTCATGCTGGGCTCTGCCACGCTCGTGGCACTGGCAGCAACTGTGGCGCTGTTGATGCGCTAAGTCCCAATAGCCGCGCCGCGCGGACATCGCACAGTCTTGTACCTCTTTTGTTCCGGCTCCGGCCAGCGTTCGCCTGGGTCATGAGTCAAGTAGCTGAACGCATCCTGACCTGCCAAGTGCACGGGGTTATCGGTTTTCTTAGTCGTTTCTTCATCGTTAACCCACCACGACCTCTACACCCGGACCGCAAAGTTGGAGCTGCCCGGAAGAACCGGGCGCGAAGGGAGCACCAACATGACCACCACAGACGCGAGCCCGGCCATCGTCCCCAACTTTGACGCCGAGGCTCAAACTGGCCGCAAACTGGCCGTCATCTGTTCCAAGGGGAGCCTGGACATGGCCTACCCCGGCCTGATCCTCGCCAACGCCGCCCTCGGTGAGGGCGTCGAGACCCACCTCTTCTTTACCTTCTGGGGCTTCGACATGATCAACAAGAA